>DFFS01000076.1 GCA_002371075.1 Christensenella sp. UBA3770
CGTGGGCGTTTCGTAACGGCATACGGAAGCCGACCCACCTTTCGTGGAGACCTGCAATGGTGGTCGATTCTGGGCACTGTGCAGGATTAAACCTGTAATGCGGTATCAAGCTGTGTGCAGCGTAGCCTGCCTTGAGTGAAATAGGCGGATTGGGAACCACACCGTTTGCGCCGGCAGGCGCAGACCGGTGATTGCCCATGAAACTTAAATTGCAAAAGAGGATAAGTCGTGTGTGGTCTGTTAAGGAAATCTTCTAGACTGTTTTCGGTAGCGTAAGGATTATAGTGCGACCTTAGTGGTGATTCAGTTGCGTGTGGGGCGACCCCCGACTTGCGGATCAAAAGGAAACTGCGCGTTCGGCGACGGCGCGTTTCGCAAGGGGAAATCCTACTGGACCTATGGCGCAAGGTTTACTTACATTGCCACCACCGATCAATAAGGAGCAAGCGACGTGGACGCAGACAATAAAGTGCCTCTTCCTGAGGAAGAACACAAAGATCATCCGAAACACAAGGGGCAAAAACGCAATTTATGGCCGTTAAAAGTGACGATCATCACGCTCGTCCTTTCGGCTTTTTTTAGTTTTTCCACGGAGATCGTCTCAACCAAAAGCAACCTTGTCGTTGCGCTGCTCATTTGCATCCTGCTTGTTTTGATCAGCATCATTTTTGATGGGATCGGCGTTGCGGCAACCAATTGCGACATCAAGCCGCTCACCGCTATGGCTGCAAAAAGGATCCCCGGCAGCCGCATTGCCATTCGTCTCGTGCAAAACTCCGAAAAGGTCAGCAGCATCTGTTGCGACGTGATCGGTGACATTTGCGGCGTCGTTTCCGGCGCATGCTCGGCGGCAATCGTGCTTCGTATCGTGCAGTATTCCGGTGCGGATTCGCATAAACTCTTGATCTCGATCATCGCAAGCGCCTTGATCGCGGCGCTTACCGTTGGGGGAAAAGCCATCGAAAAAGCCATTGCGATAAAGAACTCGAAAGACTTGATCATGCTTACGGCAAGGTTCCTTGCCTTTTTCAGTAAAGAGGAAAGAAAGGAGAGAAAACATGCTTATAAAAAAGATAAGCGCACCCGCTGAGGTAAAGAAGCTTTCTCTTTCCGCTCTTAAAGAGCTTTCCGAGGAAGTGCGTCAAAGGATCATTGAAGTTACGTTGCAAAACGGCGGGCACATCGGCGCTTCTCTTGGCGCTGTTGAGCTGATCGTCGCTTTGTTAAAGGTCTTTGACGTCGAAAAGGACAAGATCGTTTTTGACGTCGGACATCAAGCCTATGCTTATAAGATATTGACAGGGCGCAACGACGCGTTTGATACGTTGCGTACGTTCCGCGGAATCAGCGGCTTTCCGATGCCGTCCGAGAGCAAATACGACGCTTTTATCGGTGGTCATGCGGGTAACGCTATCTCGGCGGCGTGCGGCTTTTGCAAGGCGCGTTCTCTGTCAGGAGACGATTATCGTGTGATCTCCGTTGTCGGCGACGGTGTTATGGTCAACGGCGAGACCGCGGAAGGGCTCAACCTCGTTTCTTCTTGCGGAAAACAAATCATCGTGATCAACGACAACACGTATTCTATCTCTTCGGGGGTGGGCAGCGTGCCGGAGTTCCTTTCGGATCTGCGTTCAAAGCCTTATGACGGTAGTGTAAAAAGCAAAAAAGAAAGCCCGTTTTCAATGTATGAGATCGATTATATCGGTCCGGTTGACGGACATGACGTCAAGGCTCTCATCGAGGCGTTGGAACGTGCAAATGCGCTTGATCGCTCCGTGATCGTTCACGTCGTAACCAACAAAGGAAAGGGCTATGCCCTTGCGGAGCAAAACCCATTGAAAATGCACGGGATTTCCCCTAAAGGGGAAAGAAGCGGCGAGGGCTTTGGCGTCGTCTTTGGCGAGGAGCTCATCAAATTGCGTGAAAAAGACGACAAGATCGTTGCGGTAGCGGCTGCAATGGCGATCGGTACGGGACTCAGTCGTTTTGTTGAAAAGTACCCCGACAGTTTTGTTGACGTGGGCATTGCGGAAAGTACGGCGATGACGGTCGCCGCAGCGCTGGCGCGTGCCGGGTTTAAGCCGTACGTGGCAATCTATTCAACGTTCTTACATCGGGCGTACGACCAGCTGCTTTACGACGTAGGGATGGACAATTTGGACGTGACGGTGATGCTTGATCGATCCGGTATCGTGGGGGAAGACGGCGAAACGCATCAGGGCATTTACGATCTTTCCGTTTTGGCGTCCGTCCCCGACGTAAAAATTGCCTCCCCGGCAACCTTTGACGAGCTACGCTTGATGATGGCTTGGTCAAGCCGCAATCGTGGGGTAAAAGTCATTCGCTATCCGAAGAGTGGTATGAGGGTTAATGTTCCGACGGACGACGATTTCCCCCGTTGGAAAGTGCTTTCGGAGGGCAAAGACGGCTATTTGATCACGCACGGCGCTGCAATGATCGGCGAAGCAATGGGCGTCAAAGAAATGCTTGCAAAAAAAGGCAAGGATCTTGGCGTGATCAACGCGCGTTTTATTGCTCCCATTGATAAGAAATTGATCGAATCTTTAAGCGGAGCGCTATACGTGATGGAGGACGTCGTTTTTGCGGGCTCATTATCCGAACGTTTGCTTGCCATGGGCTGCAAATTGCGTGCTTTTACGTTGCCCAACGGCTACGTTACGTTTGGCAAACCCTCCGTTCTTCGCAAACACTACGGCATTGATACGGAAACCGTTTCGGAGGCGATCCTCAATGAGACTTGATCTTTTTGTTTCGGAAAAACTCGGCGTTTCTCGTACGCGCGCGCAGAATTTGATCAAAACAGGCGGCGTGAAGGTAAAAGGCGTCGTAATGGATAAACCCGCGGCGGAAATTGCCCCGGACGAAGAGATTGAGATCCAAGATACTTTAAAATATGCGTCATTGGGCGGGCTCAAGATCGAAAACGCTTTGGAAAAATTCAAGATCGATCTCGTCGGTAAGAGTTGTTTGGATATCGGCGCCGCAAACGGCGGTTTTACCGATTGTATGTTAAAAAAGGGTGCAAGCGACGTGTGCGCTGTGGACCTTACGATCGCGTTTCCCGATCAATTACAAAAAGACCCGCGCGTAAAGTGCTTTGATAAAACCAACGTTAAGGACTTAAACAAGATTTTTGAAAAAGAGACCTTTGATTTTGTTTCCGTCGATCTGAGTTTTATTTCGCTTTGCTCCTTGTTTGAGGTTTTCTATCCACTTTTGAAAAAAGATGGGGTGCTTTTGACGCTGTTTAAGCCGCAGTTTGAGGTCGGGCGTAAGGCATTGCCGAAAAGCGGCGTTGTGCACGATAAAAAAGCCATTGAAAAAGCCTTTTCTCTTGTAAAGACCTCCGCGGAGGGCGTTGGTTTCCGTTATTTGGAAAGTTGTCCCGTGCCGGACGTTTTTCCGGATAAAAATCCCGAAAGAACGGTTTTGTTTATAAAATAAAATTATCCAATAAATACATGATATTTTTTATTTTTCCTGCATAAAATCCTTGTATTTTATGAATATTTGTTTTATAATTTCATTATGAACTTTTGTCTTGTTATAAATAAAACAAAGCCGCTTGCCGAGGAGTTCTCCAAAGATTTCATCTTGGAGTTATCCCGTCGCTCTTTTGATTATTACCTTTTTGACGGTGAGATCAAGAAAGGGACGGACTTTGTCGTCGTCTTCGGCGGTGACGGCACGATCTTAAAACTTGTCAGAAGCGTTCGCGTGTCGGTTCCCATTTTGGGCATCAACTGCGGGAAAATGGGCTTTCTTGCCGAGTCGGGCAAAACCGCCGCGGAATACGTTGATGAACTTGTCAAAAAGAGTTTTAACATTGATAAGCGCTACTTCTTGGAGATCAAGTGTCAAGGCGAAACTTTCTATGCTTTGAACGAGGTCGTCATCGGGCGTGCCGATACGATCAATTTGATGGACGTTTCCATAGACGCTGACGGCGGCGCGTTGGATCACTACCGCGCGGATGGTGTGATCGTTTCCACGCCGACCGGCTCCACGGCGTATTCGCTTTCGGCGGGTGGCCCCGTCCTTAGCCCCAAGGTTCCTGCGTTTATCGTGACGCCCATTTGTCCGCACAGCTTGCAATCCAAGGCGATTGTGCTTCCCAATGAGGAATTCGTCGAAATTTCCGCATCTACGTCGGGGAAATGCGTCGTCGTGGTGGACGGCGTAAGCGTTTTGACCGTTGACAAAACAGTTAACGTGACGGTTACGGGGAGCGATGAGGGCGTTTCATTCGTTCGTATGGACAAAGGCAGTTTTTATTCGATCATGCTGAGCAAATTTGCAAAAGGAAAATAAGATATGGCTTGCGACAACAGAAGATTGCGTATTTTGGAATTGATCAAAAAGTTTAACGTGGGGAAGCAGGAGCAACTTGTTGATCTGTTAAACGCTGAGGGCTTTAACGTCACGCAAGCGACGGTTTCCCGCGATATCAATGAGCTTGGGCTGAAAAAAGTCAAAGAAAACGGCGCGTTCCGATACGTTCAGACCGCGCGTGATTACGACTCCGGCGAGGATAAGACGGCTGCCATTTTCAGGCAAACCGTAAATTCCGTTGTAGCTTGCGGCAATTTGATCATCATAAAGACGCTTGCGGGCAGCGCAAACGCGGTCTGCGCCATCATTGACAGTTTTGAGCTTGAGGGTGTTTTCGGTTCAATTGCGGGCGATGATTGCATCTTTGTCGCCGCCGACAGCTCCGTTGTCAATAAGATCGCGGATAAATTCTCATCCTATTTGTCCGGCGATCTATCCTCTCGTAAGTAAAATGATCCTTCAATTGCACATCAAAAATATCGCCCTGATCGAGGATAGTACCATCGATTTCGGTCGTAATCTAAACGTGTTAAGCGGTGAGACGGGCGCAGGAAAGTCCATTATCATCGATTCTTTGGGTTTTGCACTTGGTGCAAGGGCGGATAAAAGTCTCATTCGTCACGGTGCGTCCGTGGCAAGTGTGGAAGCGGTTTTTGATTTGTCCGATTCTCCCATAACAAAAGGTAAAATGGCGGAAATGGGCTATGAAGAGGATGATACTTTGATCCTTTTCCGTTCTATGACCGAAAATCGCAGTGAAGTAAGGATCAACGGGCGTCCTGCGGCGCTTTCTATGTTAAAAGAGCTTGGCGCAACGCTTGTCGACATTCTCGGACAGCACGAAAACCAATCTCTTTTAAACGTTTCGTCACATATTGAACTTTTGGATAAATACGGCGAAACGGACATTGATCCTCTTAAAAAAGAGGTCAATTCTCTATATCATCAGTATAAAGATACCGAAAAAATGCTTTCCGCGTATGGCGACGAAGGCGAGCGTGCGCGCCGTGCAGACGTTTTGAAATATCAAATCGAAGAAATCATCGCAGCTGAACTCAAAGAAGGCGAAGAGGAAGAGCTAATTGCTCAGCGTGAGCGTTTTCGTAACTCGGAAAAGATCTTGGATTCCGTTGGCGCATCCGCTTTTACCCTAAAAGGGGACGATGCTTTTAGTGTGCAGGGCGCAATTTCGGCGGCAATGAGCGCTTTAAGACCGGCTTCCGGCTATGACGCACGTCTGGAGGAGCTTTATAACCGCTTAGATTCCGCATACGTGGAGATTGGGGATATAACCGATGAGTTGCAGTCCTATTTGGATGGCTTTGATTTTGACGGCGCCACCGCCGACCGAGTGGAAAGGCGTGTGGATTTGATCCGCTCGATGAAACGAAAATACGGCGGGTCGGTTGAAGAGGTGCTTGCCAATCTTGAAAAATATCAAAAAGAATATGATGAACTGTCTGAGGCGGATGACGTAATAAAGGATCTTACCGCTCAAAAAGCAGTTTTATACGATAAATTGATCAAAAGATCCTCCGATTTAAGCAAAATGCGCCGTTCTGCGGCGCGCAAGCTAAAGACGGAACTGGAAACGGAGCTTGCGCAACTTGGAATGAAAGGCAGTGTGTTTGAGGTCGATTTCCATTCAGGGGAAGATGCTCTCGGAGAAAACGGCTTTGATCGCGTGGAATTTTTGATTTCACCCAATCCGGGTGAGCCCGTCAGAAACCTTTCCAAAATCATCTCCGGCGGCGAGATGTCGCGTTTTATGCTTGCGATGAAAGTGATCACTTCAAGACTGGACGGGATCCAAACTCTTGTGTTTGACGAAGTCGACGCGGGGATCAGCGGCAAGATCGGAGAGGTCGTTGCGGAGAAACTGGCGCTTGTTTCCGCAGACAGGCAAGTGATTGCAATCACACATTTGCCGCAGGTTGCAGCGATGAGTGACGTTCATTTCTTGATTGAAAAGAACGTAACCAACGGCACAACGAGGACGTCTTTGTTGCCATTAGATGAATCGGGTGTTGTCGGTGAGGTGGAGCGTTTGGCTGCCGGTGCAGGGGCATACGGTACTCTTCATGCTCGTGAGCTCAGAAATATTGCCCTTGAGAAAAAGGCAAAAATTCGTTCCATAAATAGGTGAATTGTTCTAAAATAATACGATTTTCATAATATTATTCTAAAAACAACCGTAAATCATAATAAATTTCAAGTATTTTCCAACACAAAAGCCGTGTAATCTTTTGTCCTTTGCAAATGATAAGCAATGAGGTGGCAAAATGAAAAACAAGGTAATATGCCTATGCTTATGCGCTTTTGCAATAGCATTGTTTCTAATGCCGGCGTCTGCCATGACAGTGGCGACCGCGGAACAAAGCGTGTATCTCGGGGGAATGCCCATCGGGATAGGGCTTGCGGAAGACGGTTTGATCGTTACGGGGTTTGTTGATGTCATCACCGATGAGGGGGCAGTTTGTCCTTCTCGCGGTACTGAGATTTTGACGGGTGACCTCGTGGTTGCCGTAAACCAAGTTCCCATCATGAGCGCGGCGGACTTTGCTTCCGTTATGCAACGGGCGGAGGGTGACGTTACCTTGACCGTGAGAAGGGGTGAGCGTGAGCTTTCTTTCACGCTTACTCCTGCCACCGATAGCCTTACGGGACTGAAAAAGATCGGATTAACTCTCAAAAACGGGATCAATGGGATCGGGACGTTGACTTTTGTATTGCCTGATAGCCAAAAATACGGCTCATTGGGGCATGGGATCATTGATGCCGATACGGGAAAGCCGTTTTTGTGTGATTCCGGCTCGATTTATCGTTGCGAGATCACCTCTTTTAAGCGCCCTGAAAGCGGAAAAGCGGGAGAATTGACGGGAAGATTTACCGACCGAACATCTCCGATAGGCACGATTACTCGTTGTAACGCATTTGGCGTTTACGGCGTTATGAAAAAAGAAGTTAATAACGAGCTCCAAAGCATACCCATTGCTTCCAGAAAACAAGTCAAAACGGGAAAAGCGTCGATTTATTCCACAATAAACGGAGATAAGCCTAAGGCTTATGATATTGAGATCGTAAAAACTACCACGCAAAGAAAACCCGCGGAAAAAAGTATGTTGATACGTGTGACGGACGAGGAGCTTTTGCGTGAAACGGGAGGTATCTTGCAGGGAATGAGCGGAAGTCCCATCGTCCAAAACGGAAAGTTGATCGGTGCCGTTACGCACGTTTTGGTCAACGATAGCACGCTTGGGTACGGCTTATATCTTGATTGGATGCTTGAAAACGTTGCATAAAGCGATTTAAAGACGGCAAATAAGTTGCCGTTTTTTCATATTTCGACAATAAACGGCATAAGTATTTCTATGAAATACACCTTAAAAGATCGCCTGTTTCTTTTTAAAAAAGACGTCGGATTTGCCGTAAAACAAAACAAATCGCAAATCATATACTATCTTGTGATGCTGCTTTTGGGTGTGGCGCTCGGGGTGTATATCGGTGTAAAAGTAGGGGCGAAAGAAACGCCGTTTGGCGTATTTGCGGCACTTTTTCATCTGAAATATGCTCCTTTTTCCTATCTTGTGCCGGATCTTTTGCGTTTTTTTCTGTTTTTGACGGTGTCTATTCTTGCTTGTTATCTTCCGATTCCGAAACTGTATCCGACAATTTCGCTCCTTTTTGTCGGTAAATACTTTGGTGAAATCGCATGTGTATGTTTTCAGTCCGACTCCTTGCTTTCCTTCGTGCTGTCCGTAGCAATCGTATATTTGCCGCTTTTGTTTTGTGCCGGTGTACTTTTAACGGTGGTTGCGCTTCGCTCAATTTCCGTAAGGCTTGCCGTCGGGGCGGATCGGTGTGTAAACACTGCCAAAAAAACTTTGTTTTTTTCTTTAAAAATCTTTCTTGTTTATCTTTTGATCCTTTTTGTGATATACGTCGTTCTGTGCGGGGTGTTGTATTTGGTTATGATCGCACTGTAACGGCGTATATTCCTAAAAAATGCCGTCATACTACCTTACGAGGTGAAGTATGAAAAAAATCGTATTGTTTTTGATTGCGCTGTTTTTTGCGGTAGGGGTGGTTGCTCCCGCCACAGTTACAGCCGCCAACGCGGATGGGTTTTCTCCGGTAAAGGCAAAAAGCGCCTGTTTGATCGACAAACGTACGGGCGAAATGTTGTACGGACAAAACGAAAATGAAGAATTGCCTATTGCAAGCATGGTTAAGATCATGACGGCATTGTTGACCTTTGAAGAGATCGAAAAAGGCAACCTGTCTTTTGATGAAAAGATCACGATCAGCGAGACCGCTTCCGGTATGGGTGGCAGCCAGATGTTTTTAGACAGGGGGCTCGATTACCCGGTGACCGATTTGTTAAAGGGCGTTATTGTGGTTTCCGCCAACGACGCATGCGTTGCGCTTGCCGAAAGGATCAGCGGCTCGGAAGAGGCTTTTGTCGCCAAAATGAACGACAGGGCAACTGCGTTAAACATGCAGCACACCGTTTTCGTTAACGCAACTGGGCTTCCGAAAGCCGGCGGGCACAGCTGCGCCTCGGACGTTGCCGTTATGCTTGCGGAACTTACCAAACACGAGCATTATTACGATTACAGTAAAATTTGGCTCGAGGAATACGTTCATCCCGACGGACGGGTGACAACCCTCACAAACACGAATAAGTTCGTGCGGTTTTACGAAGAATGCGACGGCGGCAAGACCGGTTTTACGTCTGAGGCAAAATTTTGTCTTGCGGCAAGCGCTTCGAGAGGGGATACCAAGCTCATTTCCGTCCTGATTGGCGTTGACGATAGCAAAACGCGATTTGCCGAGAGTAAACGCCTGTTATCATACGGCTTTGCGAACTACAAAACCGAGGTCCTCGTCAAAAAAGGAGATCCCGTCTTCCATTGTCCTGTGAGATCCGCACGTGTTAAAGAGATCCTTGCCGCCGCCGAGGAAGACGTTTCCGTCATACGCAAGATGAATGAAAACAACACGGATGCCGGTGTTGAATACGTTTTTTACGATGTAAAAGCCCCCGTTAAAAAAGGAGACCCAGTTGGGGAATGTACCGTAAAAGAAGGTGAGCGTGTTTATAAAGTAAAACTCTTTGCCGCCGAAGACGCCGACAAGGCAACGATCGGAGACAACTTCAAAAAAATCGCCGATCAGTGGGCGTAAACCCGAGCGGCGCGCTAAAACCGGCGCGCCGTTTTCTTTTCCGGAGCAAAATATTCTTGACGAAAAAAACTGTTTTTCTTATAATAAAATAAAGTTATGGTTTATCGCATTCTGTTTTCATCCACCTATTCGGCGGTGGAAAAAATACTCCTTTTGGTCGCATTCTTATTGAGTGCGACTTTTGCGATCTCACTGCATGAATTTGCGCACGGTTTTGCCGCTTATAAGCTTGGTGACCCTACGGCAAAGATAGAAGGGCGGTTGACTGTAAATCCTCTTGCCCACTTTGACCCCATCGGTCTTGTGATGTTCTTGCTTGTCGGCTTTGGGTTTGCGCGTCCCGTACCCATCAATCCCAACAATTTTAACAATTATCGCAAGGGGCTTCTCATAACGTCATTTGCCGGTGTGATCGCCAACTTTTTGCAGGCGCTTGTGGGCTTTGGCTTAATGGTTGGGCTCGGCTATGCTTTTTTGACTTTAAACACAACGTCTAGGGCGCTTTATTATTTTCTGTACTTTTTGTTTGAGTTTTCGCTGTTTTTAACGCTACTCAACGCCGTTTTGATCGCATTTAACCTGTTGCCGATCTTTCCTTTGGATGGCTTCAGGGTGGTTGAAGCGCTTTCCAAAAGGGAAAACGGGTATATCCGCTTTATGCGTCGATACGGCGCGTATCTTTTGATCGGCATCGTGCTTGTCGGGTTTCTCCTGGATCGTATCGGGTTCCCACAGGGCGATGTTTTCGGCATGTACCTTTCGGCAGTGCAAAAGGGGATACTGACTTTGTTTGAAAAAATTATGGGAGGGCTAATCGGCTGATGGAAGAATTCTTTGTTGAAAGCAAAGAAACGTTCAGTTTTAAGCTGGACGATTTCGAAGGTCCGCTCGACCTCCTTTTGCACATGTTGCGAGAGGCGAAGATCGAGATCAAAAACATCTTCGTTTCCAACATCACGGGGCAATATTTGCGTTACATAGAGGACATGAGTTCCTTGGACCTGGAAAAGGCAAGCAACTTTGCCGGTATGGCGGCGACGCTTCTTGACATAAAATTGCGCAGCGTTTTGCCGCGCACCGAAGAGGAAGACGTAATTTTGGAGGAGGACAAAAACTCCATCATTTTGTTGCTTGAGGAATACGACTTGATCAAGGACAGCGCACAAAAACTCAAACTTTCCGAAACGACAAACAGGTTTTTCCGCGAAGCGGAATTCGATGAAAAGGATTGCCGCATTTTGCTGACCAATTTCAATTTGGATAATTTGTTGGATGCCTTTGCCAAGATCATGTATAAGGCGGAGACCAAAACCACCGAAGCGGCACCGAAACTGATCGTCAAAGATCGTTTTACCGTTGGGCAAAAGACCAAATCACTTGCCGCGGCGCTGCTTGAGAAGAGGGAATTGACCTTTTTCTCCTTATTTGACGACGACTATACCGATAGTGAAAAGATAAACACGTTTCTTGCTTTGCTAGAACTGTTGAAAAAGCAGTTTGCCGAAGCTGTGCAGGAAAAGCCCTTTGAGGACATCAAGATCACCCTCAAAGAGGGTGCGGAGAATTTAGAGTACGAGGGAGGATTCGATGAACAATCAGATGAGTATAATTGAGGCGATCGTTTTTGCCTCCGGAAAAGGCATCGCCAAAACAGAGATCCTTGAAAAAATGGATATTACCAAAAAACGTCTTGACGCGATCGTGGAAGACCTAAAAGAAAAATATGATCCCGCCGTTGGCGGCATCGTCTTTTTGGAGAATGCGGGAACGTTGCGTTTTGTGACGGCTCCGGACGTTGGCGAAAAGGTCGCAGAGGTCCTTAAGCCTTTAAAAGAGCGCGAGCTTAGTCGTTCTCTTTTGGAAGTTATGGCGATCGTCGCATATAAACAGCCCGTTACACGTCTTGAGATCGACGACATTCGTTCCGCCAATTCCGACTATGCGATCACGATGCTCCTCAAATCCAACCTGATCACAGTGGTGGGGCGCAAGGACGCCATCGGCAGACCGCTTTTGTACGGCACGACGGACGAATTCCTTGTTAAATTCCAGCTTGGCGATCTTTCCGAGCTCCCGTCCGTCAAAGAGGTTCAAGAGCGCATCAAAGTCATTGAAGAGGGCATGCAAAAGAACAATGTTGAGCTGTTTCCCGAAAAGACTGTCAACGAAGTTGACGCGCCGATGCTCGCCCTCGGTGAAGAGATCAAAGTCACGCCGAGCACGGAAGACGAGTATGAAGTTGATCTCTCCAACGTTGTTCTTGGAGAAGTTGCCGCGGATAAGGAATGATCATAATAAAATACATACAAGCCCGCCATACTGTTTAGGTGGGCTTCTTTTTTTGTATCGTAGCTTTTATGACAATCGTGTTGCCGATCTTCGTCGGCGTTGACGGGGCGTTTTCCGTTGATAGAAAACTCCTTTTTTTTGTCGTAAAACTCTTTGGCGTCAAAATACTGGCGATCAAACTGTTTTTTGACGAAAAGGAAGGGATCCTTCTATCTCTTAACGGAAAAAAGGGAAAACCCATTTCAACAAAACAATCTGAACAAACAGATAAGCCCAAACGGGATTATACGTCGCTTCTTTCCGCGCTGACGTTCACTAAGACGGACGTTTGTGTATATGTTGGGGGTGCCGCGCAAACGATCTCGTTGATTATGGGTTTTTTCAACGTTCTTACAGAATCGTTGGTGTCTGCGCTGAAAAAACCGCCGGAGGACTGCCGCATCGTCTTGTTGCCGTGTTACGTAAACGATCAGGCAACGGTAAAATTTTCCATTCGGTTTTTTACGTCCGTCGCAGTGATGCTTTTTGCTCTTGCGCATACTACGAAGGGAGAAAAGTATGCAAAACGAAGCGATAGGAAACTTGATGGACAAGACGATTTCCGATCTCAAACGGATCGTTGACGGCGACGCAGTGATCGGCAGGGAGATCGTGGCGCCCGACGGCAGTTTGGTGATCCCCATCTCAAAAGTAGGGGTAGGAATGGTGTCGGGAGGAGGCGAATACGGTGTGCAACGCTTAAACGGAGATTTTAGCGGGGCAGGCGCAGGCGGCGCGGGCGCGACGATCACCCCGATCGGGTTCTTGGTCCTTGGAAAATTTGCGCATTCCTTCGTTAAGATCGATGGCAAAGAGGAGGATGAAAAATGGGTCAACGTAATGCAAACGATCGCAGGATTTTTTTTAAAGAAAAAAAAGTCTTGATCGCACTCCTCGTTTTGATTGTGTTGTTTCTCTTTTTGCGTCCGATCGCGGAGGCAAAAGCTTACAACAAGAGTTCCGCCGTTGTGCTCATGAACGCAGACAGCGGCGAAGTCCTTTTTCAAGAAAATGCAAAGGCAAAAATGGAGATCGCTTCGACCACCAAAATCCTGACTGCGATCACCGTAATTGAAAACGCCGACGTCTTTATGAAAGCGTCGATCCCCAAACAAGCGGTTGGCGTGGAGGGCTCGTCGATTTATCTGAGAGAGGGAGAGGTTTGGAGTGTTCTTGACCTTTTATACGGTTTGATGCTACGTAGCGGAAACGACGCCGCCGTCGCACTTGCCGTAATTACGTCGGGTTCGGTTGAGACGTTTGCCGATTTGATGAATGAGACCGCACGAAAAGCAGGTGCGACGGACAGCAATTTTGTAAACCCGCACGGACTGCACGATGAAAAACACTATTCGACCGCACTTGATATGGCAAAAATCACCGCTTACGCTTTGCAGTCCGCAATTTTTGCAGGTATCGTCAAGACCAAAACTCACCGCACGGAAAAAGAAGTTAATGGGGGCAAGGAGCAAGTTGTGTTTTACAACAAAAACAAACTCTTATACTCCTATCCGTATGCGATCGGCGTAAAGACCGGGTATACAAAACATTCGGGCAGATGCTTGGTCTCCGCTGCGGAAAAGGAGGGCGTCAAGTTGATTTGCGTCACGTTAAACGTCTATGACACCTACGGCGTTGCGAAAAAACAATTTGACGGGTATTTTCAAACAAACCGCGATCATACCGCCGAAATAAGTTGATTATTTTATAAAAATAATGTATCATTCATATCAGGAGAAAGATATGAGGATCAACAAATATATTGCAGAAGCGGGAGTGGCGTCCAGAAGAA
>DFFS01000089.1 GCA_002371075.1 Christensenella sp. UBA3770
AGGGGAAAACGTCCACCATACGGTCAACGGTGTTCGCCGCGCCGATGGTGTGCAAGGTGCTCATAACCAAGTGACCCGTTTCAGCCGCGGTGATCGCGGTGGAGATGGTTTCCAAGTCACGCATTTCGCCCACTTGGATGACGTCCGGATCCTGACGTAAGGAAGCGCGAAGCGCAGCAGCAAAAGAGCGCGTGTCGTTGCCGATCTCACGCTGGTTGACGATGCTCTTGGCGTGATTGTGATAGTATTCGATAGGATCTTCAAGCGTGATGATATGCGCGCTGCGATGATGATTGATGTAATCGATCATGGAAGCAAGCGTCGTGGACTTACCGCTACCGGTAGGACCGGTGACCAAAATGATGCCCCTGCTCTTGTTGCAAAGGTCAAGCATCGTGTTGGGAAGACCCAATGCGGCGAATGCGGGGATGACGCTGTTGATCGTACGAATGGCAATGGCGTAACAACCTTTTTGACGGAACGCATTCACACGGAAGCGGTTTTCGCCAAGCGCGACGGCAACGTCAACTTCACCGAGTTTTTGAAGTTTTTCCCAGTTGTTGTCGTCCAAAATGTCACGGCACATGACCTCGGTATCTTCGGGAGTAAGAGGAGCGGTTTTGAAATAACGGAACGTGCCGGAAACACGCAGGACCGGCGCCGACTTCACCGTAATATGTAAGTCGGATGCTTTTTGTTGCAAGGCAAGTTTCAACAGTTCTTTGATGGTTACCATATAAATCCCCTTTTCTCGGAAAACCGAGCCTTTTTGACTTTATATATTTTAACATATATCCAAACATCTTGCAAGTATAAACTTTTTTGCATGCGGCAATGATATCAATGACACCCCATTACGGCGATACATACAATGTAGTGAGCGTCAAGGGGTAAAAGAGAGGTGACGCGATGATCAAGCGAGGTGAATTGTATTATGCCGATCTAAGCCCCGTTGTGGGCAGTGAACAAGGGGGCGTACGCCCCGTTCTTGTGGTGCAAAACGACGTCGGCAACAAGTACAGCCCCACCGTGATCGCGGCAGCCGTCACCAGCCAGATGGGAAAGGCAAAATTGCCCACGCACATTCAAATCGCCGCAGGCGATTACGGCTTGCCAAAGGATTCCGTTGTTCTATTAGAACAAATCCGCACGATAGATAAGCGTCGTTTACGTGAAAGGATCGGCGAACTGCCCATTTCGCTGATGAAAAAAGTCAACGATGCGTTGATGATCAGTTTGGGATTTTTCGAATAATTATTTCGCTTTATTTGAAAGATACTTAACAACTGCGGCAAGATGCCTGTGCGTATCGGTGGGGAGGCAGGAATACTCCCCTTTTTCTTCAGCCGCACTTTCCCCCGCAAGCCCCAACACGAATGCCGCGCCATAGGTTGCAAAAAATGCGTCGCGACCTCCTGCGATCAAAGCGGCAACGGCGCCGGCAAGCAGATCCCCGCTGCCACCTTTTGCCATACCGGAGGAGCCCGCTGTGGATATTACGGCGGTTTTGCCGTCCGAAACGACGGTGGACGCGCCCTTGAGCGCTACTATAACGCCGTAACGCGCCGCGAATTCCTTTGCGTACGAAACGGGATCGGAAAGGATCTCTTCCGTAGGAAGCCCCATCAACCGCGACATCTCACGCGGGTGCGGCGTTAACACGGTAGGCGCCGTGCGAAGAGAGAGCAGCTCCGGCTCTTCCGAAAGCATATTTAACCCGTCCGCATCCAAAACGAGAGGTACGTTTGTGTTCTTTATGAGATAACGCAGTGTTGCTCTGCCGTCGTCCGAAACGTCTATGCCGTTACCAAAGAGCACGGCGTTTGCGCCCGAAATCGCTTTTTCAAGCACCTGTTCGTCAAAGGCAATGCGCCCCTCTTTTGACGGACAGGAAAGCAGCGTGCATTCCGTGATCTTGTTCATCACAGGATAGAGGATCACGTCGGGAACACACAGTTTCACAAGCCCGTCGCCAAGTGCAAAAGCCGCGGCGCCAAGCTCGGCAAGGACCGCCGCGCCGGAGTAACTCTCACTGCCGGCAATGACGGAAAGACGCCCCATCATCCCCTTGTGCAAGTTTCGTTTTAACGGCGGGAAAAGCCCGATCACGTCCTTTTCCTCTATGAGGAAAGCATCTGCTTCCGCATCAACGATCCCCACGTCGAGGGCGCCGACATCCCCCACAAGATCCAACCCGTCGTTTAAAAATTGACCGAGTTTTAGGTTTTGCACGGAGATCGTGACCGTCGCATTGACGGCTTCGCCCAAAGCGATGCCACCGTCCGCAGTCAGACCGCTTGGGATATCCACCGAAACCACGCGCGCACCGGAAGCGTTGATCTTTTTGATCGCGGAAAGAGCTTCCCCTTGCGGTGCCCTGCCGAGCCCGATGCCGAAGATACAATCGAAGATGGTTTGGTAAATGGAAAAATCCAAAGTTTCGTCAAAACGTTTGACGTTGCCGCACAAATTGCGAAGCGCTGCAGCGCCCTCGTGCTTGGTTTCTCCAAAGTCCACGAGATCGACGGGAAGCCCTTTTTCTTTCATCAACAAATAGAGCGCATAGCCGTCTCCGCCGTTGCCACCCTTTCCGCTGACGATCAAAGATCGTCCTTCACCGTAACCGCAGTTTTCCAAAACTCCTGCAGCGACTCTTTTCATAAGTTCGACGGAAGAAACGCCGCCCGCGATCGTTTTCAGATCCGCATTTTTTGCCGCAAGTGCGGAAACAAGCTTCACCATGCCGATCTCACCGCCTTCAGTATTGCAGCGCAGCAAACTTCATCCGCAAGCATCTGCAACTCCAAGAGGTTTGTTTGGATCTCACCCGACGCCATAACGAAGACGGTGTCGCCGTCATACAGTGTATGAACGGGCCGAATACACTTCGCATAAGCGTCCTGCGTGGTGTCGGAGATCTTGTTCGCCTGCGCCTTGGTAAGTTTTGCATTTGTCAAGACACACGAGATCGTCGTATTCATATTGCCACATATATCCCCGCTTGAACAAGCAATGCATTCCCCGGTCGCGGGGTCATAGACGTTGCCAAGCGCGTTTACGACGGCAATCACGGCAACTTCAAGGTCGCCTTTTTTTGCCGTAACGACAGCCATTCCGGAGGGAACAGCCGTTTTCATCCCACCGAGTTTAGCAACGGTGGCACCCGTTCCCGCGCCGATCCTACCGCTGAACTCCGTTACTTCTGTAGCAGAGGACGCAGCAGCATATCCCGCAGCTTTGTCGGGGAAAGAAAACCCACCACACTCCAAATCGTAAATGGAGGCGCCGGAGCATATCGGCACTTTGTAGCCGCCTGCGTCAAAACCGCAGCCCTTTTCGGACAAATATTGCATCACGCCGGAAACGCTTTCAAGCCCAAAGGCGCTACCGCCCGAGAGGACGACCGCGTTGATAGTTTGCACGGTGTTCTCAGAGCGCAAAAGATCCGTTTCATGCGTTGCGGGAGCGCCGCCTCGTACGCTTACGCCGCCAGTTGCCCCTTTGGGGCAAAGGATTGCGGTCACGCCGGTTTGTTTTTCTTTATCGGAATAGTTTCCTATCAAAAAACCCGTCAGCATAGTTTGACCTCGCAATAGCTTTCTTCTTTTTCTTTAACGACGGCTTTGCCTGAAGTTGCGTCCGCAAGAGCGGAAAGAAACGCCTGTTTTTTTTCGACGGGAACGGCAACGGAAAGCACCGCTCCGCCCGTATAATCTGCGTTTTGAAGGATGCCGCAAAAAGAATAAACTTGGTTTTGAACGGCGGAAATAAAGGCGTAATCACACGAAACGTCAAACAAAACGCACTTGTCAAACGCCCTCTTGCCCATCGTGGAAAGAGCGGCGAGCGCAGCGTCACCGTAAGCGCGGGCAAGCCCGCCCGTGCCCAGTTTGATGCCGCCGAAATAGCGCACCACAACCACCACGGTGTTTGTGAGTCCTGTATTTTTGATCGCTTCCAAAATGGGAATGCCGGACGTCCCCGATGGCTCACCGTCGTCACTTGCCCTGGACTTATCCGACTTCTCCCCCAATAAATAAGCGTAGGGGGCATGCGTTGCGTCGGCATAGCGCTTTTTGACCCCTTTTACAAAGGCTTCCGCCTCGTCATCAGAAGAAACGGCAGAACAAAAAGCGATAAACTTGCTGTGCTTGACGGAGATCTCAGCGGACCCGTCACCCCCTACGGTATAATACATTTATTTTGAAAAAGTAACTTTCAAACGGTTCTTTTTGCCCTTATAAAGGACAAAGCCGTTTGCGATTTGGCTGTCCGTCACTTCCTGATTAACGTCGGTGACCTTCGCGCTGTCGATGGAGACGGCGTTGCCTTGGATCAAACGACGCGCCTCACTTTTGCTGGGTGCAAAGCCAACTTCCGCAAGAATATCCACCACCTTGGTCATAGAGGCGGGGATTTCGGCAGAAGGCATGTTTTCCGTATCGCCGGAGAAGGCAGCTTTGACCTTTTTGACAACGTCGTTTGCAACGTCTTCGCCGTGCACGATCTTAGTGATCTCATACGCAAGGCGCTCTTTTGCCGCGTTGATGCGCTCATCTTGATGAGCGGTCATCTCTTCGATCTCGTCAAGCGGCATAAAGGTCAAAAGCTTCATGCACTTTCTGACCTCGCTGTCTTCCACGTTGCGCCAATACTGATAAAAATCGTACGGAGAGGTCTTTTCCGCCGAGAGCCACACTGCGCCCGACGCGGTTTTGCCCATCTTTTTGCCCTCGCTGTTGGTAAGAAGCGGGAAAGTCATTGCAAAAGCGTCTTTTCCAAGCTTGCGGCGGATCAAATCGGCGCCTGCCAGCATATTGCTCCACTGGTCGTCGCCACCACACTCCAAGACACAGCCGTACTTTTGAAAAAGTACGAGGAAGTCGTAGCTTTGCATCAACATATAGTTGAACTCAAGGAACGTGAGCCCTTTTTCCATGCGGTTTTTATAGCACTCCGCCGTCAACATTCTGTTCACGCTGAACAAGGAGCCGACGTCACGCAAAAAGTCCACGTAATTGAGATTTAACAGCCAATCCCCATTGTTGACCATAACTGCGGCGTTGTCCCCCTCAAAGGAGAAGAAGCGGCTCATTTGCTTTTTGAAGCACTCGCAGTTGTGTTTGACCGTTTCCGCCGTGAGCATATTGCGCATATCGGTACGACCGGATGGGTCGCCGATCATGCCGGTGCCACCGCCGATCAACACGATGGGACGATGCCCCGCCTTTTGCATATGGCTCATTGCCATCATCGCAAGATAGTGCCCGACGTGCAAGCTGTCTGCCGTGGGATCAAACCCGATATAAAAACTGACCTTTTCGCTGCCGAGTAGCTTGTAAAGATCCTCTTCGAAAACGGTCTGTTTGATGAATCCTCTTTCACGCAAGGTGTCCATTACGTTCATAAGTAACACTCCTCATATCTTCTATGATATTTATATCATACCATCTGCCCGAACGGAAAGCAAGCGCTAAAGCGAAAAACCCAAAGATTGCAAATCCTCTCTATTATAAAGAAAAAGCGCTTTATGCGCTTTGAAGATCATTTTTTCTTCGGTTCGGGCAATTCTTTTGCCAACGCGCTTATCAGGCTTGTCAAAAACGCCCTGTCGTCCAAGTCCTCCGTAAGAAGCATCGGTTTTGCCCCCTCGTAGGGGATCTCAAGGGGCGCTTCCGGCATCATCTTTTTTGCGGTCGCCGTTGGTTTTACAAGAAACCTGTCGTCGTAAATGCCGCCGAAGATCTTGCCCTCAACGTACAATATAAACTCTCCCATCATCGGTTTGAAGGTGATGCCCTCCACGCCGGAGAGTTGTTCCAAAACGTATTGTAAATACTCTTTTGACGACGCCATAATTACTCCTTTTCGCAATCGTTGATCCATTGATCCAAAAAATCCATTTGTTTTTTGGTATGGAACCAATGCTCGCCGCCGCTCATAACGGTCAGACGCGCGTGATGCGATCGTGCGAAATTCTTGACTGTGTTTATCCCGGTAAACGAATCCTCACTTCCGTACAAGATCTCGGTCGATACCGTCCAACGAATCGGGTGTTTTCTTACGTAACAAAGGTAATCCCACATAAGATCCTCTCCGAAAGACGTGGGGATCCGCCGTTTTCTTTCAAGTTCAAGCTCGCTGACGCCCTCTGCCGACATCATTCCTTCGATCAACCTTTCCATGTCAAGGATCGGCGAAATAAAATAGGCTTTCTCAATCAAACGATCTATGCCCGCGTTCATCGAATAATACGCGCCGATGCTGTTTGCGATCAAACAAACGACCTCGTAATCTTCCTTTGCTTGCTTAACGGCGGCATAGATCTCCGCGCCTGCGTCCCATGGCGTTTCTCCATGATAATCCAGCCCGATCACCGTGCAACCCTTAAAAAGCGGCTTGTAGTGATCTGCTTCAACCGCATTGCCGCCTTTACCGTGAACATACAAAACGCATCTTTTCATTTGATCCCGAGGTTGTTTCGCGCGTCGGCATTGTTGCCTGTGATCCGCAAAAGCTTTTCGCAGACCTCAACTTCACTGCAATCTCCGCAAGTATCCGCAGTTTTACCTATAGCGCACTGTCTGATCGGACAAAGCGAAGAACAGTAAATCGTTTTCACTCCGTCCGCCCTGCACCCTTCGCATGCAATCATCTCCGGCGTGATCGTTACGCCGTTTAGAGCAGACCATTCCTTTGCAACTTTGTCACGAAGCGCGGCATCACCGTTCAACGTGGCAATTCTCGCTTCACATTTCTCGCAATCCAATCCGCAATATGCAATGAGCTTTTTCATCATTTCTCGGAATCGTCCTTTTCGTCAACGAAAACTTCCAAAGTAGGGATCTCCTCCGTCGCGCCCTTTTTCCTGATCGGCACGATCCACCAACCGGAAACAACGGCAACCGCGATAAATGCCGCTATCGGACAAAAACCGCCAAGGCACGCCGCCAAAAGATACACCGCAAAACTAAGGATGCTGCGAATGCCCAATTTAAACTTCTTGCCGCTCTTGCGAACGATCAAATAAAACATCAAATGGAAAGTGATGCACGCAAGCGTCATATCTGCAAAGTAAACCGCAAGCGGCGCCCAAGACGTCGGATAAGAGCCAACCCAAGCCGTTGTAAACGGGATAAAGGACATCACAAACAGCCAAGCGATGTTGCACCACAGGATGCCGACGTTGATTTTATCCGCCATATGAAAGATTTGATGATGATTTACCCAATAGATAGCAATAAACACAAAGCTCAACAAGTACGCAAGCAACGTGGGCCAAAGGGCAAACAGGTCACCCCAGCCGTCGCTTACGGGCTGACTGAGCTCCAAGATCATGATCGTGATGATGATCGCGAGTACGCCGTCGCTGAACGCTTCCAGTCTGTTCTTTTCCATTTTGTTCACCCGTTTTCTTTTCAAATATTGAAAAGACCTTTTTATAAATTTACCACAAACGACAGCAAGTGGTCAATATATCGGCAGGAGATAAGAAACCGTAAAAAACTAATAAAAAACGCTTTTGCATCGAGCAAAAGCGCTTTTCTGGTACCCCGTAAGGGGTTCGAACCCTTGATACCGGCGTGAGAGGCCAGCGTCCTAGACCACTAGACTAACGAGGCTTAACGCTAATACTATAACAAAAAGCACTATGCTTTGCAAGTGATTTTTGCAACATTCTTCAGTTTTTATTATTTTTAAGAGCTTCTGCCCTTGCGCGAACTTCCTGCAAGTCGTCACGAGCGTCTTCCGCACCGTGGAGTTTGTAGTCCTCCGCGACCTTTACGTACTTTTCCGCCTCGTCAAAATCCTGCTTGACGCCCTCACCGTAAGTATATACGTGCGCAAGCACGATGACCGCCTCCGGCATTTCGCATTCGTGAAAAGCGATCTTAAGCCATTCCACGGCTTTGGAATAGTCCTCTTTTACGCGCAAAACAAGGATCGTCAGATAGGCTGCGAAAAAGAGGCACTTGGCAAGGTTTTTCCCTACGCCGTCCCTTGCCGCCTCGTAGTCCTTGCCGCTTTGAGCGTCGGAAAAGGAGGTGCAGTAACTGTATTTTGAGTGATTTTCCGCTGCCTTTTTAAAAAAGGATAAAGCAAGCGCGCTGTTTTTGTCGTTTGCTGCGTGCCCGCCCAAAATAAAGCAAGCGATTGGGTCACCCTTTTCAGCTGCTTGGGCAAGGAGTTCATCCGAGCGTTTGCGGTCTATCTCCACCCCTTCGCCAAGGGCGTACATCTTGGACATATACACCATAGCTTGCGTGTAACCGCCCGCAGCCGCCTTTTGATAGTGACGGAGCGCTTCTTCATGATCAATGCCCACCCCAATGCCAAAATGAAAGCATACGGCAAGGTTGTAATGTGCACGCGGTAAATCGCTTTTTGCCGCCTCTAAATACAACAAAAAGATGTCGTGCTTGACTTCCGTCTCATCCGCGTCGGCGCCCTGCTCCATCTTTTTGGCAAAGGTCAAATAGCGCATTCCAGCCCTGTTGCAAAGGTCGGCAGCTTGTTCAAGTGTAATAGCAGCATTTTCCATATTGGTATTTTAACACGGAATTCCTTTTCCGTCAATCAAGCGTGAGAAAAGAAAAACGGCTCCAAAGGAGCCGCTTGTTCTTTTGTAAAAGCAATAAAATTACTTCTGCGCTTCTTCTACCGCGACGGCGAGAGCGACGGACGCGCCGACCATCGGGTTATTGCCCATGCCGATGAG
>DFFS01000037.1 GCA_002371075.1 Christensenella sp. UBA3770
TCATCGATCGCATAGATCTCGTCGCCGCGCTGCGGGGTGCGTCCGTCGGAGGGTTGCAGAAACGGAGACCCGGGCAAGATGAAGTCGATCACGTGCTCGTTATATGCCGTGTTGCGCACGATCAACCCAAAGCCCTTTCCGTCGGAAGAGGAGCCGAGGAGCTCATCGGAAGAATAGATATAGTTGTAGTTGCCCAAACTGGAAACAATGCCGTATGCAGCGTAAAGATCCGCCTCGTCGTAATCCACGTCGTCGTAGTAGTTTTCCTTTATATAGTTCAGCACTTGATTTGTCAAATCAAAACGATCGTCCAACACCTGAACTTCGGGCTCAGTGACTTTTTTGCCATTGCACGAAAAGACAAACACCGATAAGCAAACGATAACAAGCGCGATCAACAGCGCTTTTGTCAGTTTTCTCATTCAGACACCTCCAAGATGCTTCTCTCATTGAGAGCGTCAAATAACCCCGCGACGTTTTTTACAGACAAGTGAACGGTTTTTCCGATCTCAAGCCCTTCGTCGCCGAAAAAGAAGAATTTTGCCCCATTGTTTTCCCCAACGTAAAGCGGCTTATCGTTAAAATAGAATTTGCCGCAAAGAAGAGCGTTAAAGCCGGCTTCGGAAACCGCAAGATCGGTGGGCGAGCACCCCGCAAAAACATCTTTCCCCAAATAAACGTCGGATTTTAAAGTAAAATTTACCGCAAATGAGCAGCCGTCCACCGTCAAAGCATTTTCACTTACCGTACAAGAAAAAACCGAGGGATAGCGTTCAAACGCCGTAAAGACGGAAACCGCGTTGGGCTTTTTTGCAAAGTCGGAAGCACTTCCCTCCTGCATCAAATATCCGCAGGAAAGCACTTTAATGCTTTTTGAAAGAGCCGCAGCTTCTTCGGCGCTGTCGGTTGCGTATATGACGATGCCGTCCTTAAAAAGCGGCATAAAACGCAAAAACGCTTCCTTACGCAACGTGGGATCAAGTTTGGAGAAGATGTTGTCGATCAAAAGTACTTTCGGGCGGCGAAGATAAGCCCTGCAAAGCACCAACGTCACCTTAAGCCATTCGTTTAAACGGTAAACGGGCGCGTCAAGCATCACGTCAAGATCAAACAGTTCCGCAACCCTTTCCACCATTTCGTTACGCTCCGCTTTGGGAATTTTGCGTAAACGAAGGGGATATTCCAGATTGTATCTTGCCGAGCGCCTTGTAAATAGCGCATAGTCGTCAAAGAGCATTTGAAAATCTCGGTCTTTTAGGGAGACGTCGGTCAAAGAAACACCGTCAAGCGTCAGTTCCCCTTGATACGGAACAATGCCGGCAAGCGCCTTTAAAAAGGTTGTTTTGCCCCCTTTTGTCGCTGCATAGATCACGTTAACGCCATCGGAAAAAGTCGTCGTGACAGAAGACAGTGCGGCGTCGTAGCCAAAATATTTGACCGAAAAATCTTTGCAAACTAATTTACTCATTAAGTAAATTATATCCTGCTCGTTGTGGAATAGTCAAACAAAAGCTACAAAAAGACCGTTTTAGAAAAAAGGGATGCATTGAAAGCATCCCTTTATATCTGAGAATTGAATCATTTGATCGATTTATCTTTCTCTTCTTCCTGCGTAGGCTGTTCGGTTTCCCCCTCTTCCATTGTCGGGGCGGATGCGACGGGCTCGGAGACGGGTTCTGACAAAACACCTGCTGCAGTCACCTTGTTGACGATCTTGCGGAAAGAGGTGTTCAACAACATTAAAACGCCAACGGCAAGCGCAATTGCCATATCGGCAAAGGCAAACGTGTTATATAAAAATCCCCACGCAACGGCGCCGTATCCCGCTTGGGCATACATCGAAAAGGCAAATATCCCCGAAAGAACGTGCGAGAAATATCGCAAGGTTACCGCAAAAACAGAGCCAAGCGCAAAGCGAACGATCCCCTTTTTCCCATCGATCCCCTTTTGCGTAAAGATCGCGCTGAGCCCGATACACCCAAAAGCAAGCGGGTAATCCAACAGGAATTGCGCGGGATGCAGGATCCACGGATCTTGGATCGCCGAGAGAAGACCGAACACCACGCCGACGATCACGCCCTTTTTAACTCCAAACATCTGCGAATAAAGCATCAACGGCAACAAGCTGACTAGCGTAATGGAGCCGCCCTGCGGAAGACGGAACAACCTGATATAGGAAAGCGCAAAGGAGAGCGCAATGGAAACTGCCGCAAACGTCAAGGATCTCGTCTCGGATTTCGGGTCGATCTTTTTGCCGAAACACACGGATATTACTGACAAAACGGCTGCGATCACAGCCGCGCCGATAAACAACCAAAGCGAGTTGACCGACTCATAATCTTCGAGCGGAGCGATCTCTTTTACGTAATACACAATTAGGCAAACAAAGGTCACGATCATCGCCGTGACAACCACGCTCGCAACCAGCCATTTTGCCTTCTTTGATTCCTTTTTGTTGATTTTGGCAAGCAGATAACCGCCGATACCGAGGATCAAGGAAATGATCGAAGCCAACATCGGATAGAAATATAAAGGTTGAACAAAAAACTCCTGCGCGTTGTATTGGTTGCGCAAATGAAGCGGCACACACACGAAAATCGTCACCAAGAAGAGGATCGTGGCGATCATCAAAGTATTCTTGGCTTGAAGCGATTCCTTATCCTTTTGTTGTGAAAAGAAGAAATATGCAAACGCAGCGATCCACAACAGCGTTGCCACGATCAAAGGATAAAATAAATAATTGGCCATAAAAAAACCTCCCGAATTCTCGGGAGGTCAAACTGCTTTCGTGCGTCCATGCCGAGAATTACCTCATCATGTTCTAAGGGTATGATCTCAGCCGTTTTAGGCACCCCTTGCAACATTGCGATTTGATTTTATCGCGTTGCTTGACTAATGTCAAGCGAAAAAGGATCAAATAATATATTTTTCAACCTTTGCTTTCGCGCTGTCAAGCTCTGCCTTTTTCTCTTCGTATCCCTTTCTTCCAAACATGGCGTACGTGGCATTTTTGCCCTCTTCCACACCGGGTTGATTAAAGGTGTCGATGTTGAGCATAGCGCCGACGAAAGCCGTCTCCATCATAAAGAGCATCAAGAGCTGTCCGATCGTGTATTCGTTAACCTCCGGCAACGTGATCGTGCGGTTCAAACGATGCTTTTTGGCAAGAGCGTACTCCGTTGCCTTCCTCTCGGTGTTTAAAAGCTTGCCCATCGTGTTGCCGCATAAGAAATTAACGTCTGGGAACTCGGGCAACCCCTCGGGGATCATCACTTCGGTGCGGAAAGCATCCACGGCGATAAAGGTGATGACTTTATCAAACGGACCCTCGGTGTAAAGCTGGATCTGACTGTGCTGATCCGTCACGCCAAGCGCCTTGACGGGAGTTTGCCCCGCATAGACTTCCTTGCCCTGTTTGTCAACGGACTTGCCGAGGCTTTCACCCCAAAGTTGGCAATACCAGTCCGCGATGTACTTTAAGCTGTCAGCGTACGGCATCATAACGGAAACGTTTTTGCCCGCGTTCATTGCAATAAATTGCAACGTGGCAGCCATCAAGGGCATATTCTTGTACGGATTGGCTGTTTTGAAGCCTTTCTTGACCATATCCCTTGCGCCTGCAAGCATCTTTTTGATGTCAATACCAAGCACCGCTGCGGGAAGAAGACCGACCGGAGAAAGCTCCGAGAAACGGCCACCGACACCGGATGGGATAAAGAAGGTTTTAAAGCCCTCCTTTTTGGCAAGTTTGATCAAATTGCCCTTTTCCTTGTCGGTCGTTGCGATCACGTGACTCGCATAGTCAGCGCCGAGCGCCTTTTTCAGGATGTCGGTGATTACAAGGTATTGGCTCATGGTCTCGCTGGTCGCACCGCTCTTTGTGATCACGTTGAACATCGTGGTTTTCACGTCGACGATGTCAAGAAGCGCTGCCATACGTTCCGGATCGACGTTGTCCTCAACGTAGAACTTGGGGCCTCTGCGCAGTTTGTAGGGAAGCTCGTTGTAATGCAAGTGACGAAGCGCCTGAAAAACCGCGATGGGGCCGAGGGCGCTGCCGCCGATGCCCAAAACGACAAAAGTCTTGAAGTTTTTCCTTACGCCTTTTGCGGTTTCCAAAACATCCGCCACGATCTCGTTTTGATTGAAAGGAAGGTCAAGCCATCCCTGCCAACCGGCGCCACCCTGCGCTTTTACGCTGTCGTACGCATCCTTGACCGTTTTTGACACGGCGGAGATGTCCGCTTCTTTGATCCCCTGCTCCGCACCGATGTAGTCGCGCATCATGTTGTTGAAGTCAAAGCGGATCTGGTTATCGTTTTTGTTAAATTTTGCCATAGTGATCGTTATCTCTCCTTTTAGTACTGCGGCTCGATAAGACCAACCGTCTTGTCGTACCTTCTGTACACGATATTTACCTTACCCGTGGTGGGGTTCAAATACACAAAGAACTTATTCTCCAAAAGATCCATCTGCTCGATCGCCTCGTCAACGCTCATGGGCAACAGCTCAAATTTCTTGGTTTTGACGATGGTGGGGATCTCCGCCTCTTGGGTGTCATTCATTTCAATGGCTTCCGCTTCTGCTACTTGGAAGTTGAAGAAACTGTCCTTAAAGGTTTTGTTGAGCCTTGTTCTGTGCTTACGGATTTGCCTGTCGATCTTGGGGATCACGATGTCGATATTGTTGTACATATTGTCGCTGGTCTCTTCGCTGCGGATCACAGCGCCGTTGACGATGATGGTGACTTCCAAGGTATATCTGCCTTTGTGCTCTTCCTTGCAAACCACGCGTGCTGTAACGTCATCGGAAAAGAAGCGATCCAATCTCTCCGCTTTCTTGCGGATGATCTCGTCAAGTTTGTCACTTACCGAATAATTTTTACCCACAATGTCGATTTTCATATAGTGCCTCCTTTTGGTGGAAATTATACAAACGCCCTAAAGGGCGAATATACCGTTTTAAGCGCTTTTACGGAAGGTTAACTCCTCCCCACCTTCGTAATCGACGGTGACGGTGTCGCCGATGGCAACCTCGCCGCGCAAGAGTTTTTCGGACAAAGCGTCCTCCAACAAACGCTCAACCGTGCGACGCAACGGACGCGCACCGTATTCAACGTTTGTTCCTTTCTTAATAATAAACTTTTTTGCCTCTTCCGTCAATACTATCTTGATATTTTT
>DFFS01000077.1 GCA_002371075.1 Christensenella sp. UBA3770
AGGCTCTGGAGGAACTTCCCACCGTGGAAGAGGAGCTGAAGACCCTTTCCGAAGAGGCGGAGCAGATGAAGATCGCCGCGCTTTTGAAGGGCAAGCACGACGGGTGCGACGCCATCCTCACGTTGCACGCGGGCGCCGGCGGCACCGAAGCGCAGGACTGGTGCAGTATGTTGTTCCGCATGTACACCCGTTACGCCGAAAAACGCGGCTATTCGATGAAAGTGTTGGATATGCTTCCCGGCGACGAAGCGGGCATCAAAAGCGTCAGCTTTGAGATCGACGGCGACAACGCGTACGGCTATTTGAAGGCGGAAAAGGGCGTGCATCGCTTGGTGCGCATCTCTCCCTTTGACGCAAACAGCCGTCGCCACACCTCCTTTGCTTCGCTTGAAGTCATGCCCGTCATTCAGGATGACACCGAGATCCAGATCCGCCCGGAGGACCTTAAGGTGGATACCTACAGGAGCGGCGGCGCAGGCGGTCAGCACGTCAACAAAACGGAGTCCGCCATCCGCATCACGCACATCCCCACCGGCATCATCGTCGCTTGCCAAAACGAGCGCAGCCAGATCCAAAACCGCGAGGTTGCCATGCGGATGCTGATGAGCAAATTGGTGGAACTCAAAGAGCGCGAGCAAATGGAGTTTGAGCAGTCCTTGAAAGGCGAGCTGAAAAAGATCGAGTGGGGAAGCCAGATCCGTTCTTACGTATTTTGTCCGTACACGCTTGTCAAGGACCATCGCACCGGCTATGAAAACCCCAACGTGCAGGCGGTCATGGACGGCGACTTGCAGGACTTTATCGTGGAGTATTTGAAGAAGGCGTAATATGACCTTTGCCGAACTTAAGGACAAAGAGCATCTTTTGATCGTCGCGCTGGAATCCTCCTGTGACGAAACCGCTTGTGCGGTGTTAAAAGACGGCAAGATCCTTTCTTCCGTCATTTCTTCCCAAATTGATATTCACAAAGAATACGGCGGCGTCGTGCCGGAGATCGCCAGCAGGAACCACGTGATCAACGTGGAGCCCGTGGTGGAACAGGCGCTTGCGAAAGCGGGCGTCAGCCTCTCTGACGTCGATTGTTTTGCCGTCACGTACGGCGCGGGTCTTTTGGGCGCGCTCCTCGTGGGCGTCAGCTATATGAAAGGGCTTGCCTTTGCGTGCGACAAACCCCTTATCAAGGTCAACCATATCCGCGGACACGTCGCGGCAAATTATCTTGCCGATCCCACGCTTACGCCTCCGTACGTCGGGCTGATCGTTTCGGGCGGGCACACCGCCGTCGTCAGGGTGGACAGCTACACGTCTTTTACCTATCTCGGCGGTACGATGGACGACGCCGTCGGCGAGGCCTTTGACAAAGTGGCGCGCGTCTTGTCCCTGCCGTATCCCGGCGGGCCCGAGATCGAAAGGGCGGCAAAAGGCGGCTCCCGCACCGTGTATATTCCGGAGCCGAAGACCTCCGGTCCGTACGATTTTTCCTTTAGCGGCATCAAAACCTCCGTCATCAATTACGCGCACACCGCGGCGCAACGCGGCGAGGAGATCAACAAGGCGGACGTCGCTTGCTCTTTCCAATCCGCCGTTGCGGAGATGCTTGTCAAGGCGGCTGTTCGTGCGGCAAAGGAGTACGATCTCAAAGACATCGCTCTTGCGGGCGGCGTCGGCGCCAACGGGGAGATCCGCCGCGTGCTTAGCGAAGAGTGCGCCAAAAGAGGGCTTCGTCCGCATTTCCCCACCAAGGAGACTTGCACCGACAACGCGGCGATGATCGCCATGGAGGCGTATCTCCAAATCAAGTACGGCGATGGCTCCGCGCTTGCGGAAGATACCCTTGACGCGCAGGCGAGCATACCGCTTGGGTGAGGCGGCATTAGGGGCAGTGAAGTTTTGATTGCAATGCAATCAAAGTGAAGTTGACTTCGTCAGTGAAGTTGTGTGCGATACGCGCACAGTGAAGTTGCTCACTTCGTTCGCAGTGAAGGATGAATTGATCCTTGCGGATCATGAATTGGCTTCGCCATGAATTGGCTGCCGCCATGAATTGAGCCCTTGGCTCATGAATTGCAATCAGAGATTGCATTGCGGATAAAACAAATATGGATTTCGGTACAAACAAATACTTCTTATCTCATCCGCAACATCCGAGTAAGCGAGGATATATCACGCCGCAATGCGGCATATAACATCCGAAGGATATATAACGCTTGCGAAGCAAGCATATAACGCCGCAATACCCCAAATAATCTTTAGGATTATTCGGGGACCCCAACGCGGCGATTCGCAACACCCCAAGAAATCTTTTGGATTTCTCGTGGACCCCAACGCGGCGATTCGCAATACCCCAAGTAATCTTTTGGATTACTCAGGGGCACCAATGCGGCTATCCGCATCTTCACTTACCCCGCAAACAAATCTTCGCCTTTCTTTTCAATCGTGGTGGCGCAATTTGCAATTCCTAATTACATTAGGGGGCGCGCTAAAAATATGTTTTTTTGTCTCAAAAAACTGCCCTCAAATATTTGACTATCCGTTTTATAATTGATAAAATAAAAGGGCTTGTGAGTAATTGCAAGTAATTTTGTCGTCATCGGAGGGTTACCGTGACGGGAGAGTACGAAAGTTTAATAGATAATTCCCCCAAGAAATTTGTTGGGCTGAAACAGGTTTTGCGGGGTATTACAGACGGCACGGTATGGTGTGTAATAGTGTCGTCCGACTGCGAAGATTTTATCAAAGCGAGGCTTCGTGATGAGGCGCGCGGCAAAGAGGTCGAGTTCAAGAAGGGGCCGGAAATGACGGTTCTCGGACGGAAGGTAGGCATCGACGTCGGCGCGGCTGTCGTGGGCTTAGTGAGATAGCAGTCGCTTCGGAGGAAACTCCGGTTTGTATGCATGGCGCCTTCGGGCGCAAACGGCGCTTTCGTTCCAAGGGTTGAAGGAATGGGGCGCAAGACTATAAGGAGGTCAGTATATGCCAACAATCAATCAGTTAATTAGGCACGGTAGAGAAAAGCAGGAGTCCAAGACTCTCGCTCCTATCCTGCAGAGCTGCCCGCAACGTCGCGGCGTTTGCCTGTCGGTCACTACCACCACGCCTAAGAAGCCGAACTCCGCTATGCGTAAGATCGCAAGGGTGCGCCTCTCTAACGGAATGGAAGGTACCGTTTATATTCCCGGTATCGGCCACAACCTGCAAGAGCACAGCGTCGTTCTTATCCGCGGTGGCAGGGTGAAGGACTTACCTGGTGTTAGGTATCATATCGTGCGTGGCGCGCTTGATACTGCCGGCGTTGCAAAGCGCAAGCAGGCTCGCAGCAAGTACGGCGCAAAGAAACCTAAATAATAATTCAGATTAAATTCAGTTTATAAGGAGATAATTAGTATGCCAAGAAGAAGTGGTGTGCCTAAGCGTGACGTGCTTCCCGATCCGATTTATCATGACAAAGTCGTGACCAAACTCGTCAACCAAATTATGCTTGACGGCAAAAAGGGTACGGCGGAAAGCATCGTTTACGGGGCATTTCATATTGTAGAGGAAAAGACCGGCACCGGTGCGATCGAGGTTTTCAAGAAGGCGCTTGCCAACGTGATGCCGCAGGTCGAGGTGAAGGCAAGAAGGGTCGGCGGCGCGACGTATCAAGTCCCGCAGGAGATCCGCGAAGAAAGAAGGCAAACTTTGGGCATTCGTTGGATTGTTACCTTTATGAGAAAGCGTGGCGAGAAGACGAGCGATCAAAGGCTTGCGGGCGAGCTCATGGATGCGGCAAACGGCATGGGCAATGCAGTGAAGAAGAGAGACGAAATGCATCGTATGGCAGAAGCCAACAAGGCGTTCGCTCACTATCGTTGGTAGGATAACATGAGAGATACACCGATTGAAAAAACCAGAAATATAGGCATCATGGCGCACATCGA
>DFFS01000027.1:0-3451 GCA_002371075.1 Christensenella sp. UBA3770
TTTCTGCCTGCGCCTTGACGAAATCGCGTACAAGGGGCTTATGGGAAACAAGTAAAAAGGGAAGGATAAACTGCTCAAATAATAATAAGATGCCTTGCATCATGAATTGACCTGCAAGCACGGCTTGCACTGCGGATTATCCAAAATGACAGCTTTGCTGTCAAATTATGCCGCACCGCGGCAATCCACGAAGTGAAGCGAAACATTCACGGCGAAGCCAAATTATGGCATCGTTGCGCTTTGCGCAAACAATAGTTCCACATAAGGAGAAAACGCTTATGTTACATAAGAACATCGGGATCAACAAAGAGGGGCGGCTGACTTTTGCCGGGATGGACGTTGTGTCTCTTGCTGAAAAGTACGGCACGCCGCTGATGCTTCTTGACGAGGACCGCATTCGCGAGAATATCCGCGTGTACAAAAAGGCAATGACGGAAAACTTCGGCGAGGGGTGCTTCCCGCTCTTTGCCTCCAAAGCGCTGTGTTTCAAGGGCGTTTATCGCATTGCCAAAGAGGAGGGCATCGGCATGGACGCCGTGTCCGTCGGCGAGCTTTACACGGCAGAGGCGGCGGGCTTTGACCTCAAAAAAGCCTACTTCCACGGCAACAACAAGACGGACGCAGACATCGCATTCGGCGTGGAGCACGGCGTGGGCACCTTTGTGGTGGACAATGCGGATGAGCTCCTTGCCTTGGACAAGCACCTTGAAAAGGTGGGCAAGAAACAACGCATCTTGTTGCGTATCTCCCCGGGCATCGATCCGCACACGTTCCAAGCGGTCGTGACGGGCAGCGTGGACAGCAAGTTCGGCACGCCCATCGCCACGGGGCAGGCGGAGGAGATCACCCGTCTTGCTCTTTCCTTAAAAAACGTGGAGCTTGTCGGCTTCCATTGCCACGTTGGGTCGCAGATCTTCGATCACGAGCCCTTTGTGGACGCCGCGGACATCATGTTGCGTTTTATCGCGTATATTCGCGCGCAAACGGGCTTTACCGCAAAGGAGCTTAATCTCGGCGGCGGCTTGGGCGTCAGATACGTGGAGAGCCACCCCCATATCGATTATGCCGAGGTCATCGGCGAGATGGCGGCGGTCATCAAAGCCCGCGCGGCGGAGATCGGCATCGAACTGCCCAAAATGGTGTTGGAACCGGGGCGCAGCTTGGTGGCGGACGCCGGTATGACCCTTTATACGGTGGGCAGCGTCAAGACCATTACGGGGTACAAAAACTACGTTTCGATCGACGGCGGCATGCCGGATAACCCCCGCTTTGCCTTGTATCAATCGCCGTACACCGTCTACAACGCGTCGCGCGCCGCCGAAGAAGCGGACTTTCCGTGCTCGGTTGTCGGCAGGTGCTGTGAAAGCGGCGACATCATTCAGGAAAACGTCGTGATCCCCCGTCCGCAAAGAGGGGACACCGTTGCGGTCGCGGTCACCGGCGCATACAATTATTCGATGGCATCCAACTACAACCGCATTCCCCGTCCTTTGATTCTGTTGATCTCGGGCGGCAAGGAAAAGGTTGCCGTTCGTCGCGAAACCAACGAGGACATGATCGCAAACGAGGTTTGACATGACAAGAGAGGCAGGCGTTTTACTTTCCGTTTCGTCCCTTCCGTCAAGGGAGGGGATAGGGACTCTCGGCGAGGGTGCCTACGCATTCGTCCGCTTTTTGAAAGAGGCGGGGTTTCACGTTTGGCAGGTTTTGCCGCTGACCCCCACGCGGGAGGGGAACTCTCCGTATTCCTCCATATGCGCAACGGCGCTGAACCCCCTTTTGATCGATCTGTTTGACCTTGTTTCGCAGGGTCTTTTGAAAGAAACGGAGATCGTTTACCCTCCGTCCGACAAGGTGAATTACGCCGCAGTTATCCCCGTAAAGGAAAAACTGCTTCGCTTGGCTTTCTCGCGCTTTGACGTCTCAAACAATGATTTCTGCGCCTTTGTGAGCCAAGGCGATTTTGCGGAATACGCCGCGTTTTCCACGTTGACAAAGGTGTTTGGCGACAAGCCTTTTACGGCGTGGACGGATGGGTTTGACAAATGCGATCTCACTCGAGTGAAAGAGTTTGTTCGCGCCCATTTGGAGGAGTATCTTTATCACCTTTTCACGCAGTTTGTTTTCAGCCGTCAATGGAAAAAATTAAAGGACTTTGCCAACAAGGAGGGCGTCAAGATCTTTGGCGACATGCCCATCTACGTTGCAATGAACAGCGCGGAGGTTTACTTCCACCCCGAGCTTTTCCTGTTTGAGGACGGCAGTCCCGCTTTGGTTGCCGGCGTCCCGCCCGATTATTTCAATTCGGAGGGGCAGCTGTGGGGCAACCCCCTTTACGACTGGGACAAGATGAAAAAGGACGGCTACGACTGGTGGCGCAAACGTATCAAACGTGAGCTGGAGCGCTTTGACGTGCTTCGCATCGACCACTTCCGTGGGTTGGATCGCTTTTACGCCGTCGCCGCAGACGCCGAGGACGCCAAGCACGGCGTTTGGATGGAGGGCCCCGGCGCAAGTTTGTTTGAGGGCATCACAAGCCTTCCCATCGTGGCGGAGGATCTCGGTTACGTTGATGAAAGCCTCAGAAAAATGCTCAAGCAAACGGGCTTCCCCGGCATGAAGGTCTATGAGTTCGGCTTAAACGGTGACCCGTGGTGCGAACACAAGCCCGCCAACTACGTTGAAAATGCCGTTGTCTATACCGGCACGCACGACAACATGCCTTTCCGCGGACATTTGGACGCCCTTTCGGGGGAGGAGCTTGCCACCGCCGCGCGCGACATTTTGATCCAAGCAACCGTCTTTGACGTGCCGCTTCCCGCCGCGCTTGACCTTGCAAAAGAGGTGGAGGGGCAGGACGCCACCCATAAAAAGATCGTGTTTTTGGAGTCGCTTCCGCTTGAACGTTTTGAAGGCTTTCCCGCCGATCTTTTGACCGACGTTGCCGTGCAAACGCTGTTTTGCTCCAAGGCGCGTCTTGCCGTGACGCCCATGCAGGACCTCCTTGCCCTCGGAGCGGACGCTCGGATGAACACGCCCGCCCTCGTCAGCGACGACAACTGGGCTTGGCGGCTTGACCCCGCCTGTTTGACGCCGCAACTGACATCTCGATTGCAAAGTTGTTTGCGGTTTGCAAAACGATAACCAAAGCAATCACCCAAACAAAAAAGATGGCAGATCATTTGCCATCTTTTTTTCAACCGCATATTATTCGTCTGTCGTATTATTGAAATTGGGAGTTGTATAAAGTGGCATATGCGCCACCCTTCTCCAGCAGCTCCGCATGCGTGCCTTGCTCAATGATGTCGCCCTCGTCCAAAACAAGGATCAGGTCGGCGTTTTTGATGGTGGAAAGCCTGTGCGCGATCACAAAGCTCGTGCGCCCCGTGGTCAGGCGGTCCATCGCCTGTTGGATCAACACTTCGGTGCGGGTGTCCACGCTGCTGGTCGC
>DFFS01000027.1:3580-16565 GCA_002371075.1 Christensenella sp. UBA3770
CCGACGGACAGGTTCAGCGTGTCGTCCAGCACGGTGTCGTAGCCCTTGGGCAGGGTGGTGATGTAGTGGTGCAGTCCCACCGCCATTGCCGCTTCCACGATCTTTTCGTCGGGGACGTCCGTTTTGCTGTAGCGGATGTTTTCCTTGATGGTGCCGTGGAACAGCCAGGTGTCTTGCAGCACCATACCGAACAGGTCGTGCACGTTTTCTCTCGTCAGGGTGGAGATGTCCACGCCGTCCACGTAGATCTTGCCGCTGTTTGGCTCGTAAAAGCGCATCAACAGGTTAACCACGGTGGTCTTGCCCGCGCCGGTGGGTCCGACGATCGCGATCTTTTGTCCGGGCAGGGCGTGCGCGGAGAACCCGTGCATGATCTCACGGTGACTGTCGTAGCCGAAGCGCACGTTGTCAAACACCACGTCTCCCTTTGCCTCCGTCAACAGGAGGGTCTTGTCGCTTTCGTCGGGGAGCTCCTCGTTTTTCAAAAACTCAAACACCCTCTCGCTTGCCGCCGCGGCGGATTGCAGGGAGGAGAGCGAGTTGGCAAAGCTGGTCAGCGGGTTGATAAACAAGTTGACGTACATAATGAAGGCAATGACCACGCCAAAGCTGATCTTGCCGCCGAGGGCAAGCGCGCCGCCGATGACCGCCACCGCCACAAAGCCCAAGTCGCCCACAAAGCCCATCAGAGGCATCATCATGCCGGAAAGAAACTGAGCGTTCCTGCTTGAGATGCGCAGCTTGTCGTTGATCTTTGAGAACGCGGCTTGCTCCTTTTCCTCCGCGCCGTACGCCTTTACGACGTTGTGCGCGCTGTAGATCTCTTCGATCCTGCCGTTGATCTCGCCCAGCTGTTGTTGTTGACGGATAAAGTGCTTTTGCGAGCGTTTGATGATCGCGCCGACGATCATAAAGCCAAGGACGGATACGCCGATCGCCGCAAACGCCATAATGAAGTTGGTGTAAAACATCATGATGACGGAGCCCACAAATTGCACGACCGCGCCGATCAGGCTGCCCACGCTTTTGTTCATCGTCACTTCGATGAGGTCCACGTCGTTGGTCGCGCGGGACAGGGTGTCGCCGTAACTGGTCGTGTCAAAGTAGCGCAAGGGCATACGGTTGATCTTTTTGTCAAGATCGGTGCGCAGCCCCTTTGTGATCTTTTGCGTTACGGTCGCCATAATAAAGCCCTGCGCGTAGGAGAACAGCATCGAGCAACCGTAAAACAACACGAGCGTCACGCAGATCCTTGTCGTGGCGGTCACGTCCACCCCAAAAGGTGATCTGACGCCCTCCAAGATCGTGTCGGAAAGTTTTTTGACGTAGTTGGGTCCCAAGATTGCAAGCACCGATCCCACGATGGCAAGAAGCAGCACCGCCACAAACGCCGGCGCGTACTTTTTGGAGTAGCGTAGCAGCGAAACGACGGCGTTTTTCATGCTCTTGGGCTTATCCACCATCATATCGCGCATATGTCCGCGGGGAGGACGACGATAGTTTTCTTTTTCACTCATTTTTGCAGTTCCTCCTCCGACAGTTGCGACGCGGCGATCTCCCGATAGATCTCGGAAGTTTTCAAAAGTTCCTTATGCGTGCCGATGGCGGCAACCTTTCCTTCGTCCATCACGACGATCTTATCCGCGTCCATAATGGTGCCGATGCGTTGCGCCACGATCAGCACCGTGGTGCCTTTCATCTCTTTTTTAAGCGCGGCGCGCAGCTCCTTATCCGTCTTGTAGTCGAGAGCGGAAAAGCTGTCGTCAAAGATCAGGATCTCCGGCTTTTTGTAGATGGCGCGCGCGATGGACAACCGCTGTTTTTGCCCGCCGCTGAAGTTGGCGCCGCCCCGTGCGATATAGGCGTTTTCCTGCCCCTCTTTGTCCATCACAAAGTCGTAGGCGGAGGCAGTCTCAAGCGCGTCGATCACGTTCTCGCGCTCCTTGGCGCGCCCTTCGTTGCCGTAGGTGACGTTTTCCTTGACGGTGCCGGAGAACAACACGGCTTTTTGCGATACGTAGCCGATCTTTTTAACGAGGGCGTGGCTGTCGTACTCTTTGACGTTTACGCCGTCCAAGAAAACGGCGCCCGCCGTCACGTCAAAGAAGCGGGGGATCAGGTTGATCACGGTGGTCTTGCCGCTGCCCGTCGAGCCGATAAAGGCAACGGTCTCTCCCTCCTTTGCGGTAAAGGAAATGTGCTCCAAAACGGGGTTTTCCGCATCGGGATAGGAGAAGCTGACGTTTTCAAAACAAACCTCGCCTCTGACGCCGGGGAGACCCTCCGTGCGCTTGCCGCTTTGGATCTTGGGATCGGTGGTGATCACCTCTTTGATGCGCTTTGCCGCCACCATTGCTCTGGGGAACATGATAAACACAAAGCTCATCATCATAAACGACATCACGATCTGCATCGCATAGGCGCTGAAGGTGACCATCTCGCTGTAGAGGATCACTTTTTCCGGCAGGGCGGCGGCGTTGATCAGGTAAACGCCGATCCAGTAGATCGCAAGGGTCAAGCCGCTCATAATGCCCGTCATAACGGGGTGGATGCCAGCCATTACGCGGTGCGCCACAAGGTTGTTCTTCGCAAGCGCCACGTTTGCGGTTTCAAACTTTTCTTCCTGAAACCTTTCCGCATTGTAGGCGCGCACGACGCGAAGACCCGTCAGATTCTCGCGCATGCGCTCGTTGATGTCGTCGGTCAGGGTTTGTATCCTCTTAAAGCGGGGCACAGCCACCAAAAAGATCACCGCAAGCATCAAGCACAAAAAGACCACGGCGGCAACCACCGTCATCGTCCATTGCCAGTTTTTCGTGGCGATCTTGCAAAGCGCCCATATTGCCATGATCGGCGCGCGAAGCGCCACTTGCATGCCCATCGCCACCAACATTTGCACCTGTGTGATGTCGTTGGTGGAACGGGTGATCAGGCTTGCGGTGGAGAATCGGTTGATCTCCTCCATCGAATACAGTTGCACTTGACGAAACAGCCTGTCGCGCAGTTTGTAGGCAAGGTTGGCGCCGATGTTTGCGGCGGCATAGCCTACGATCAGCGAGCACAAAACGCCGCCCGCCGCAAGGGCAAGCATCTTTGCCCCTGCGATCAAAATGGCGCCCGTCGTGCCGCCGCTTCTTGTGACGAGCAGCGTGACTTCCTGCATTTTGTCGATCAAGGTAAGCTCTGCCCAAACCTGCAAGGCGATGACCGCCACGCTCAGCAAAAACAGCAGCAGCTCCTTTTTACCCAATTCTTTGATCAGTTTTCCCACAACGTAGCCTCCACTTTTTTGTAGCAATCATAGAATAAGGTCATGTTGGCAAGAAACTCCTTTGCCTTTTCCATGCCCATTTCCGCAAAGATCCTTTTTGTCACCACCGAAGCCGTCGCCTTTTGCTCTTCGAGAATGGCGCTTGCCTTTGCCGTCAAAGCAAGATAAACGGATTTTCTGTCCTTTCCGCGTCTCTCGCGCACGATGAGACCTTTTTCCTCCATCGTGTTCAGCAGTTTGGAAACGGCGGGTTTTGAGATCTCAAGCGCAAGCGAAACCTCCTTTGCCCGCGTAGCTTTGTTCATCTTGGCGTTGACGTTGATCAGATGGCAGGTAAACAGTTCGGGCAGCGTCAGTCCGCAAAGCAAATGCGGGTCGCGAAACACCGAGCCGGCGCGGCACATCGTGGTAAGCAGTAAGTTGTCTTTTCCAAGGTCGTAATCCATGTTGACCTCCATATGGTTAACCAGGTTAATGGTTGCATAAAGAAATCATATTACAAGCGGGGAAAAAAGTCAACAGCCCGTCGACAATTAAAGAGTATTCCCGCATTTTTCAAAAAGTGAACCGACAACGCTTGGTCGCGATCGGCGGTTTTTGGCAAAGGGGAAAAGAACTCTTACATTCGCGTATGTGCATATGAGCATATCCGTATTTTATAGGAGCGAAAAAGTATTTCCGAAAAAATATGAAAAATATTTCACATTTCAGTTGACAAGGCAATGCGGCGGTGGTAGGATAATATCGAAAATGTGAAATAAAATTCATATTTTTACGATTCGACACATACCGTCGAAAGAGGAGAAAGTTATGCCAATCATTCTTGCGCCTGTCAACAAAGAGCTTCGCGTCGTGCGCATCGCCGCGGACGATAAGACGAAAAAGCATTTGGAAAATTTGGGCATCAACGTCAACGGAAAGGTCGTGGTGCTATCATCTTCGGGCGGTTCGGTGGTCGTCATCGTAAAGGACGGCAGGATCGCTTTGGACAAAAACCTTTCGACAAAGATCTTCGTTGCATAAAAAAGGAGGGAACTATGGAAAAAACACTGGACACGTTTGAGATCGGCGACGTCGGCATCGTACGGCGCGTCGTTGCGGAAGGCAAGGTCAAGCGCCGCCTTTTCGACATGGGCATCACCCCGGGGGCGGAGGCAAAGCTCAGAAAGAGAGCGCCGCTCGGCGACCCCATTGAGATCACGGTGCGCGGCTACGAGCTCACGCTTCGCAAGGCGGAAGCCGCCTGCGTTTTGATGGAGGTGGAGGCATGAAACGTTTTGCGCTTGCGGGCAACCCCAACTGCGGAAAGACCACTTTGTTTAACAACTTGACCGGCTCCACCGCGCACGTCGGCAACTGGCCGGGCGTAACGGTGGATAAAAAGACGGGCACCTACAAAAAGTGCGCCGAGCCGGTGGAGATCGTTGACCTGCCGGGCATTTACTCCCTTTCGCCGTACACGCCGGAGGAGGTCATCGCCCGCAATTACATTTTGGACGAAAAGCCCGATTGCATCATCAACATCGTTGACGCCACCAATTTGGAGCGCAACTTATATTTGACCACGCAGATCTTGGAGATCGACGTCCCCGTCGTCATCGCGCTCAACATGATGGACGAGGTGGAAAAACTCGGCAACAAGATCGACGAAAAAACGCTGGAAGATCGCCTCGGCGTCCCCGTCGTAAAGATCTCCGCGCTAAAGGAAACCGGCTTGGACGAACTGATGACTCGGGCATACAAAGCAAGCCAAAAAGCGCGGCTCGGCGAGACGGTCTTGGCGTCTTCCGCACTTTCTCACCTGATCGGAGATGTCAAGATTGCCTTAAAGGGGCAGGGCGTGGAAAACCCCTTGTTCCATGCGATCAAACTGGTGGAGAACGATTCGATCGAGACGGAAATGCACAAGGAAACGCTGCCGATGATCGAGGAGTTCAAGGGGACGTTTGAGGATGACGTCTTCGGCGACGACTTTGAGGCGCTCGTTGCGGACGCGCGTTACAAATATATTTCCAAATACTTTGCGCCCACCCTTACCAAAAAGCAGGAGAAATTCAGCTTGACCAAGTCGGACAAGATCGACAAGGTCCTGACGCACAAGGTGTGGGGCATTCCCATCTTCTTGGCGATCCTGTTTTTGGTGTTCCACTTGACGTTTTCGGAGGATCTTTTCTTCCTTGGCAAGGCGGGCGTGTTCGACAAGGAGGTAGTCGCCTATACCGCAACGCAAGAGGTCGTTTCGGAGGAGGACTTCGAGCCCGGCGCCATCTACTACGACGAGGACGGAAACGAGGTCGAGGCGGTGTTCTACGGCGGCGAATTCGTGGAGCTTGCGCCCATTCCTTACGCATACGACAAGGCGGGCAACAAGATCGAAGCCTTTTACGACAAGGACGGCAACGAACTGACCGTTCTCACAAATGACGAGGGTGAGGTTGCGGACCTCTACGACGCAAACGGCGTCAAATACGATGCGTTTTACAACGCGGACGGCTGGGAATGCGAGCTTGTTTTGGCGGAAGACGGCACGTTTGAAGACGTGGAGTTCGTCAGCGAGATCGACGCATTCCGCTCCGAGATATCGGTGCATACTTTCTTCGGCTATGAGGAGTCGGTTTTCAGCCCCGGCGTGATCTTGTTCAACGCAATGGATACCTTTACGGGCTTTCTCAGCGCTTGCATGAGTCAGGCGATGGCAAACGCGCCCGCTTGGGCAAGCGGACTGGTGGTGGACGGCATCTTGGGCGGCTTGTTCTCGGTGTTGTCCTTCCTGCCGCAGATCCTGCTTTTGTTCCTGTTCTTCTCCATCTTGGAAGACAGCGGCTATATGGCGCGCGTGGCGTTTATTTTGGATAGGATCTTCCGCCGCTTCGGACTTTCGGGCAGGGCGTTTATGCCGATGATCATGGGCTTCGGTTGCTCCATTCCCGCCATGACCAACACAAGGACGCTTGCGGATGACAAGGAGCGCACGGCAACGATCAGGGTGATCCCCTTCTTCAGTTGCAGCGCCAAACTGCCCATTTTGACGGCGATCGCGGGCGGCATCGTGCAATTCTTCGGCGTGGGCAACGCGGATCTGATCACGTATGCAATGTACGTTTTGGGCATCGTTGTTGCGATCGCAACGGTCATATTGATGCGTTCCACCACAATGAAAGGGGAGGTGCCTCCGTTTATCATGGAGTTGCCGGCGTATCACCTGCCGCAGGGAAAGGCGCTGATGATCCACCTTTTCGACAAGGCAAAACACTTTATCAAAAAGGCGTTTACGATCATTCTCGCGTCCACGATCGTCATTTGGTTTGTCAGCCACTTCTCTTGGAACTGGCAGTATCTTGACGACGCGGAGATGAATCTCTCCGTCTTGGCGGGGCTCGGCGGGTTGTTGCAACCGATCTTTACGCCGCTTGGATTCGGCAGTCAGCTTGGCAGCTACGGTTGGGTGTTTGTCGTGGCGGCGGTTACGGGACTCATCGCCAAGGAAAACGTCATTGCCACCTTTGGAACGCTTGCGGCGTGCCTGTCGGCGGGCTTTGCCGCCAATGAGGCGCTCGGCGGCGTGGACAGCGTGGTGCAAATGATCACGGCGACGGGGATCACGGTGCCCGCCCTGATCGCGTTCATCGCGTTCAATATGACCACGATCCCGTGCTTTGCGGCGGTGGCTACGGCAAAGGCGGAGCTTCCCAACAAAAAGAGCTTCCGGATGACGCTGCTCTTCTGGGTGGCAACCTCCTACGTCGTTGCGACGATGATCTATTTGATCGGCTCGTGGTGGTGGACGTCCTTTATCTTTGCGGCACTCATTGCTGCAGCGATCGTGATGATCGTGCTCTACAACAAGCGTGCGGATAAAAAGTTGAGGGTGTCGTAATGCATGTGTTTTGGCAGGTTTTGTTGATCGTTGCTTGCGTTGCCATCGTCGTCGGCGTGGTGGTCTCGCGTATCGTCGCTTGGAAAAAGGGAAAGGGCGGCTGCGATTGCGGCTGCTCCGACTGCGCGGCGTGCAAATACTGCAAAGAGGCAAGACAAAAAGAGAAAGACAAATAACATCAACGCCCTGAAAAGGGCGTTTTTGTTAAACGATCGATAGCGGCAAGTTGTTTCGGCAAGAAAAAAGTGGTATAATTGCGATATGGACAAAAAATACGGCGTCGGCGGAATGAGCTGCGCGGCTTGCGCGCTCGGCATTGAAAAGAACGTTTCCCGCTTGGAAGGGGTCACGGCGGTCGCGGTCTCTCTTGTGGACAAGAGCATGACCGTCAGTTTTGACGCGCCCGCTACCGAGCAAGCGGTTTTTGACGCCGTCACCTCGCTTGGTTATACGGTTTTCCCGTACGGTCAAAAGCAAGAAGATGGGGAGCAAAAGGCTCTTCTCAAACGGTTTTTGTTGTCCCTGATCTTTTTGCTGCCGCTGTTGTGGTTTTCGATGGGCGGCATGGTGGGCTTGCCGCAACCGCCGAGGACGGTCTCGTACGTAGTCCAATGGATGCTTTCCCTTGCGGTCATCGTGCTCAATCGCCGCTTTTTCTCAAGCGGGGCGCGCGCCCTTGTAAAGAGGGTGCCAAACATGGACACGCTCGTGGCGCTTGCCTCTTCCGTTTCCTTTTTGTACAGCGTGGCGGTTACGGTGCTTTCGTTTTTCGGCAAGGGCGGCATGGTGTTTTTCGAGGCGTCCGCAATGGTCTTGACCCTTGTGACGCTCGGCAAGTTTTTGGAAGAAAAAAGCAAAACCCGCACGGGCAGGGAGGTGGAGACCCTCGTTAAGATGATGCCCACTTCCGTGCGCGTGTTGAAAGACGGGCAAGAGCGCGTTGTGGCAAGAGAGGACGTTTTGGTCAACGACCTTGTGATCCTCCGCGTGGGCGACCGCGTGCCTGTGGACGGTGAGATCGTGGAGGGGGACGGCTTTTTGGACGCTTCCGCCATTACCGGCGAGCCGCTTCCCGTCGAAGTCACCATAGGTGACAAGGTGATCTCGGGCAGCGTCGTAAAAAGCGGTTACTTGATTCTTCGCGCCGAGAAAGTCGGGGCGGACGCCGCCTTTCAGCGCGTTGTGCAGATGGTGCGTGATGCCGCCTCTTCCAAGGCGCCCGTTCAGCGGGTGGCGGATAAGATCGCGGGGATCTTTGTGCCCATCGTGTCGCTTGTTGCATTGGCAACCTTCGTTGCTTGGCTTGTTGCAAAGGGAAGTTTGGATCTTGCCTTTCTGCACGGCGTCAGCGTGCTTGTGATCTCCTGCCCCTGCGCGTTGGGGCTTGCCACCCCCGTTGCCGTGATGGCGGCGGCAGGGAAGGGCGCTTCGATCGGGGTGCTTTTCAAAAACGCCGAAAGCATCGAAACGCTCAGCAAGGCAAACTGTTTGCTTTTGGATAAGACGGCTACCCTTACCGAGGGCAAACCCTTCGTAAAACAATTTTTGAATTTGTCCGATCTTTCCGATCAAACCGTGCTTTCTTTGGCATATGCGGCGGAGCAGTCATCCGCCCATCCGCTTGCCGAATGCATCAAGGCGTTTTGCGGGGAAAGCAACCTTGTGCCAAGCCGTACGGAGTACAAAACGGGCAAGGGCGGCGTTGCCGTCATTGAGGGGGAAACCTATTTTATCGGCAACGCATCGCTGCTTCCGTTCCCCGTGGACAAAACGTATGAAGGGGAGAATGCGGGTGCAACCGTCGTTTATTTTGCAAACGAACAAAAACTCCTTGCGATCTTTGCAGTCGCCGATAAGGTGAAAGAGCAGGCAAAGCAAACGGTCGAACGGCTTGCCCGCGAGGGCATCAAACAGGTCATGCTGACGGGCGACGCTCCCTCTGCGGCGCAGGCGGTGGGCGCGGCTCTCGGCATCTCCGAGGTGGTGGCGCAAATGCTCCCCGAAAACAAAGCCGCCGTTTGCGCGGAATACAAGCAAAAGGGATACGTTACCGCAATGACCGGGGACGGCGTCAACGACGCTCCCGCCCTCAAAACGGCGGACGTGGGCATCGCCATGGGGGCGGGTACGGACGTTGCCATCGACACGGCGGACGTCGTGCTTCGTTCGGGCAGCATCGCCTCTTTGGCGGACGCCGTGCTTCTCTCCAAAAAGACCATTCGCGTCATAAAAGGCAACCTGTTTTGGGCGTTTTTCTACAACGTGGTGGCGATCCCCATCGCGGCGGGCGCGTTTGCCTCGTTGGGCTTTTCGCTGACGCCCACCGTATCGGCGGCGGCAATGAGCCTGAGCTCGCTGTTCGTGGTCACTAACGCGCTGCGTATCAACACGTATAAACCGGCGCTCCCGCTTGTCAAAAGGGAGGAAAAAAGCAATCAAAAGGAGGAATGCGATATGTGTTTCAAAAAGCAAGAAAAAACAGTTTTGATCGTGGAAGGAATGATGTGCGAGCATTGCAAAGCCCGTGTGGAAAAGGCGCTTTCTGCCGTAGACGGTGTCAAAAGCGTCACGGTGGACCTTGCCGCCAAGACCGCAACGGTCACGGGATCTGCAGATCCCGCTCAGCTGGTCAAAGCCGTTACGGAAGCGGGCTACGAGGCGTCTTTGTCTTGATAAGATCGCTTTGCGTCTTTCGTACGGACATAAAAAAGCCCTGCGCGCGCAGGGCTTTTTTTACAGCGTCAATTGACGCTTGATGATGGGCATCAGTTTTTTGAGTGCCGCAATGAGTTCCGCAAGGCATTCTCGGTAGGTCGCCTCGTCCTTTCCGTACGGGTCCACGATGTCGCCGCACCCCGTCATTTGTCCGAGGGTGAAAACCTTGGGTAGGCTGCCGAGGCGCATCTTGTGGCGCTCCGTCATGCAGATCACAAGGTCACATTTCAAAATGTCGTCGGTGGTGATTTGTGTCGCGGTGTGCTTTTTGAAAGGGATGTTTGCCTCCTTCAAGGCTTTTTTTGCGTTTTCCGAAATGTCCGCGCCGACGTTTGCCACCACGCCGCGGCTCGTCACTTCCACTCCTTTCACGCCCTCTTCCGCAAGCATCTTTTTAAAGGCGGCTTCCGCCATCGGTGAGCGGCAGGTGTTTCCGCTGCAAACAAAGATGATCTTCATAATACGTTTCCTCCCGTTGCTTTTTTAATGCGATCCATCGCGGCAAAAAACTCCTTTTTGTCCGATAGATCTTCTACGATCACAGCGTCGTATCGCTCCGCTTCGCGGAGGGCGCCGTAAATTGCGTGTTGCGCTTCCTTTGCGGAAGAGCCGATGGAGATGCCGGACGGAAAGCGTCTTGCGCTTTTTTCCGAGGCGATCACGCCAACGTTTTTCCCTTGTGATCTGATCTTTCTGTAGGCGCTCTCAAGGGAGTCGCGCCGCACAAGATAGCAGGGGACCTTGGGCGAATAATGCTTGTACTTCATGCCCGGGGCAAGCGCTTCTTTGACTTCGCCTTGGAAGTAATCCGCTTTGCCAAGCACCTCTTTGATCCTTTCCGCAGTGATGGCGCCGGGACGCAGTACGACGGGCTCATCCCCCGTCAAGTCCACGATCGTGCTTTCAATGCCCACGTCGCAGGTGCCGCCGTCAAGGACAAGAGGGATCCGACCGTTGAGGTCAACGTAAACGTGCCATGCCGTCGTCGGAGAGACGTGTTTGCTGACGTTTGCGCTGGGCGCCGCAATGGGCACGCCCGCAAGTGCGATCAGCTTTCTTGCCATCGGATGGCGCGGAAAGCGCACGGCAACGGTGCCTCTGCCGCCCGTGGTCTCATCGGGGACGATGGGAAGCTTTTTTAAGATCATCGTCAGCGGTCCGGGACAAAAGGCGTCGTACAGCGCCTTTGCCTGCTCGTTGGGGTAGGCGACGGAAAACACCTCTTCCCACGTGGAAAGGTGCACGATCAAGGGGTTGTCGGAGGGACGCCCCTTGACGGCGTAGATCTTTTTCGCCGCGTTTGGGTCAAGCGCGTTGCCGCCCAAGCCGTAAACCGTTTCGGTGGGGAAAGCAACAAGCTCGCCCTCTTTCAGGAGGGTTGCCGCCCGCAGCAAGTCTTCTTGTGTGTCACCGATCTTTGTCGTCATTTCCGTTTTGCCTCTTATTTTCCGTCTTTCATTATACCACGAAAAAACCGTTTCGCACACACTATTTCCGCCTTGCTTAAGAAAAAACCAACCGATACCTTTACAAAGTAAAAAAAATATTGTATCATATTTATAATTCTTTTTAGGCGCAACTGCGCAAGAGGTGTTTATGCAAGCGATAAATGAGTTTTTTAAAAATTTGGCGGGAAAGATGAAATTACCCACTTTCTTTACGTCAAATACGCTTTTGTTCAACAATTTCTTCCTCGTGCTGGTCGCGGCGGTCTCTTTGATCGCGCTGCTTCTTGTGATCTTTTTGATCCCCGGCAAGAAGAAGACTGCGTGACGCCGATAGCTTTTTATTGAGGTGAGGATATGGGTGCTTTTAACGAGTTCTTCAAAAATTTGGCGGGAAAGATGCATTTGCCCGATTTTTTCAAGGGCAACACGTTGCTGTTTAACAACCTGTTTCTCGTCCTGTTTACGGTGGTCTGCCTGATCGCGCTGCTCCTTGTGATCTTCCTCGTTCCGAGCAAGAAGAAAAAGTCAGCCAAGCCGGCGGAGAGTGCGTCAAAACAGGCTGAGCCTAAAGTGGCGGACGCCCCCGCTCCCACTGCGGAGGAGACAGCGCCCACTGCGGAGGAGACAGCTCCCACTGCGGAGGAGACAGCCCCCACTGCGGAGGAGACAGCCCCCACTGCGGAGGAGACAGCCCCCACTGCGGAGGAGGAGACCGAAAAGGTCAAGACCAGCGGCAAGTACGAGATCGTCAAAAGAAGCGGCAGTTTCTTCTTCCTCTTAAAGGCAAACAACGGTCAACTTTTGCTTGAAAGCTCCGGCTACACGTCGGCGGCAGGCGCAAAAAAAGCGATCGATACCTTTAAAAACGCCGTCGAAGTCGGGGAGTTTTCCATCGATGAAGACAAAAACGGCAACTTTAAGTTTATACTGAGGGCAAGCGCCCATTCGCAAATGCTCTATCACGGCGAGACGTACGGCACGCGTCAAAGCGCCGAGAGCGCCATTCAATCCGTCAAGAATTTCGCTTTCAAAGCGGCGATCAAACAGATGGATGACAAGGATGAATTTGACGATCCCGCCGCGGCAACGCCGGTGGAGACCCTCCCTCTCACCCCCGCCGATCACAAGCCGGGCGGCAAGTATGAGATCGAGGAGAGGGACGGCAACTTCTACTTCCTCTTAAAGGCAAACAACGGTCAGCTCTTATTGGAGAGTCCGGCATTTACCACTGAGCAGGGCGCCAAGAGCGGCATCGACACCTTCAAAAAGGCGGCGGACAGCGGCATCTTTGTGGTCGACGTGGATAAAAACGGCAACTATCGCTTTATTCTTCGCGCCAACGCTCGCGCGCAAATGCGCTATTTCGGCGAGAGTTACAGCACCCGCCAAAGTGCCGAAAGCAGCGTGCACTCGGTACGCGCTTTTGCGCAAAAAGCCATCTTGAAGTAATCTTCCACAGCTAAACTTTTTGTTTAAAAAACCCCGCAGTGAAACACTACGGGGCTTTTTTGCTGAGCAGGATGAGACTAATGCAATGAATTGACCTTTGGTCATGAATTGGCGTCGCCGCAACACCCCAAATAACCTATTGGGGTTATTCGGGGACCCAAACGCGGCGATCCGCAACACCCCAAATAGCCTATTGGGGTTATTCGGGGACCCCAACGCGGCTCT
>DFFS01000027.1:16648-37311 GCA_002371075.1 Christensenella sp. UBA3770
ATTTCTCGGGGACCCCAACGCGGCTTTTACGGCACAACACCAATTGTCATCCTGAGCGAAAGTCGAAGGATCGCCGATTATTACTGTGAAATCCGCAATGAATTGATCCTATGGGATCATGAATTGACCTGCGGTCATGAATTGAAGCTGCGCTTCATGAATTGCAATCAGAGATTGCATTGTGGATGGTTTTAATAATATCCTTAACGATTTGCGGAGCAAATTCCTTCACGCCGCAATACCCCAAATAATCTTAAGGATTATTCGGGGACCCCGATGCAGCTTTCACGCCGCAACACCCCAAGAAATCGCTTGGATTTCTCGGGGACCCCAATGCGGCTTTTCACGGGCGCAGAGCGCCTCCTTCACAGCTACGTTAGTAGCTCCTTAACTTCGTTTTAGTGCGTGCGTAAGCCCTTCGGATAATGGTTTTTGATCCTTCCGCCCACGCACTTTCCGCCGCCAAGCGGGTATCCCTCCACGAGGATGGCGACGTAGCCGTCTTGCGCTTCCGCGGCGTCAACTTCCAGCCCAAACAGATACTCCGCCAAACGGGGGTCATCCAAACGGAGGTTTTCTTTGTTTTTCATGCGGCCGCCAAAGGCGGTAAACAGGTTGTGATGGGGCAAAAACTTGCCGCCTGACATCGCGCCGATGCGTACGCCCTCCGATAAAAAACGCAAAGGAAGGGTGCGCGCAAGCGGGTGGACGGCATAGTAATCGTCGCCTTGTTTGTTGATGACGCCTACGTCGCCGTTTACGTTGCGCTCAACAAATTCGCGCACGCGTTTTTCCTCGTTAAAGGAGAGTTTTGTCGGAATGCTCTTTGTGGCGTACAGTTTTTCTCCCGATTTTTTCATAATCGCAACGAATTGTCCCTCCCCGGGGCGGATAAAGGGATAAAACCGCCTTGCGGAGGAAAGATCGCGACCGTCTTCGGAAAGCGCCGGCGCGGTGGCTTCCGTCACTTCTTGCCGCGGCGGGAGGAGGGTCATGCCGTACTTGTCCATCAGGTACAAAACGATCTGCTCGTTCTCTTCGGGAGCATACGTGCAGGTGGAATACAAAAGGGTCCCGCCCTCTTTCAAAGCGGGCAACACGTCATCCAAAATCTCCTTTTGCCGCTCTGCGTTCATCTTGTTGATGTTGCCGTTCCAAGCGTCAAGAGCGGCTTGCTCCTTTCGGAACATTCCTTCGCCGCTGCAGGGGAGGTCCGCGATGATGAGGTCAAAGCATTCGGGGGTATATTTTGCAAAATCACGCGGGGCAAGAGACGTGACGCCCACGTTTTTGAGCCCCAATCGCTCCACGTTTTGAAGCAGCACTTTCGCGCGAGGAAAGTTGACCTCGTTTGCCACCACAAACACCTCGTCGGATGAAAGGGCGGCGGAAACCGTCTTCCCGCCCGGAGCGGCGGCAACGTCAAGCACCCGTCCCTTGATCTCGGGGAGGGCGGCGACGGTGCTCATTGCGCCGGGGTCCTGCATATAGTAAAGCCCCGCCGCGTGCAGGGGGTCGCCCCCGACTTTTTCTTCCGACATTAGCAACCTGCCTTTGTCAAAATAAGAGATCTTTTCCGTCGGATAGGCAAAAAGACGGTCAAACGCCTCCGGCGTGATCTTATCCGTGTTGATCACCAGTCCGCGCGACGGCGGCAAAAGAAAGGACGCCTCGTATGCGTTGTAATCGTCGCCGAGAATGCGTTTCATTCTGTCTGTGTATTCGTTTGGCAATATGGTCATATATGCATCTTAACACACCCCGCGCGCAAATTCAACCCGATATCGAAAAAAGAGGAAAGGCGGGTTTGCCGCCATCTTTTTTCGCTCCGAAACGGCGGGGGGATGCTCTTTGACTTTCTTCGCGGTTTTTCCCCATTCTTTTCCCTTGCGCAAGGGGAAAATCGGGTTCTATAATGTAAGCGATATCTTGCTAAACGAGGTGCGAAATGATCAAGGAAAGCTCCGAACTCAAAAGACTTGCCCAATCGGCAAAAAACAGGCTCAAAAAAGGCTATTGGCAGGGCGCCACTGCGGAGGAAAGCATCCCCTCTCCTACGGAGACGGAGCTGGGCTACGCCGCCGAAGAGGAACTGTACGCCGTGGTTCGCGAGATGCTTTCCGCCGACGAATGCGTGATCGACCCCATCGGTAGGCTCATTGATCAAAACAGGTTTCGCGCCATGACTTTTGCCGAGCAGAACCGCTACGTTTTGGAGCTTGCCAAGGTTTACGCTCGCTTAAAAGATCGCTACTACCGCGAAAAAAGCCGCAGAAAAACCCAATAATTCTCAAAACCCCTTTTTTCTTGTTATACAGCCGCGCTCACTCGCGCGGAATTTTATTTGACACCTTGCGCATACGTAGGATATACTTATCTCATAATTTACGTGCGCTATCTCGCGCAAGGAGGCATCTTATGCGTATCGCTATCGGTTGTGATCACGGCGGCATCGTTTTAAAACCCGCAGTTTTGGAGTATCTCAAAAACAAAGGGATGGAAGTCACGGACTTCGGCACCTTTGACACGGCAAGCGTGGATTATCCCCTCTATGCAAAAAAAGTGGCGGAGGCGGTCGCTTCCGGCGAAGCGGATAAGGGCATCCTTCTTTGCGGCACGGGCATCGGGATGTCCATCGCGGCAAACAAGGTAAAAGGAATTCGCGCGGCGGTCCTCTCCGACGAGTTTTCCGCGGCGGCTTGTTCCGCGCACAACAACGCAAACGTCCTTTGTCTCGGCGGCAGGGTGGTCTCTCCCGAAAAAGCCGTCAAGCTGACGGACCTTTGGCTGACCACGCCTTTTGAGGGCGACAGGCACAACAGACGCTTGGCGATCATCGCCGAGATGGATGAGAGGAAGTAATATGGTCAAAGAGATCATGGACGAGATCCTTATGGCGGAGGCGAAGGCGGAAGAGATCGCTCTTGCGGCTGCCGCTCAAGCCAAGGAGATCCGTCAACAAGGCGAAAAGCAAAGCGAAGAGATCGTCGCGGAAGGAAAAAAAGCCGCGGCGGAGCTTTTGACTTCTTTGGAACAGCAGACCGACCTTGCCGCGGCAAAGGAAGAGGCTGCCGTTTTGGAAAAGGGACGCAAAGATGCGGCAGCGGTCCGAGCAAACGCGGAGGGGAAGGTCACCGACGCGGCGGAATCGGTCAAGGATCGCTTGTTTGAAAAGTATGGCGTTACTGCCCTTTAAGAAACTCACTTTAATCGCACATTCTCAGGATGAGGAAAAGATCCTCACCCTTTTGTCACGCACCGGAAGCGTCGAGGTCATTCGCACTTCCGAGATCGAGCATTTGAAGCAGGGCGACGCTTCGCTTCGGGAGGAGCAGCTTTCTTCCGAGATGGCGGAGCTGACGTTCTGTTTTGATTTTTGGCGGGCGGAAAAGGTCAAACTCGACAAGGTTTTGAAAAAGCAAAAGAAAGAGCAAACCACATTGACCTCGTACACGCCCCAAAAGACCTCTTTGTTGGAGATGATCCGCGCGGGTAAGAAAGACGTCGCCTTTGACGAGTTTGACAAGGTGGGCGAGGAGCACGAGGACGTCGTCGCCGTGCAAAAGCGCCTGCGTGAGATCAGCGCGGAGGAGACGGAACTTCGCGGCGAAGCCGCGCGCAACGCCTCTTTGGCGGAGCAGCTTTCCTATTATGAAAAATGCGATCTGCCCTTTGACGCTTTCAAAGCGGATAAAACGGTGGAGACCGCCCTCGGGCTGATCCCGACCGACGCGCTCGCCGCGGCGGATCTTTCCGATCTGCCCACCCTGTGTTTGGAACAGCTTGATCTTCATCAGCGCATGGGCACCTTCTTCGTAGCCTATCCCGCGGCGGACAAAGACGCCGTTTCGGAAAGGTTGTCCGCCATCGGCTTTACCAAGTGTTCCTTTGCTTTCCCCATGACGGCAAAGCAAAAGATCGCGGAGCTCAAGGCACGCGGGGAGGAGATCGCCGCACGGGAGATCGCCCTTGCGGAGGAAGCGGTCTCTTATGAGCAAGCCATCGCGCCCAAAATGCAAATTTTGTTTGACTACTATCGGGTGGAAAAGGAAAAGGCGCTTGCCGTCGACTCCATCTTCCGTTCTTCCACGTCTTTCGTCTTGACGGCGTGGGTGCCGGCGCATGCGGAGGAAGCCACCGAAAAGGCGCTTCTGGGTTCCGGCGCCGTGTATTACAGTTTGTATGAGGATCCTCTTCCCGATGAAAAGTGCCCGACGCTTGCCAAAAACAACGCCGTAGTCACCCCGTACGAAAGCATCACCAACATGTACTCCGCGCCCGATCCGAGGGAGATCGATCCCAATCCTTTCGTGGCGTTCTTCTATTTCGTCCTGTTTGGGCTGATGGTCTCCGATGCCGCATACGGTTTGATCCTTGCGCTCGGCGGCTTTGGTCTCTATCTTTTGAAAAAACCCAAGAAAGGGGAGGGACAGCTTTTGCTGATCATCGGTATGGGCGGCATTTCCACCATGATCTGGGGCATCATGTTCGGCGGTTATTTCGGAGAGTCTTTCTTTAAGCCGGTTTTGTTCAACCCGATGAACGAACCTTTGAAGATGTTGATCTTGTCCGTTGCGCTGGGGCTTTTCCAGATCCTGTTCGGCATGGGCATTTCCTTTGTGCAAAAATGCAAAAACAAAAAGCCGCTTTCCGCCGTCTTCGGCGAGGGTAGCTGGTTCGTTTTGTTTATCGGATTGGGACTTTTGGTCATGTCCTCTATGCTCAAAGGGGCGGCGGCAGCGAAAGTTCCCGCCTTGATCGTTTTGGGGCTTGGCGGCGCGGGCGTCCTTGTGGGCGGCGCACTTGGCAAAAAGGGCGTCAAGGGCAAGGTGATCGGCGCCTTTGGCAACGTCTATAACGTGACGGGCTTTATGAGCGATATTTTGTCCTATTGCCGTCTGTTCGGCTTGGGGCTTGCAACGGGCGTCGTCGGCATGGTGGTCAACCTGATCGCCGGCATATTACGCGATCTGATCCCCGTCGTCGGCTATCTCCTGTTTGTCGTGATCCTCGTGGTCGGACACGTCTTTAACATCGCCATCAACACGCTGGGCGCCTACGTGCACAACAGCAGGCTCCAGTATGTGGAATTCTTCTCCCGTTTCTACACGGGCGGAGGTCATATTTTTAAGCCTATGGGCTCAGACCTAAAATATATTCATCTCAACAGTAAAGGAGGAAAAGATTTATGAGTATGGGTACTTTTTTGGCAATTCTCGGCGCGGCGCTCGCCGCCGGTCTTGCGGGCATCGGTTCCGCGATCGGCGTCGGTATGGGCGGTCAAGCCGCGGCAGGGGTCACCAGTGAGGATCCGGATAAGTTCGGCAGTTGCTTGATCTTGCAACTTCTTCCCGGCACGCAGGGCATTTACGGCTTGCTCATCGCGTTTATCGTGTTCATCAAGATCAACGTGTTCGGCGGCATCAAGAGCATCAGCCTCTCGCAGGGGCTCGGCATGCTTGCCGGCTGCTTGCCGATCGCCATCGTCGGTTTGGTCTCCGCCATTCATCAGGGCAAGGTCGCGGTCAGCGGCATGGCGCTCGTATCCAAGAGACCGGAAGAACAAAGCAAAGCCATCGTTATGGCGGTTATGGTCGAGACCTACGCGATCTTGGCGCTTCTCGTTTCGTTCCTTGCCGTTTTCTTTGCGATCTAAACTATGGCTAAGCAGCAACTGATAGACAAGATCATCTCCGACGCGGAAGAGCGTGCCCGTCAAGTCGTCGCCGAAGCGGAAAGCAAGGCGGCGTCGATGGTTGCCGCCGCAAATGCGGAACGCGCCGCACTGATGGACAGCGCGCAAAAAATGGCTTCGGCGCAGGCGCCCGAAACCATTCGTCGCAGAAAGGCAATGGCAGAGCTGGAGGGCAGGAAGTTGGTTCTTGCCGAAAGGCAAGCCATGATCGGCGAGGCGTATCAAAAGGCGCTTGTCGCCGTAAAAAACAGCGACAAGTACGAGTCCCTTTTGGCGTCGATGATCGCATCAAGCGCGGAGGAAAACGATACCGTGGTCTTCGCGGCGTCGGATTTTGACAAAGTCGACCGCAAAAGGGTAGTCGCCGAAGCAAGCAAGAAGACGGGGCTCCGTTTGACGCTTTCGGACGAAAAGGGTGCTTTCGACGGGGGGATCGTCCTCCGCGGAAAGGACTGTGACAAAAACCTTTCTTTGGAGGTGGAGCTCATGACGCTCCGCTCGGAGGAAGACGTTTGCGCGAAAGTGCTGTTCTCTTGATATGGACGCAGGACTTCTTTTCCAAAACGCCAAGGTAAAATCCCGCGAGAGTATGCTTCTCGGCTGGGATCGGCTGCAACGCATCTCGGATGCTCCCACCGTGGAGGAAGCCATGCGCCTCCTTTTGGAGGCGGATTATCCGTCGGGCGCCTCGTATGACGAGGTCTTGTCCACGGCGGAGCGGGATGCGTCCGTGCTCTTTAAGTCGTGCATGACAAAAGGGTACGGGTTGGAGCTGTTTTTGGTTGCGGATGACTATCACAACGCAAAAGTCGCCGCCAAGGCAGCTTATTTCGGCGGCAACAAAGAGGGGTACAAACCGGAAGGTACCGTGCCTGTCCTTGCGCTGGAAGAGGCGCTTTCCAAAGCGGAGTACAAAGAGCTCCCGCAGGGCATTGCGGACGCATACGTTTCCTTTGACAAACTCAAAGCGCGTGACGCTTTGACCCCGTCCGTCATCGACGTCGCGTTGGACAAGGCGGCGTTTGGGGAGCTGAACAAAGGCAAAAGAAACGCGGCAAAGGTCATTTCACGGTACTTTGACCTCCTTGCCGATCTCAAAAACATCTCGGTGGCATACCGCGCGGGCAAAGCGGGCTTTTCCGTCGAAAAGACCAAAAACATGCTTCTGCCGGCGGGTACGCTCTCGGAAAAGGACCTTTTGAAGATCGCTTCCTTCGGTGAAGAAGGGGCGGATAAGATCGCGGCGACCACCATCGTAAAAGAGGCGATCACCGCATTGAAATCGGGCGTTACCGCCTATGAAGTGTTTACCGACAACGCGCTTTTGTCCCTCCTTAAAAAAGAGCGTTACGATATGTTTTCACCCGCGCCCATCGCCGGGTTATACGTCGGCAAACTCACGGAGATCAAAAACGTCAGGTTGATCCTTGCCCGCATCGCGAACGGTGTGGATAAGGACGTCATCAAGGAAAGAATGAGGGAATTATATGTCTGAAAAAAGCAGTATCGCCGCGCTGGGTGACGCGGACACCGTCTTTGCCTTTAAGGCGGCGGGCGCCGACGCTTATGCGGTGATGAACGAGGCGGAAGCACGCGAAAAATTGCGTATTCTCGCCCGCAACTACGACATCATTTTCATCACCGAGCAGTTTGCGGAAAAACTGCCCGATCTGATCGCGCGCTATAAGACGCGTCCCTTCCCCGCGGTGATCCCGATCCCTTCCGTATCGGGCAGCACGGGGTATGGGCGTAAGCTCGTTAAGGCGGACGTCGAAAAGGCGATCGGAACGGATATATTGCAAGTAGAGGAGAAAAAAGATGACTAACGGAAAAATCGTAAAGGTCGCAGGTCCGCTGATCGTTGCGGAAAACATGCAAGACAGCAAGATGTACGACGTCGTGCGCGTCAGCCGCGAGGGGCTGATCGGTGAGATCATCGAGTTGCGCGGCGACAAAGCCTCCATTCAGGTTTACGAAGAGACGGGCGGTCTCGGCGTTGGAGAGGAAGTTTACTCCACCGGCGAGCCGTTGTCCGTGGAACTTGCTCCGGGTCTTATCGAGAGCATCTTCGACGGCATTCAGCGTCCCCTCGTCAAATTGCGCGACCTTTCGGGCGGCAGGATCGGCAGGGGTCTTCAAGTGGACGCTTTGGATCACGAGCGCAAGTGGGACTTCGTTCCCCAAAAGAAAGTCGGCGACAAGGTCGTCCCCGGCGACGTGCTCGGCATCGTCAAGGAAAACAGCCTGATCGACCACAAGATCCTCGTTCCTTTCGGCGTGGAGGGCACGGTCAAGTCCATCGAAAGCGGGTCAAAGACCATCGTGGATGACGTTGCGGTCATCGCAACGGCAAAAGGGGATAAGGCGGTGCAAATGCTTCGCAAATGGCCGGTGCGTCGTCCCCGTCCGATCAAGGAAAAGATCTCCCCCTATATGCCCATGGTCACCGGTCAAAGGGTCATCGACACCCTGTTCCCCGTCGCAAAGGGCGGCGTGGCGGCTGTCCCCGGTCCTTTCGGCAGCGGCAAGACCGTCGTGCAGCATCAGCTTGCAAAGTGGGCTGACGCGGATATCATCGTTTACATCGGTTGCGGCGAGCGCGGCAACGAGATGACCGACGTTTTAAATGAGTTCCCCGAGCTGGTGGACCCCAAATCGGGCGAGCCTTTGATGAAGCGCACGGTGCTGATCGCAAACACGTCGGATATGCCCGTCGCGGCGCGTGAAGCGTCCATTTATACCGGCATTACGATCGCGGAGTATTTCCGTGATATGGGTTACAACGTCGCCATCATGGCGGATTCCACCTCGCGTTGGGCAGAGGCACTTAGGGAAATGAGCGGCAGACTTGAGGAAATGCCCGGCGAAGAGGGCTATCCCGCTTATCTGTCCAGCCGTTTGGCGGAGTTCTATGAGAGAGCGGGCATGGTAAAAGTGCTTGGCTCGGAGGACGTTTCGGGTTCCATCACGGCAATCGGCGCGGTCTCCCCTCCGGGCGGCGACCTTTCCGAGCCGGTCAGTCAGGCGACCCTGCGTATCGTTAAGGTGTTCTGGGGTCTCTCGGCGGCGCTTGCTTACAAGAGACACTTTCCGGCGGTGGATTGGCTGACGAGCTACTCGTTGTATAGCGACAAACTCAACCTTTGGTTTAACAAAAACGTGGACGCGGACTGGGAAAAACAGCGCGCCGCGGCAATGCGCATCTTGCAGGAGGAAGCCTCCCTTGACGAGATCGTGCGCCTTGTGGGTATGGACGCCCTCTCGCAGGAAGATCGCCTGACGATGGAGACGGCAAAGTCCATCAGGGAGGACTATCTGCACCAAAACGCTTTCCACGAAGTGGACACCTACGCGTCGCTCAAAAAGCAGCACAAAATGTTGCGATTGATCCTTTTGTCCGACGAGCTGGGACGCGACGCGCTTTCTCGCCGCGTGGACATCGAGGACATTCTTGCCCTCCCCGTCAGGGAAGAGATCGGCAGAAGCAAATACATTCCCGAAAGCGACATGCAAAAACTTGACGAAATTGAAAATAAGCTCAAGCAGTCTATGGCGGCGCTTATTTCCGAAGGAGAAATTTGATATGGTTAAGGAATACAGAACGATCCGTGAAGTCGTGGGTCCGTTGATGCTTGTGGAAAACGTCAGCGGCGTCACGTATAACGAACTCGTGGAGATCCGCCAAGAGGACGGCGACGTCCGCCGCGGCAAGGTTTTGGAGGTGATGGGGGACAAAGCCCTCGTCCAGCTGTTTGAGAACTCACAAGGGCTCAAGATCAGCACGTCCAAAGCGCGTTTCCTCGGCAAGAGCATGGAGCTTGGCGTTTCCGCCGATATGCTCGGCAGGGTGTTTGACGGCATCGGCAGGACCAAGGACGGCGGCCCCGACATCCTTGCGGACAAGTATTTGGACATCAACGGTCAGCCCATCAACCCCACCGCGCGCGATTATCCCGACGAATTCATTCAGACGGGCGTTTCGGCGATCGACGGCTTAAACACCCTCGTCAGAGGTCAAAAGCTGCCGGTGTTCAGCGCCTCGGGTCTGCCGCACGCCAACCTTGCGGCGCAGATCGCAAGACAGGCAAAGGTGCTTGGCGACGAGGGAAACTTCGCCGTTGTGTTTGCCGCTGTCGGCATCACGTTTGAGGAGGCGGATTTCTTTATTCAGGACTTTAAGCGTACGGGCGCCATCGACCGCACGGTGCTGTTTATGAACCTCGCCAACGACCCCGCCATCGAGCGTATCGCCACCCCGCGTATGGCGCTGACGGCGGCGGAATATCTTGCCTTTGAAAAGGGCATGCACGTGCTTGTCATCATCACGGACATCACCAACTACGCCGAGGCGCTTCGCGAAGTTTCCGCGGCAAGAAAGGAAGTGCCCGGCAGGCGCGGCTATCCCGGTTATCTTTACACCGACCTCGCCACGATGTATGAAAGGGCGGGGCGCTTGAAAGGCAGCAAGGGCTCCATCACGATGATCCCCATTTTGACTATGCCGGAAGACGACAAAACGCACCCGATCCCCGACCTGACCGGATATATCACGGAGGGGCAGATCATTCTTTCGCGCGATCTGTTTAAGCGCGGCATCGTGCCGCCCGTGGACGTGTTGCCCTCCCTTTCGCGTTTGAAGGATAAGGGTATCGGCAAGGGCAAGACAAGGGAGGATCACGCGGATACGATGAACCAGTTGTTCGCTTGCTACGCTCGCGGTAAGGAGTGCAAGGAGCTTGCCGCCATCTTAGGCGACGCCGCTTTGACCGAAGTGGACAAACTGTACGCAAAGTTTGCCGTGGAGTTTGAAAAGAAGTACGTTTCGCAGGGCTTCAACAAAAACCGTTCTATCGAAGAAACGCTGAACATCGGTTGGGAACTGCTTGGCATCTTGCCGAGGTCCGAACTCAAACGTATCAAGGACGTTTACCTTGACAAGTATTACAAAAAGGCGGAAGAGAACTGATGGCGATCGCAAGAGTGAACCCCACCCGCATGGAGCTGACCCGTTTGAAGGGCAGGCTCAAAACGGCAACGAGGGGGCACAAACTTCTCAAAGACAAGTCGGATGAGATGATCCGTCAATTCATGCTCCTGATCAGGCGCAATCTCTCCCTTCGTATGGAAGTGGAAAAGGAACTGAAAAAGGTGCTTGGGTCCTTTATGCTTGCCAAGGCGGTCTCGTCCAAAACGGACATCGAAGAGGCCGTTGCGGTGCCGGGAAAGCGCGTTAAGATCAAGTCGGGCTCCAAAAACGTCATGAGCGTGGAGGTCCCCGCCTTTATCGTGGACGCAAGCGAAAACGGGGAGGAATATCCGTACGGCTTTGCCTCCGTAACGGGGGAGCTGGACAGTTGCATCGGCGCGATGGGCGACCTTTTGCCCAAGATGATCGAACTTGCCGAGGTGGAAAAATCCTGCAACATGCTTGCGGACGAGATCGAAAAGAACCGTCGTCGCGTCAACGCGTTGGAGTACGTTATGATCCCCGAATTTCAGGAGACCATCAAGTATATCACGATGAAGTTGGACGAAGCGGAAAGGGCAAACACCATTCGCCTGATGAAGGTCAAATCCATGATCGAGGGAAGAAAGTGATGAGGATCTTTGCCGATGAGGCGCAAAATCGTTTGTTTGTTCAAGGTAGGCGTTACGTACAAGACGGACGCCTGTTTTTGAATGCTTCCGGCGCCTCGTTTAAGGGACTCTTTAGGGGGACGACGCTTGTTTTGTCCCTGCAAAGCGACGCCGTATCCGCCGATAGACCCGCGTACGTTCGCCTGACGTTGGACGGCAAAACGCGCCGCGTTAAACTCACGCCCGGGGAGCACGTATTGACGCGCCGTTTTGACGTGGGGGAGCATACGTTTGAGGTCATAAAACTGACGGAGAGCGCCAACAATTCCATGGCGTTCGTTTGTGCCGAAACGGATGGGGAATTCCTGCCCTATAAGGAAACCCCTGCCTTAAAAATGGAGTTTATCGGGGATTCCATCACAACCGGCTTCGGCGTGCTGTCGCGCGAGAAGTACGGCGAGTATAAAACAAGCGAGCAGGACGTCACCAAGGCGTTCTCCTATTTGACGGCAAAGGCGCTTAACGCCGAGTACAGCGTCGTGGCGGCAGGCGGATGGGGCGCATGCAAGTCAAAGTATTCCCCCTATGCCGTCCCCGATTTTTACGACAACGTTGATTTGCTCAGAAATACGGAAAAATACGATCATTCCGCGTTTGTCCCCGACCTTTTCGTCGTGGCGCTCGGCACCAACGATCTTGCCTATCTTGCCGATCTTTCGGAGCCGAGGAGGGGGGAGGAACGAGCGGATATCAAACGTGCGTTCGCGGCGTTTGTGAAAAAACTGCTTGCCATAGGCAAGCCCGTCATTCTCGTCTACGGATTTTTTAATTATCCCGGTCTGAAAACGCTGACGGAAGAGATTTGGCAACAGATCGATTCGCCGCTTTTGACCACGCTGGAGGTAAAAAGCGCTTGGTCCCTTGACGACGTCTGCGCCGGTCATCCCGGAAAGACCTGCCACAAAGAGGCGGCAAAACGCCTTGTAAAAGCCGTTCGATCGGTGCTTTGATCATTTGTTATGAGCGCATTCTGCGCTCATTTTTCGTTTTTTCTTTACAAGGGCATTTTGTTACTATATAATGGAGTTATGAAAAAGTTGCGTGAAATTTGTTTGTCGCCTTGGTTTTTGATCGCGGCGCAAATCCTGCTTTCCGCCGCCGTCGCCGTCGGCGCGGTCTTTTATACGTACGCGACGGTCATCGTCTATCGTTTGTGGAAGATCGTTTTGATCGAGCTGACTTTTGCAGTGTGTTCGGGCGGGTCGTTTTGCTTAACGTATTTTGAAAAAAGCCCCAAGGCGAAGCCGTTGCAACTGATCTTTGCGTTTGTCATCGGCGTCGCCGTCTTTATGGGGCTGTTTTTCGCGCTGCAAACGGTCTTGTCCCTCTTTTTCAACATGACGGTCGTTTGCGTCGTATGTTTGTCCGTCACACTTGGCGTCGATCTTGCTTGCGTGATCGCACAGGACGTCTTTGCCGTCCGCCGCGACCGCAAGTTTTTGCGTTTTGTCACCGTTGCCGTCGCCCTTGTCGTTTACATCGGCGGCGTCTTGCTTTCCTGTTTGATGTTGCCGCACGGATGGGTGTTTAAAAGTTTTTCGGATGATACGACCGAGTTTGCCGTTGCAAGCGCGGAAGCCTATGAACTTACGGAAGCGGACCGCGCTGCGGGGCGGGCTTGGTTGACCGAACGCCTTGCGGGGGAAACGCCCGCCTTTGACTTCCGTTTGGGAGGCAAACGCTTTGGGGAGGAACTCTCTTCTTGGACCGCCGCAACCGTTGAGCAGGAAACGGACGGAAACGGCGACCTTTCTCTCGTCCGCACCTATACGCACGCTTCGGGGGTTGAAGCTCGCGTTGAGGCAAAGTATTACGATCTTACCGCCACGGTGGAGTGGACGGTGTACGTCACCAATCACGGCGCCGCCCGCAGTGAGATCCTTTCCGATCTGTATCCTTTGGATGCGTCACTTCCCGTTGCGTCGTCCCCCACCTTGTACTTCAGCGGCGGCAGCAACGAAGCCAACGACGATTTTGCTTTGTATTCCCGCAAGCTTGGCAAGAAGGAATACGTTTTCGACACGATGAACGGCAGGCCGTCCACGCTGTATTTGCCGTTTTTCAATCTTTGCGGCAAGGAGGGCGGGGCAACCGTCGGCATCGGTTGGTCGGGCGAGTGGACCGCCGCTTTCTCCGCGGCAAAAGAAACGCACGTCCGCGTCGGGCAGAGCGTTCTTGAGGGGCAGCTTGACGTGGGCGAAACGGTCAGAACGCCTCTTGTTTCGCTTTGTTTCTACGAAGGGGACAACGCAATGAAAGGGTTCAACAACTTCCGCGCGGATATCAAGCGCGGGCTGGGTGATCGTGCGACGGAAAGCAGTATGCTGATGTTTGCCGGCGCGGAAGGGCAGGACGACACGTCCCGCGCAAACGCCGCCGGTACAAAGGCGTATATCGAAAAGCTTGACGAACTCGGCATCCTGTATTCTTTGGACTACGCTTGGTATGACGCGGGCTGGTACGACACCGCCGGCACGGGCGACTGGCGCGGCTCCATCGGGGACTGGAAGGTGGACGCCGCCAAATACCCCGACGGCTTCAAGGCGGTCAGCTCTTACTTGCAGGAAAACGGCGTAAAGACGCTTCTTTGGTACGAGCCGGAGCGCGTGCCGATGGCGTCAAACCTTTACAAGGAGGTCACGGAAGCGGGGCACGCTTCGTGGCTGATCGAGCCCATGAACGGCAGCAGTGACTGCCTGTGGAACATGGGGGACGCCGCCGCGCGTGAGTTTATGACGCAGCGCATCATCGCCTCTCTCAAAGAAAACGGCGTAAAATACTATCGGCAGGATTTCAACATCGATCCCAAATCGTACTGGAAAAGCGCCGACCGCAGCCTCTACGATTTGCGCAAAGGCTTTGCCGAAAACAAATACGTGACGGGCGAATACGCTTTCTTGGACGCACTTTCGGAGGCGATCCCCGGGCTTATGATCGACAACTGCGCGTCGGGCGGCAGACGCATCGATCTTGAAATGTGCCGTCGCTCCGTGCCGCTGTGGCGCAGTGATTATCAGTGCAAAAAGGAACAGACCGATCTCTCCGAGGCGGCGCAATATCAAACGTACGGGCTTGGCATGTGGCTCCCGTATTCCTGCATCACCAGCCCCAATGCGGCGACGGAGTACGACTTCCGCTCCCTCCTCGGCGGTTACGTGATGTTCTACGGTGACGTCCTCTTTGACGCGTCGGACGCCTACGTCAAATTCATTCGCGAGTATGAGCAGATCAAAACCTACTTTGCGGAGAACTATTATCCGCTCACTTCTTGCACGCCGCGCTCAAACGTCGTTGCAATGCAGTTTGGCACCGCACATCGGGGCACCGTGCTTGCGTACGTCCGCACACCCAAGGTGAAAAAGGGCAGCGTGACCACCGTTTATCCAAGCGGGCTTTCTCCCGACAAACTGTATGAATTCCGCTATATCGAGGGCGACCTCATCAAGATCAGGCTCGGCAAAGAGATCATGCAAAACGGCATCACCGTGCCGATCGACCGAACCGAAGCGTTTGTCATCACCTATCACGAGGCATAAAAATGGAATATCGTTATCTTCCTTGCGGCAATCAAAAATATACGGATAGATCCGACTTTTACGCGCGTTTTATTTTGAAAAAACAACTCACGGACAAGGCGCTTTGGCAAAAGTTCGTCGAGGTTTATTATTCGCGTGAAGACGCTGCGGACAACGGCTGGCGCGGCGAGTACTTTGGCAAAATGATGCGCGGCGCCTGTTTGACCTACCGTTATCTTCCCGATCCGGAACTGTACGACACGCTTCTCCAAACGGTGGTCGAGCTTCTTTCCGCCAAGGATGCATCGGGGCGCCTTTCCACCTATCCCACGACGCACGAGTTTTGCGGGTGGGATCTTTGGTGCCGCAAGTACGTGCTTGTCGGCTGCTTGTATTTTTACGACATCTGCAAAGACAGCGCCTTAAAGGAGCGTATCCTCGGTGTGATGCGCGATCACCTTGACTACATCACCGAGCGCATCGGAGAGGGCAAAACCCCCATTACCGAAACGTCCGAGTGGTACGGCGGCATGAATTCCTCTTCGATCTTGGAGCCCGTCGTTCAAATGTACAAGTTGACGGGCGAGCCGCGCTATCTTGCCTTTGCGGAATACCTTTTCCGCGTGGGCGGGTGCAAGGACGGCAGCGTAGTCGAGGCAGTCAAAAAGGGCGTTCTCCCGCACGAGTTCCCCACCACCAAAGCCTACGAAACGATGTCGTATTTTGAGGGGATCCTCGCCCTTTACGAAGCTACCGGTAAGGAGGAATATCTTTCCCTAACGGAAAAGTTTGCCGACCTTGTTTTTCAAAACGAGATCACACTCATCGGATGCGCCGGTTGCCATGGCGAACATTTTGATCACGCGGCGGTCACGCAAGCTAACGACGTCAAGGATAAGACCATCATGCAGGAGACCTGCGTGACGGTCACCTGGATCCGTTTGCAGGAACGGCTGTTCCGCGCGACGGGGAAAACGGCGTATGCCGACCACGTGGAAAGATCCGTGCTCAACGCGCTCTACGGCGCCGTCAACCTTTTTGACGAGCCGCAGTTTTGCAAAGAGGAAAAGAAGTTTTTGACAGGCGTGCCGTTCGACAGTTACAGCCCCCTTGTGGAGGCGCGTCGCGGCGTGGGCATCGGCGGCTTTAAACGCTTTGCTTCGGGCGGTTATTATGGCTGCTGCGCGTGTATCGGCGCGGCGGGAACTGCGTTGTACCCGCTCTCTTCCGCGTTGCTTACGGAAAAGGGCGCCGTCATTCCTTTTTATCATGCGGGGGAGATCACCTTCCCGTTTGAGGAGGGAGAGTTGACCCTTCGTGCCGAGGGCTCGCTTGCCGAGGGCAAAATGCAGTACGTCGTTTGCGCGGCGCCCCTTGCGCAAAAGGAGCTTACTTTTAGAATTCCCGCTTGGAGCAAGGGCTCCGAGGTGCTTTTAAACGGGGAACAAGTCCCGTTTGAAGGGGGCGTTGCCACCCTTTGCCGCATTTTCAAAGAGGGCGACCGTTTGACCATCACCTTTACCCTTTCCACCGAGAAGCATTTGTTAAACGGCAAAGCTGCCTTTACGTACGGTCCGTTTGTGCTGGCAAGCGACCAAAGAAAGGATGACCGCTTCGGCGAAAAGTTGCGTTTGTGCGAGCCGCTTTTGCTCCTTCCGATCGAAAAGGAGGAGGGGGAGGAAGTGCGCCTATTGCTGCACACGGAAAAGGGTGACCGCGTCTTGTCCGACTACGCCTCCTGCGGCAAACGTTGGACGGAAAAAAAGAGCAGCATCGCCGTTTGGCAAAAGATCAAAAACTGATTTTAAAACCGTCGGGATCATCGAAATTGCTCGATCACAGAGGGATCGGGGCGTCTTCCCGAGAGAAATTTGCATCTCCATCTTTCGTCCGTTGTGACGGATACCGGTCCGCCGTTTGCGCTGTACGTTTGCAAAAGGAGGTTTCCTCCGAGATAGATCACCACGTGCGAGATCGATCCGTTTCCCGTAAAGTAAAAATCGCCGCGTTTTAAGTCGGTATAATCATAGATCGTCTTTCCCACCGTGTGGTCCGCCTGACTGCCGGTGTAGTTGCCCAATTTGACGCCGCATCCCACAAAAAAACAATATTGAACAAAAGAGGAACAGTCAAAGCTCTTTCCCGTAAAATACGGGCTGACCTCTCCCTTGTCGTTTAGGATGCGCGGCGCGCCCCACAGATAGGGCGTGCCCAGTTTTTGCAGCCCCGCCCGAATGACCTTTTCAACGTAGGCGGAGGTTTCCGCATAATATACGTACCGTCCGAAAAGATACCCGACGCCGCTTTGCGTCCTGACTTTTACCCAATCGCCGACGCGTTCCAAAAAGGGGAGGCTGTCCCCCTTTTTCAGGGTGGTCAAGATCGGATGATCCGTCCCAGCGCCGGACCGCACGTTGACGTTCTCTTTGGCGCAAGCCGCCGTGTATGTATCGTATTCGGAGAGGGTAGGTTCGGGTGAAACGGCGGAGGTTTCGCCCTCCGTCTCCCGTGGGGGCGGGTCGGGCGCCTTTTCCGCAATCGACTCCTCGGTTGGAGCGGTGCCTTCCTCCGAGGTTTCGCCCGAGAAAGGAGGGAAAAGAGCGTCCGTCGGAGAAAGGCTTGCAGTGCCCGTATCGTCCAAATCAAAATTGTCCGAGACGACCGCCTTTTTGCACCCAAACGGGAGCAATAAAAAAAGGAGAATCATGCAAAAAACAATCGCCAATCGCGTCTTTTTCATAAGCACCACATCTTCAGTATAAGGGAAGAAGTTTTGTTTCCTTACAGGAAAAAACAGGAAAAACCGTTGACGAATACTAACTTGTATAATATACTATCTTTACAAATACTAAGGAATAAGGTGTTGTTATGTCATTAAAACACGGTTTACTCGGTTTACTTACGTTACGCAAATCGTCGGGATACGATCTCTCCAAGCTGTTTCAGGAGTCCCTGAGTTTCTTTTGGGTGGCAAACCAAAGTCAGATCTATCGCGAGCTGGACAAAATGGAGGACCTCGGCTGGGTGGTTTCCTCAAAGGTGGAGCAGGACGCTCGCCCCAACAAAAGGGTGTACGGCATCACCAAAGACGGCAACCGCGAGCTGATCCGTTGGCTTAAGGAGGAGAATGCGGAGGATCTTGCCGTCGTGCGCAATCCGCTTTTGATGAAACTTTTCTTCTCCGGCAAGGTGGACAGGGAGTTTGCCGTCGCTTTCTTAAAGAGCTATCGTGACCTTTGCGTGCAGGCAAGGGCGGAGATCGCGGCGGAAGTTAAGGAGATCGGCGCGGTGGAGGAGACGGCGGAAAAGCCCGCCTATTGGCTCTACGCCACAGATTACTCCATTCGACAATACGATTTTCAGATCAAGTGGATCGATGACACGATCGATCGCCTGACCCATTTGAAATAAGATATGGCAGAGGGGGCGAGATTACCCGAACGCATCGTCGTCAACTACGACGATCTGTATCTGACGGAGTACTCCGTTTTCAAAACGGAGGCACTTTCTCTCGCCACCGAGCGCCTTGCGGGGGTCAACCTCTTACTTACGCACCTTGCCTTTTCCGCGCTTGCGGCGGGGGTCAAGGAGGGCGCATACGCATTTTCGGCGGAGAACGTAAAGTTCTTCGCCTGTTTTTCAAAAAAAGCAACTGCCAAAACGGGCGGCGCAAGCGTGGTTTTTTACGCCTTTAAGTCGTATCCCGTCACCGCCGTGGGCGATCGCCGTCTCCTTGGGCTCAGCGAGTTTCGCGTGGAGAGGGCACTCCCGCCCGACCCAAACTTCGGCAAGCTTTATCGCACTTTCAGCGCGGAGGTCAACTTGCCCCTTTTGGACGAAACGCAAAAGAACATCGTCTTCACCGAGGGAAAGAACCTTTTGGTGCAGGGCATCGCCGGCAGCGGCAAAACCAATTTGTGCATAGACAAGATCCTGTTTGCCGCCTCATCCGGCTACGTTGGCAAGACCCTTTACAGCACATTCTCGCGCGGGCTTTTGCTTGACGTCAGGCGCAAGGTGGAGGACTATCTTTCGTCGTTAAAACAATGCATCGCGGCGTACGCCGAGGGCAAGGCTGTCTTGGGCGACGTTTCCGAAACCCTTGCCGTCAGCCGTTTGATCGGCGTGCCGCTTTCCTCGTCGGAGGGGGTCGCCTTGCAACTTGAGCGCATTGCGGATTATCTTGAGAACAAGGTGGATTATCTTCTTTTGGAAGATATCCTGCGCGGGGAGCTTGGCGACGTCCCCGTGGCGGATCAATCTGCTTTCCTTGCCTTTTTGCAACAGACCACAAACTACAACCTCTTGCAGCGTCGGAAGAAATTTGACCTGACGGACGAGGTTTTATATAAGGAAATTTACGGGTTTTTGTTTGGCAAAGCGGTGGAACGTCCGCTTGAGAAAGAGGCATACGTCCAAGCAAGAAAGGGCGCGTTTTCCCGCGCGGAAGCGGAGTTTGTCTTTGATCTCGCGGAGGCTTATCGCGCTTTCATTGCGGAGCGGGGGCTTGCCGAAGCAAACCTTTCCTGCCACGCCGTTAAAGCGCCGTCCGTCCCCGTCTATTCCCTTGTGATCTTGGACGAGGTGCAGGATTTTACGGAAGTGCAACTTGCCTTTTTCCGCTCCTTGGCGGTAAAGCTCTTTTGCGTGGGGGACGCCTCGCAGATGGTCAACCCCGCTTATTTCTCCTTTGCCCGCTTAAAGGATCTTTTGTATAAAAAAGACGTGACCGACGTTGCGGAACTGAGCTACAACTACCGCAACAGCCCCGAGATCGCCGGCGTCGTCGCCGCGCTTTCCGACATCAACCGCGCGACATTTGGCGTGCACGGCTTCGTTTTGTCCGCCGAGGCGGTGGCTTCGGAGGAGGGGGCGTTTGCCGTAAATTTCCAAACGGCGGATTTTGCCAAAAAGATCGCCAAAGAAAAAACCGACAATTTCACCGTCGTCGTCGCAAGCGGGGCGGAAAAGGAGGCTTTGCGTGCTCTTCTGCCCAAAAAGGAGATCCTTACAGTCTCCGAGATCAAGGGGCTGGAGCGCGACACCGTCGTTTTATACAACGTGCTTTCCGACAACAAGGATAAGTTTATGAAGCTGGAGCGGACGGAGATCAACCGCAAGACCGCCGACGAAAACAGCCTGTATCGCTATTATTTCAATCTGTTCTACGTGGGCGTTTCCAGGGCGCGCCGCCATCTTTTCGTGGCGGAAGACAACGCCCCCGCCCAGTTTGAGGCGTTTTTTAAACAAAAGTTTCAATCGTTGACAACGGCGGATGCGGTGCAAAAACTGCGTCAAACGGTGGGCAGCACGCTCGTCGACCAAGAGGAACACAAGCGCCGCGCCGAAGAGTTTGCCCGTCTTGGGCAATACGACAACGCTTTCCACGCCGCAAACAACCTTGTCGACGAGGCGGAAAAGGAAAAGGTCCTTACGGACGTTTCCGTATGGCGTGACCATATCGCGCACGGTGACTACGTCGGCGCGGGCGTCGCGTATTGGGAGAAAGGCTATCTCAAAGAGGCAAAGGAATACTTTGTTCTCGGCGGTGAAAGCGATCTTTCGGAGCTTTTGGACGCCACGTCGGGCGGCACGGATGAAAAGTTGGATTACGGCATTTTGCGCCATTACGATCGCTTGCAAAACACCCCTGCGGCAATGAAGATCATCTTCTCGCTGCTGAAAAAGGACGCTGCCGCCGTCAAAGAGAGCACAAAAGACACGTCGCGCAAATTGAAAAAGGCGCTTAAGACAAAGGGACGTTAAACGTCCGACAGTAAAGGAGTAATTATGGAAGACGTAAAGAGTTTGATTGA
>DFFS01000023.1:0-9389 GCA_002371075.1 Christensenella sp. UBA3770
TCCTGCTCCATCAAAAGGGAGATCGCCTTGCCGCTTGAGTTTGTGGACGGCGCTTGCGAATACTTCATAAGGTCGCTGACGCCGCTGATCAAGGTGAATTCCTCAAGGAGCCTATCCTCCTCACGGATAAGTTCCACGGGGACGCTTCCGATCTCCAACATCTGCGGCATCCTGCCGCCCTGTCTGACGATCAGCACCTTGCCCGGCGAAAGCCCGTCTTCTTCCAAGTTTTCAACGTCAACACTGCCGTCCTCCACCGCAAGCACGCCCATCGTCATTCTGTTAAGGTACTCGTGTTTGCGATTTTTAACGGCGTTAAACGCACGCTGAATGGGGATCATTCTTTCCACGATCGACGTGCCGAAGAAACACCCCGGCGCAATGATCGCCGTCTGTTTTGCAAAGGGATAACCGCGGCGTCCGTCCTCCTTGTTTACGTACGGAAGATCGCCGTCAAAGACGACCGTATCCCCCGCCAAGATCACAAGCCTGCCGTTCGGACGGTCCGCAGTGGGCGCCTCGTAGCGCTCGATGACCATCGCGTGGTTGTCAAGGGCGGCGTCGGACATGCCCTGCACGAAACCGCTGTAACCGAGCCCTCCGATCGTGCTACCGCCCGTCACGGTAAAGCCGCTGATCTCCTGCTTGGGGACGTCAACGCCCCATTTATCCTTGATCTCATCCACCGAATACGCCTTGGCGTGGATCAAACTTCTGCAGTCTTCCACGTTCATATTCGTCACGCTGTCGGGATAAACCTCAAAGGGCGGCACGACCTCGATGCGAACGTCGCCGTCGAAAATGTCCCCCTCCTTTGTCCTGCCGATGCGCCTGCCGCAATCTCTGTCCCAAACCACTTTGTAAAAGGACGTGCCCGTCACTTCGCTCCACATACACGCTTCATTGATGGTCTTTTGCAAGTTGACCTCGTTAAAGACGGAGGAAAGGATCTTGGTGGAAAACGCCGCGCTTTGCTTGTCGCTGTCGTCTGCCGTCAACGGGCGTACGGACATTCCCATCTTGATCGAAGACAGCTTGGAAATGCGCGTTTCCAACACCGTTGCGGTGTGATTGTACACCTCGCGCTGTTGCCAGAAATACTGTTTGCCGTAGTCCTCGATCTGTCCGTTTTGACCGATCTCGCAATGCTGGTTTCCCAAAAAGTAATTGAGGTTGAGCCGCCACTGCAACTCCAAACTCTTTCTTTCCTCCCTGCGCTTTTCAAAGTCGCGCTTGATCTCGGCGACAAGCTCTTTGTTCTCTTGCTCTGCGTTTTTAAAGTTCTTCATTGGTTTCCCTCCTTTTTACCGCCTTTTTGATAAGGTTATCGGGGCTTTTGGGGACGATCACTTTGCCGATCGCCTCGTACAGCTTTACCAAGCAATCGTGGCAGAGATACAAGCCAGCATTCCCAAACAGATGGGATAACGCCCCGTTTCCCGCCGCAATGCGATACTCCGCCAAGTTGCGGCAAAGGTGCATGTCGCACCTCGTTTTTACGTTAAGTTTCACAAGATCCATTCTTTTTCATCTCCTCCAATTCTTTTAATAGTCTTTGTTTTTCGCGCTCCAGTTCCTCGTCGGTCATGCTCTCGTAACTCTCCCCGTTCGAGGTCAATTCCAAATAGGCTTTCAGCGCGGTTATGTCAGGCGGAAAGTGCTTGCTCGTGACCTTTCTCTTTACCACTTCGCCCTCCGGCGAATACTCAATCGTTTTCTCGGTCGCCGTATATCCCACCGCCTTCTTGTACAATGAATCAGCCAATTTTTTATCCATAACTCTCCTTGTCCGCCGCAAGAAAAAAGTCCCTACGCACTCCCTTAAAAGGGATTTTGTAAGGACTTATCTCTTGTGATAGCCCCGACGGATCAATTTGTTTTTGTAGCGCGCCTGAATGGGCTCCTTTTCCTTGCCCGGGGGATGGGCGCGCGGTTTGCTCATAAGGTAATATCTCAGTTCGTCCATTGCGTGGTCGTCCGCCTTGATCGGCGCGTCTCCGTTTCCCCAATAGTAGCCTTTGATCTCGCGGATCATGTTGACGCAGTTTTTGAAGATCACGATGCGCGGCGGGCGCGCTTTGAAATAGCTTTTGACCTGCGCTATCCCCGACCAAAGATCCTTGTCCACCGACGTGTCGCATAGGATCCCCTTTTCGTAAAACAGGTCCGCCACCGACTTTAAGGACGAAAGCGTTCGTTGACCTGCCGCGCTGTCGATGATGCACTTCAAGCGCCCTTTTTGATCGCGGTGCCACCCCAGTTCCTCCGCGATGGCTTTGATGCGCGCGGCGTGATGATCCACGTCCCTGCCGCTCTCGTAATGCTCGGCGATCACGTAAACGTTGCCGTCGAAGTCCACCGCGTAAAAGTGACAGGACAGCGGGTTGTGGAGCCCCGGGTCCACCGAGATGTTGTCATACCACTCCCGCGGAACGGGAAAGGGATCAACGACGTGAATGCTCTCGTCAAACTCGGGATAGACCAAGCCGCCCTCGTCGCCGAACTTTCCGTAGCGGCGGCTTTCCACGCTTTCCTTGTCAAAAGCGTTTGTCAGAAGGTCGATCTCGGCGGGATCGAGATACGGGTTATCAGCCCATTCCATCGTTTCCGACCAAACCTCGGGGTTGTTGCGTTTGTTCATGTAGATCTCGTCGTACACCCACGTGCGCCCCTTGAGCGGGGTCATGGTGCCCCAGATCTCCCCTTTTCGGTCCATCACGCGCATCAGGCATTCCTGATATACGTCGTGCGGAGGCTCCTCGTCGAACCACACGAAATCGAGCGACGCGCCCTGAAACTTTTCGCGTCCTTGATCGGCGCTTTTGAAACCGATGCGCGACACCCCGCCCAGCGCGTTTTTGATCGTGATCGTATCGATCACGCCCTCCTCCGGGCTGGACTTTCTGCCCGATTGCATCGTAACGTCCACGATCCACTCGGGGCGAAGATAGGAGAGGATCTTCATTTGCGATACCTCCCGCTGCACCTCGTACGTGGGCGAAACGACCCAGCCGCAAACGTCGCGTCTGTTTTTGCGAAAGGGGTGGATCCCTCTGACCCACCAAACCGTTTCCACCGCGCCGCACTCCGTCTTGCCGCTGCGATTGCCGCCAAACACCCACCTGTTGCGCTTCAGGCACTTGTGAAACGCCATCTGCTTTTGATGGACTTTGTCTTTGTTGTATAAACGGAGTTTGTCGTTTTGCGCTCGAAACCTTTGCAAACGCTCGATTTCCTTTACCCGCCCGACAAGCTCTTTGATTTTTGTTTTTTCATCCATTTCTCGTCACCTTTCGCCCTCTTGGCTCTATACAAAAGCGAAAAGATAGTGTATAATAGGGTTATGAAACGGTTTTTTGCACTTCTTTTCGTCATCGTATTCGCTGCGTCCGCGCTTTTCTTTTTGCCTGTGGGCGCCGCCGTCGCCGAAGAGGACACCTACCTCTTGATCGATCGCGACAACGTTTCCCTTTACAAAAACACGATGAAGATGGAGGAGTTGTTTTCCCTTCCCCGCACCTTTTACGTAAAGATACTTGAAGCCAACTACGCCGAAAACTATCATCGCGTGGAGTACAACGGCGTGGAGGGTCTCCTTAAAACCTCCGCCGTATCCGGGAAGACCGTCACCGGCGTCCAAGACCCCTATTACACGTCCAAAAACGTCTCGGCGCACGTGGGCAGCCACCTTTACAAGCGCCCCTCTTTTAAGGACAGCGAGGACACGGGCATCAACGCCTACGGTCTTTCGCTGACCTATCTTGGCAAGATCGGCGGCGAAAAGGGCTCGTTTGGCACCTCCACCTGGTTTGCCGTGCTGTATGCCGAAAACGTCTATTACATCCACTCGGCGATGACCGAGAACCTTGACCTTTTGGAAGCGACCTTTGCCCCCGTGCACCCCAACAGCATCGCCGCAAGCGCCGAGGCTGACGAGGGCGGCGAGGAAAGCAAGGCTTCCGACAAAGAAAAGGTCTCTTCCGGCAGCGTTTTGCGCGTTTTGCTGATCGTGGGAATGTTTGTCCCCATCGTCATCATCCTCGTGGTACTGTTCCGACCTCGGAAAAAGCGTTCCCGCAGTAAAGATAGAGAGGAGGAAGAGGACGACGATTGATCGTCCCTTCTTTTTTCTTTTGCTCGGTTTCGGCGTCGTCTTCTTTGATCACCCTGTTCAGCATGTTTAAAAAGAGCGGCTCGTCCCCATATTCGCAAAAGATCCGTTTTTTGTCATAGCCCAACTCTTCCATTTGCTTCACAAGCTCGGAAAGCCCTCTTTTGATGTAGCGATAGCAAGTGCGCAGCGACACGCCATACTTCTCTATCAATTGATTCATAGGAATATTATTTAAATATCTTTGTTTTAATAAGGAAAGCGCGTTGCTCTTGCCCCTTCTGAAAGCCTCCTCTATCAAAAACTTCATATTATAAACGCCCACCTTTCTTTTCTCGTAGGCGCTGATCCTTTCGTATAATCTCATCTGTTCGCTTGGGAAAATGGCATAGAACCCGCTTTCGATACATTCCTCCACGCAACGGTTCAGCGCGTTATATAAATCATCAAGATGAGGATAACATTTTAAAAGCGTCTTAGCCACCAACAATTTATCTTCCATTTGATCCTCCTTTTTACGAATTTGCGATTGAGTAATACGAACATTTGTTCACATACACAATATAACACATTTCCAACGAAAGTGGAAGTGTTTGTGACAACTCTTAAGCCTCAAACGCAAAAATGTAAAATTTGTATTTTTAATAAAAAGGCTGTTTTTAATTTTGAACGGAATGTCGAATTTTTGCCGTTTTTAGGTTTTTTTACCTCATATTTTTATAATAATGCATTTTTGTACAAAATTTCAACGTTTGTGACACTTTTTTGAAAAATTCCCCTTTGACGCGAAATGAACCCATTTTGCTTGCTTTTGTTCGTTGGCGTTTTGAACGGCACTCTCGTGTTGTGTTAATTTTACATTTTGAGCATATTTTTCGTTTTTTTATCAAAACGGTGGTTCCGAATGAAAAAAGGTGAACAAACGCAAACTACCCTTATGCTTACGGTTTTTTTGAGGTCGATCATCACTTATATCTTTTTGCTTTTCATCATGCGACTGATGGGCAAACGGCAGCTTTCCGAGTTGCAGCCGTTTGAGTTTGTGATCACGCTGATCGTGGCGGAGCTTGCCTGTATCCCGATGTCGGACACATCCATTCCCCTGTCCTATGGGATCATTCCGATGTTCACGCTGTTTATCCTGCACATCTTGATCACCAAACTTGCCAGCAAAAACCACAAGTTCAATCGCTTTTTGAACGGCGTGCCCGTGGTGGTCATCTCCCCCAAAGGGATCGACCACCGTTTGCTTGACAAATTGGACATGAACGTGACGGACCTGTTGCACGCGCTTCGCGCCGCGGGCTACTTTTATCCAAACGAGGTCGCCTATGCGATCATGGAAACGAACGGCACGCTGAGCGTACTTCCCCGCTCCGGGTTTGCGCCGGCGACGCCAAAGGACCTTTCCGTCAACGTGGACGACAGCGAGCTGCCTTATCCGATCATCTGCGAAGGGGCGTTTTTTTGCGAAAACCTGCTTTTGACGGGCGTGCCCGAAAAGGAGATCAACGACCTGCTTGAAGCGCATTCCCTTTCCAAAGAGCAGGTTCTTCTGCTGACGATCGACAAACGCAAAAACTACTATCTGCAACCCTACGTAGGCGACGCAGTCATGGGGGAATCGATATGCGAAGAATGATCTTTGCCGTGAGCGTCGTTCTCCTCATCCTCGGCGTGGGGATCTTTGAGCAGTTTTACATTCAGCGACTTTACCGCGAAACCAAGGCGGAAGCGGAAAATGTCAAAACGCTTGTTGAGGAGGACGTTGCCGCCGCCCTGCCCGCTGCGACCCGGCTCAAGGAAAACTGGCTGAAAAAACGCAGTTTTTTGGAGGGCGTCACGCCGCACAACGAAACGAAAGAGATGGTCCTGCGCCTTGCGGAGCTGATCGGGTACATTGAAGCGGAGGATGAGAAATCGGCGCTTGCGACCGTGGAGATCATCTTGGAAATGTGCGCCAACACGCCGCATATCTTGGGCTTCCATTGGGAACACATCTTTTAAAAAAAAGAATTGCGGCACTGCCGCAATCCGATGCACGATATTCATCAAACGCTAATTGAAAAGGATCTTCTTCAAAAATTCTCCCGTATAACTGCCGGGGACAGCGGCAACCTCTTCCGGCGTGCCCTGCGCGACGATCTTGCCGCCGCCGTCACCGCCGTCCGGTCCGAGATCGATGATGTGATCCGCCACTTTAATGACGTCGAGGTTATGTTCGATGACGATCACTGTATTGCCGCCCTCCGTCAGACGGTTCAAAATGGTGATCAATTTATCCACGTCATAGCTGTGCAAGCCGGTGGTGGGCTCGTCCAAAATGTAAACGGTTTTCCCCGTGCTGCGACGGGCAAGTTCGGTGGCAAGTTTGACGCGTTGCGCCTCGCCGCCCGAAAGCTCGGTGGCGGGTTGTCCCAATTTGATATAGCCGAGGCCAACGTCGTAAAGCGTTTTGATCTTGTTGTAGATCTTGGGAATGTTGCGGAAGAATCCGCAAGCTTCTTCCACCGTCATGGAAAGCACTTCGGCAATGTTTTTACCCTTGTATCTGACTTCCAGCGTCTCACGGTTGTAGCGTTTCCCACCGCACACTTCGCACGGAACGTAAACGTCGGGCAAAAAGTTCATTTCAATGCGCATCACGCCGTCGCCCGAGCAGTTTTCACACCTGCCACCCGAAACGTTAAAGCTAAAGCGCCCCGAGGTGTAGCCGCGCTCCCTTGCGTCGGGAGATTTGGCAAACAGATCGCGTATGTCGGTGAAGACGCCCGTATACGTTGCGGCGTTGCTCCTTGGCGTCCTGCCGATCGGCGACTGGTCGATGTCGATGACCTTGTCAAAGTACTCCACGCCGCGGATCTCACGGCACTTGCCGCTCGTGACCTTTTTGGCGCCGTTCAGTTGCTTGGACAGTTCGGGGAACAAGATGCCGCCCACCAAACTGCTCTTTCCGCTGCCGCTGACCCCCGTCACACAAGTGAACAGCCCTACGGGAAAGCGCACGTCGATGTCGGAAAGGTTGTTTTCCTTTGCGCCGAGGATCTCCAAAAACCTGCCGTCGCCCTTCCGACGCTCGGCGGGAACAATGATCTTGCGTTTGCCGGAAAGGTACTGCCCCGTGATGGAGTTTTCACACCGGGCGATCTCCTGCGGCGTGCCCGTCGCCACCACTTCGCCCCCGAAAACACCTGCTTTGGGTCCGATATCCACAACGTAGTCGGCGTTTAAGATGGTCTCCTCGTCGTGTTCTACGACGATCAGCGTGTTGCCCTGATCGCGCAGGCGCTTTAACGCTTGGATCAGCTTTTCGTTGTCCTTTTGGTGCAATCCGATGCTCGGCTCGTCCAAGACGTACAAGACGCCCACAAGCCCGCTGCCGATCTGCGTGGCAAGGCGGATGCGCTGCGACTCTCCTCCCGAAAGGGTTGCCGCCGAACGCGACAGCGTCAAGTAACCGAGTCCGACGTTGACAAGAAAGTTCAGGCGCGCTTTGATCTCTTTCAGCACCTGATTGCCGATCAGCTTCTCGCGATCGGAAAGGGTAAGCGAGTCAAAGAAAAGCTGCAGGTCCTTTACGCTCTTATCGCAAAGGTCGGAGATGTTTATGCCGCCAAGCGTGACGGCAAGCACCTCCTTTTTGAGCCTTTTGCCTTTACACACCGCGCACGGAACGACGCGCATCAAACGCTCGTACTCGTATTTCATAAACACGCTTTCCGTTTCATCATAGCGGCGGTTGATCAAATTGACGATGCCCTCAAAGGTGGTTTTGTGGCTGCCCGAGAACGCCTGCGTGACGTAACTGACTTCAAACACCTCGCCGTTGTTGCCGTACAGGATCATATCCACAACCTTTTCGGGAAGGTCCTTTAAGGGAGTGTCAAGGGAGAAACCGTACTTGGCGGCAAAAGCGCGCATCATCATCGCGGTGGTTTTGGACTCCATACTGAAGCCGATGTTGTTGATGGCGCCCTCGTTGATGCTCTTGTTCCAATCCTTGACCACAAGGTCAACGTCGGTTTCGTAGCGGAAGCCCAACCCATGGCAGGCGGGACAGGCGCCGAACGGACTGTTAAAGGAGAAGAACCTCGGCGTCATTTCCTCAATGGCAACGTCGCAATCGGGGCAAGAATACTTTGTGTTGTACAGGGTCTCCTTGCCATCCACGTCGGCGGTGACCAAGCCACCCGTCATTTTGAGGGCGATCTCCAAGCTATCCGACAGACGGCGCTCCAACCCCTCTTTGATCTTTAAGCGGTCGATGACGACCGAAATCGTATGTTTGAGTTTTTTATCGAGAGCGGGGAGCTCATCCTCGGCAGTGTAATCCACCCCGTCTATGACAAAGCGCAGATACCCGAGCTTTTTATAGCCCTCGATCTGACGCGAATACTCCCCTTTTCTTGCACGAACGACGGGCGCGAGGATGCGCACCTTTGCCCCCTCTCCCGCCGCCATCACGCTGTCCGTGATCTGGTCGATGGAGGTCTCCTTGATCTCCCTGCCGCAATTTGGGCAATGCGGCACGCCGATGCGCGCGTACAAAAGACGCAAAAAGTCATAGATCTCCGTGGTTGTCCCCACGGTGGAACGCGGGTTTCTGGATGTAGTTTTTTGGTCGATGGAAATGGCGGGAGAAAGCCCGTCGATATAGTCCACGTCGGGCTTATCCGCCTGCCCGATAAATTGGCGCGCGTAGGAAGAAAGGCTCTCCACGTAGCGGCGTTGCCCTTCGGCAAAGATCGTGTCGAAGGCAAGCGAAGACTTGCCGCTTCCCGAAAGTCCGGTGAACACGGTCAATTTGTTTTTGGGGATCTCCACGTCGATGTTTTTGAGGTTGTTTTGCCTCGCGCCTTTTACGTACAGTACGTCGTCCATATCAGTTTCCTTTCTTTTTCAAGCTCTGCAAGATGGCAAGCTGTTCTCTGAGTTCGATCGCGCTCTCAAAGTCAAGCGCGGCAGCCGCGCGCTTCATTAAAGCGGTGGTCAGCTCGATCTGCCTGTCCAGTTCGCGAGCGGTATAGTTCTTTTTCTTTTCCTCTTCGAGGGCAAGCACGGGTTTGGAGATCTCTATCGTGTTGACGATACGCTTGACGACGCTCTTTGGCGTGATGCCGTACTTCTCGTTGTGCGCGCGCTGTTTTTCACGGCGGCGCTCCGTCTCGCCGATCGCGCGTTTCATGCTGTCCGTAACGACGTCGGCGTACATAATGACCCTGCCGTCCACGTTTCTCGCCGCCCTGCCGATGGTCTGCACAAGGGAGGTTTCGCTGCG
>DFFS01000023.1:9462-10915 GCA_002371075.1 Christensenella sp. UBA3770
CCCTCTTTATCGGCGTCCAAAATGGCGATCAAGCCAACCTCGGGCAGATCAAGCCCTTCGCGCAGCAGGTTGATGCCGACGAGCACGTCGTACTCCCCTTCGCGCAGGGCGTTTACGGTTTTGATGCGCTCCAGCGTGACGATATCACTGTGCATAAAGATGGCTTTGATCCCCTGCTCTTTTAAGTAATCGGTCAGGTTTTCCGCCATACGCTTGGTCAGCGTGGTGACAAGCGTGCGATACCCTTTTGCCGTCGTCTTTTTGATCTCCCCAAGCAGGTCGTCGATTTGCCCTTTGACGGGTTTGACCGTGACCTCGGGGTCAAGAAGCCCCGTCGGACGAATGACCTGCTCCACCACCTGTCCCGCCTCGCTGAGCTCATAGGGCCCGGGCGTTGCGGAAACGCAGATCATCTGCGGCACGCGCTCCAAAAACTCCTCAAACTTCAAGGGACGGTTGTCAAACGCCGCGGGCAAACGGAAGCCGTACTCCACAAGGTTGGTCTTGCGCGCCTTGTCGCCGTTGTACATCGCGCGGATCTGCGGGAGCGTCATGTGGCTCTCATCCACAAAGACGATAAAATCCTCCGGGAAAAAGTCCGTCAACGTATAGGGCGGCGTGCCCGGCTCCCTGCCGTCAAAATAACGGCTGTAGTTTTCGATCCCGCTGCAATAGCCCACCTCGCGGATCATCTCGGTGTCGTACAGCACGCGTTCGCGAATACGTTGCGCCTCGATCAGCTTGCCCTCCTCTTGAAACTCCTTTTCCTGCTTGAGCATATCGGCGTTGATGCGGGCAAGCACCTCGTCCATTGACTCCGCCCCCACCATATAATGGCTTGCGGGAAAGACGTTGACGTGCTTCAAAACGCTTTTGCTCTTGCCCGTCAACACGTCAAATTCCGTAATGCGATCGATCTCATCCCCAAAGAATTCCACGCGGATCGCCGTGTCAGAATAGCTGATGGGGAAAATGTCCAAAACGTCGCCGCGCGCGCGGAAGGTGCCGCGGTGAAAATCCATATCCGAGCGACTGTACTGAATGGAAACGAGATCGCGGATGATGCCGTCCCTGTCGCGCGCGTCGCCCTCACGCAAAGAAACCGCGTGAGAATAGTACTCCTTGGGGGCGCCCAAGCCGTAAATACAGGAAACGGAGGCGACGACGATCGTGTCGTGCCGCTCGCACAAAGAACTTGTGGCGGAGTGACGCAGTTTGTCGATCTCGTCGTTGATGTCAAGCTCCTTTTCAATGTAGGTGTCCGTGGAGGGAACGTAGGCTTCGGGCTGATAATAATCGTAATAGGAAACGAAAAATTCCACGCGATTGTGCGGAAACAGCTCCCGAAACTCGTTGCAAAGCTGCGCCGCAAGCGTCTTGTTATGCGCAATGACAAGAGCGGGACGATTGAGCTTTTCAATGACGCTCGCCATCGTAAAGGTCTTGCCGCTGC
>DFFS01000073.1 GCA_002371075.1 Christensenella sp. UBA3770
TTGGTGGAGATAAGGGGATTCGCGAGGAGCGAAGCGACGGAAAAGCGAGCCTGCAATAGGGGAAGATGCGTTGGCGGGGTGCTGATGGTATTTTGTTAAAGGCAGGTGCGAGCGTCAGCCCGCAGGGGTTACGCCATTGGCGTGCGCATTGACATAAGCAATGCGCCGAATCCCCGTTTGACAACAAAAAAGCTCGGACGAAAGCCGAGCTTGTCTTGGTGGAGGGGATTCTCCTCTTGCCCTTCGCGCACCTATCCGTTTTTACTTGTTTTAAGGCGCGCGAAGGTCTTCGGTCAGCCGCTAAAAAAGCCGCACTGTGGCTTTTTCTTAACGCTCTCGGTTCTCATCCCCTGTTAAGTAAAGAAAAAGGTCTAAAGCGGGTTCGCTTTAGACCTGTCTTGGTGGAGATAAGGGGATTCGAACCCCTGACCTATACGATGCGAACGTATCGCTCTACCAACTGAGCCATATCCCCACGTCGTTTTGCACCTTTGTATTATAATGCATTGCAAAACCGAAAGCAAGTGTTTTTTAGGATTTCTCTTTTTGCCGCGCGCATCTTGAACAAAAGCATAAAAAGTGTTATAGTATAAGTATCTATCAAACCACTTTAGGAGGAAAACATGAAAAAGTTTCTTTCCGTTTTGATCATGATACTTTTGGTGTTCGGCATTTTTGTTTTTGTCGGATGCAACGACAAGATAAAGGAGCCGGTTATGGAAAACACAAATCAGACCACGCCGGGGACGGATCCCGGCGCGACCGAACCCTCCGCCAACACCGATACGACGCCGTCAACCCCCTCGACGCCAAGCACAAACCCCGGTGACGGCGGCGCGGCGGCAAAGGAGCCCGTCACGATCGTGGGGACGGTTGGCGGCAAGGCGGTCGTCAACCCGATCTTTAACTGGGAGAACAAAGGGAACGACAACTCTTTTTCCGTCACCATAAAAAGCAGCAGAGGTACTTCGGTGGCGTCGGGCGACGCGTCCGCCGCGCATTACGAAGTCAGCGGCGCCCTTGAGTACGGCAAGTCGTTTGTGTTTACCGCCAAAGGCAAGGACAGCGGCACCGTGTACGAGGTGAGCTTTGACACCGTCGCGGGGAGCGGCACGCTCAACATAAACAGCGCGACGATCACCGTCAACGAGCCTGTCAAGTCGCACATGGTGATCCAGCGCGGCAAGCCCATTGTGATCAAGGGCACCACCAAGGCAAACCTTCTTGTCTCGATGGATTTTTACGGAACGACGTACTACACCGTTTCGGACGAGGCGGGCGCCTTTGCGTTTGAATTCCCCGCAAAGGAAGCAAACGCCACGCCGCAAGATCTTGAGATCAGGCTCACGAGAGGTAAGAAGCTTACGATCTCGGACGTGCTCATCGGCGACGTGTTTTTGGTAAGCGGACAGTCCAACGTGCAGCGCACCCTTGCGGAGTGTCCCGGCGAGGACGCAAACAATCCCGAATGGGAGCAGGACGTCGCTGACGCCACCACGTACAACGTGCGCTACTATTATCAGGCGGAAAACACCTCCATCACCCCCGTCGACACAACCAAAAACGCGGTTTGGTCCTCCGTTGCAAGCAGCGGCACCAACTACAAGCAGTACTCTGCGGTGGCGTTTATGGTCGGCGCGATGGTCGGAAAGGGGGTTGCCTCCGACGGCGTGCCCGTCGGCATCCTTTACGCCGCCAAAGGCGACACCAACATCGCCAACTGGATGAGCAAAGAGTACTACGACGGCTCTGTCGGCACCAAAAACCTGCACTACAACGGCATGATCTACCCCCTCCGCAACGCGGAGATCAAGGGCGTGGTGTGGTACCAAGGCTGCAACAATTCCGCCAAGGGCACCGATTACGAGGGGCAACTTACAAGCCTCATTGCCAACTGGCGCGAGCTGTTTGGCAACGAAAAATTGCCGTTTTACGTTGTGCAACTGCCGTGTTACAACGGCGATAGCGGCAACAATTACGACTTCTCCTTTGTGCGTGAGTCGCAACTGAACGTTTGCCAAGCGGACGCCAACGCCTATCTGATCGCCACCTGCGACGGCGGCGAACCGGGAGATATCCACCCCAAAGCCAAGCGCTACATTGCCGAGAGGGTGGCAAAATCCATTCTTTCCACGTTGTACGGCGCGCCGTATCTGCCGCAAGGTCCCACCTACAAGAGCCACGTCGTGCAGGGCAGCAGCGTGGTCATCACGGTGGACAACGGCGAAGGCTTGACCGCGGAGGGCGCGATCGTGGGCTTTATGCTTGCGGGCGCGGACGGCAAATATTTTGACGCAACGGCAACCATATCGGAAGGGAAGATCACGGTCACGTCGGAAAAAGTGGCGGCGCCCGTTTACGTCAAGTACGGCTTCTCCAAGTGTCCGTTCCTCAACGTGTACAACAAGGACGGCTTCCTGATGAGCCCCTTTAGGACGGACGTGCACAACCGCAACATCGATCTTTTGGATTATCGCGAGGACGCCGTTTACACCTCCAACGCGAGCGGCTCGGTGATGGAGCATCGCGTGGTGGAAGTGGACGGGGAGATCGGTTTGGAGGTCACCAAGCCCGCCGACGACAAGGGTTACGGCATTTTGGAGCTTGCCAAGTGGGGCGCCATCGGCTACGACGAACTGGACATCGAGCTCAGCCTGATCGGTACAAATTCCGGCGCGGAGCTGCTTTTCAGGATCGTGGAGGGCGGCGGCGAGATCTGGGCGATCGGCATGACGGACAACTTCGTCGGCAAGCGGACCGTTACGGTGCCCACGTCGGCGTTCCAATGCGCCTACAACAGTCAGGACGGCGTCATCGACTATCAGAAAGTGATGCAAGTGGATCTTGTCGTTAAAAAGGCGGGGACGGCAACCGTTACCGTCTTGGGCGTCAAGTTTGTGACGACGCCGCGGACGGCGCCGCGCGCCTTTGCCATCTCGGAGGCAAGAAACGACGGACATGAGGTCTCCGTCAAATACGCAAAGTCCGGTTTTGCAAACAACTACCGCGTGATCGTCTCTGCGGACGGCGCAAATTTCGCAAATCCCGTTTACGATCAAGTCACGGACGGGCTGCAGGCGTCGTTTGACCCTGCGCTATTAAGCAAGGACGTCATCTACTACGCAAAGGTCGTTGCCATCAACGAACTGGGCGAGACCGTTGCCACAAACAGCGGCATCGTCGTCGCGTCGCTTGACCGCTTGGTTGTGGAGTCGCTTGTTTTTGAGGACGACGAGAGCTTTAACGCCTTTGCCGCGGCAAAACTTAAGGTGAAGTCCTGTTTGCAGGCGTCGCGTGACGACAAGGGGCTTAAGATCAACGTCAAACAAAAGGACAACGATTATTGGTCGTATTGCATATTGACGTTTACCGAGGGCGCAAACCGCGGGTATAACACGTTAAAAGTTCATTTGGACCTCAGGGAGTTTGCCGGAGATAAAATCGTGATCCAACTGCAAAACGCAGGGGGCGACACGTCGTATTCCTATACGATCAGCACAAAATCGGAGGGGAACTATGAGATCCCGCTTTCCTCCTTTAAGAAAGACGGCGTGGCGTTTGACGGCAGGGATATTGGCAAGATCGCCTTCAACATCGTCGATTACACGAGCGGCGGCGCAAGCGACAACGTGTACATCCGCGACATCGAGTTTTTAAACAAATAACAAAAAGCCCACCGCGAGATCGGTGGGCTCTTTTTGTGTTATTCCGTCAAGGCGGCGGCGACGACTTCGGCAACTTGTTTGCCGCATCGTTCGGCGCCCTTTTTCGTGAGGTGGATCAGGTCGTCGCAGATGTTTCCCGCAACGTCCTCTGCAACCAAGGCGTGCAGATCGTTGATCCGTATGCCCAGTTCCTTGAGTTTGGGCACCGCCAAGGCGTTGAAGCGGTCGATGTCCTCGTTTTTGTTGTGCGGATGATCGGGATGCACGGGGGTCGTGGTGGCAAAGATCACCTTGGGCGTAAACCGCAAAAGTGCCTTTGCAATGCGGAGCAGATTGTCCAAGTATTCTTGGTCGGAGGAGAAGATCGCGCCGTCCCCCACGACGTTTGCCACGTCCCACAGCCCGCAGTTGAAGTGGATGACCGCGCAGTCCTTGAGCTCATCCTTGTAATCAAAGATCATACGCAACAGGTTTTTGGCAAACTTGCAGTTTTCTTTGGGCTGAAACACCGTCGCCTTGCCCTTAAGCAGGGTGGGGACGACCTTGCCGTAGCCAAACAAACGTATGGAATCGCCGAGTAGTGCAATTTTCGGTTTCATAGTTCTCCTTTATGCCGCCTTGCTTTCGGCACGCGCCGCAGCGGGGCAAAATTCAATCCTCTATCGGATATTTTTCAAGCAGATATTCCCTGACGCCCGGGGTGTCGGGGTCGCGCATCGGTGCGTTGCGGTCAATGGCACGGATCGCCGTCATCTCCTTTTCGGTCAGCGCAAAGTCAAAGACGTTTCGGTTGGATGCAATGCGTTCGGGGCGCACGGATTTGGGCAAGACGACAAGCCCCTCCTGCAG
>DFFS01000071.1 GCA_002371075.1 Christensenella sp. UBA3770
TGGTGCGGAAAACGGGACTTGAACCCACACAGTATTGCTACCACAAGAACCTGAATCTTGCGCGTCTGCCAATTCCGCCATTTCCGCTTGGATACCTTATTTTAATAGGAAAAAAACATAAAGTCAAATAAAAGCGGCTATTTTTTCCGATATCGACCGATAGAACGTTCGATTTTTTCAACGTAAGATGCCGTTTCGGCGTAAGGAATATCCTCCTTTTTCGATATCCCCTGTTTTACCCAATCTTTTACCACCGTTTCGCCGGCATTATACGCCGCAAAGACCTGCCAAGACTCGGCAAAGACGGAATAAAGATAGGAAAGATACCACACGCCGAATCGAATGTTTACGTTTGGATCATACAAATCATCCGTATCAAAGTCGGCTATGCCGATCGATAGCGCTATCCATTTTGCCGTATCCGGCATAATTTGCATAATGCCAACAGCCCCGGCGCTCGATTTTGCCCGACTGTTAAAGTGACTTTCCGTTTCACACACGGCAAAGACAACCGCCTCATCAACGTCGTATTCTTGACTATATTTACGAACGATATCGGCATACTTTCTTGCGCAGTGATCGCATGAAAAAAGTGAAAATAAAAGGAAAAATGTAATTATTATTATGAAATTCTTTCTAAAATAGAACAATATAGCGCCTTAACTTGCCCTTCAAGGATAGACTCATCGCCATCGTTAGAGATAATCTCAGTGGCAATAGACTTTACGGAATCCTCTTCCCTTTGCAAAGAAATGACGTTTTCGGCATATCCTTCGGAGACACCGTCACGCAAAACGATGCGATTTACACGAGTTTCGTGTTTTGCGTCAACATACCAAATTGCGTCAAACTCAACGTCGGTTTTTGTCAAAAGCGGGATCTCATAAAAAACCACGTCACTACCCTTATACATCGAAAACATCCTATCAAATATTTTAGGATGAGAAAGAGCCATAAGTTCTTTTCTCTTGGTTTCATCGTGATAGACGATTTGAGCAAGTTCCTTTTTGTTGATGCTATTATTATTGACGACAGTTGGAAAGCTATTCGCAATCAAAGCAACGTATTGGGGATCTTGCATGAGCTCTGCGTTGACCTCATCGGCAACGACGACCTTTGCGCCAAGACCTCGCAAGATGCGTGTTACGGCGCTTTTTCCGCTTCCGATACCCCCTGCTATGGCAATTTTCATACTATTTTGCCTCCTTCCAGGTCTTTCCGCTGGAAACGTTGACGGAAAGCGGGACGGAAAGCGGCAAGACGTTTTCCATTTCACGGCGCAAAAGTTCGGTAACGGCACCCTCTTCCGCTTTAGGACAATCCAAAATGAGTTCATCGTGGACTTGCAAAATAATTTTTGCGCTAAGGTTCTCTTTTGCAAGAGAACGATATACGTTGATCATAGCCAATTTGATGATATCGGCAGCGGTTCCTTGCAGCGGCATGTTGAGCGCTGCGCGCTCGCCGAAACTTCTGACGTTGTAGTTGGAGCTGTTGATCTCCGGCAACGCGCGGATCCTGCCCATTTTGGTGGTAACGTAGCCGTGCTCTTTTGCGTAATCTACGGCAGATTTCATATATTCACGTATTTTCGGATAGGTATTAAGATACTTTTCGATAAAATCACGCGCCTCTTTTACGCTGCAACCGACGTTTTTGGATAAGCCGAAATCGCTGATGCCGTAAATAATACCGAAATTAACGGCTTTTGCGTCGCGACGCATCTTTGACGTGACCTCGTTTTCCGCAACGCCGAAAATCTTTGCCGCCGTCGCCGCATGGATGTCCTCGCCGCGTTTAAAGGAATCGATCAGGCTTTGATCCCCCGAAAAATCCGCAAGTAAACGTAATTCGATCTGCGAATAATCCGCAGAGATCAACACGTTGCCCTCGCTTGGGATAAAGGCGGCGCGAATTTCGCGTCCCTCCGCCTCTCTGACGGGAATGTTTTGCAAGTTGGGTTCGGATGAGGAGAGTCTTCCCGTCGTTGTCAACGCTTGATGGAAAACCGTATGGATGCGCCCCTTTGCGTCGATCATAGACTTCATCGCGATCAAATACGTCGAAAGCAATTTGGAAAGCTGCCTGTAGCGCAATATCTCCGATATAATCGGATGTAAGTCCTCAAGCTCTGACAAAACGTCCGCATTTGTGCTCTTTTTGTTGTTTGACGGCAAGTTTAGCTCATCAAACAGCACTTCGGAAAGTTGTTTGGGCGAATTGATGTTAAATTCATGACCTGCCAGCGCATAGATCTTGTCACGAACGGAGCTTAATTCGGCGGAATATTTGTCGGAAAGCGCGTCCAATGCCTGCCTATCCACTCGAAAACCGCATTTTTCCATATCGTAAAGCACCGGAACAAGCGGCATCTCGATCTCTTCATAAACCTTTAGTGAGTTGGATTGGACCATTTTTTTAGTCAAAAGCTTTTTTAAGATCAACAGATCGCAAGCAACGGAGAGCTCATTCAGTTCGTAACGCGTGATGAGTTCAGAGGGCGTTTCGTAACATGTGCCGCATTCCGCAATGTATGCCATCAACTTTACGTCGTCCGCTTTAAACACCTCTTTTGCGGAAAGATCGAATAATCGAAAATTCTCCTTTAGGTCAAAGAGTGTGACGGAAAGGTCTTCTCTTTTCAAATACGGCTTGATCTCCTGCAAGACGTCGTCATAACCGAGCGATTCCCCAAACAAATCGTACGAATAACGCGCGACGGCGTTTGTCTCTTCATCATAAGCGATCTCAAAACGATCCTCAGCAATGTAAAACGCAAGAGTTCCGTGTGCCGCGCACTCGCACAAAAAGGTCCGTAACTGCTCGATGGTGGTGATCTCTTTGTTTTTTGCTTCCGCGACAGCCATCTCTTCCAAATCGGGATCGGAAAAGTCGAAGCGATCGATCAATTTGCGGAATTCATAACCTTCCATCATTTTTTTAGCGCGATACGGAATGGTTTCGGAAAAGCGATATGCAGAAAAATCGCCGTAATCCACGGGCGCGTCAGTCACGATCGTAGCAAGCCAATGCGAAAACGCCGCGCTTTCACGACCGGAAATCAGTTTTTCCTGCAATTTCCCCTTGATCTCATCAATATGATCATACAGGTTGTCGATCGTGCCATAGCGCGAAACAAGGTCCAACGCCGTCTTTTCGCCAACGCCGGGCACACCGGGGATATTGTCGGAATGGTCGCCCATCAATGACTTCAGTTCAATGATCCCTTGCGGCGAAAGCCCCTCTTCGCGCAGCACTTCCGGCGTGTATCTGATCACGTCGGTAATCCCCTTTTTTGTATGCAAAACAGTCGTTTTATCAGAAACAAGCTGCAAAACGTCCTTATCGCCGCTGACGATCACGGTAGGCATATCGCTCTTGGAAGCAAGCGTGCCGATGATGTCGTCCGCTTCAAAACCCGGGCATTCCACAACAGCAACGCCCATTGCGGTAAGAAGCTCTTTCATAGCGGGGACTTGCGCCTTGAGCTCTTCCGGCATAGGGTGACGCTTTGCCTTGTAGCCATCGTATTTCAGATGACGAAAAGTAGGCTGATGCACGTCAAACGCTGCGACGATGTGCGTCGGATGCTCGCTTTTAATGAGCTTTGAAAGCATGGAAACAAAGCCAAAAAGCGCGCCCGTATAGCGCCCGCTGCGATCCTGCAGGGTCGGAAGCGCGTAAAACGCGCGATTGATCAAGCTGTTACTGTCCAATAAGAGCAATTTCATACAATCATTATATCCTATTTGCTTATTACAAACAATAATTTTATGATTTATATTTTTGATTGATATAATTTGACAGAGAATTACGTTTGATTTTATAATCTATATTATGGGATGGGAAATTGCAAAAAGCGTATTATTATTACTCGCCGGACTAGGTGCCATGATGTTCGGCATGCAGGTTTTAAGCGACAATCTTACCAAAGCTTCCGGTAAGAAGCTTCGTGTCGCACTGTCAAAACTTTCTTCCAATCGATTTAAGGGAATTTTGATCGGCGGGACGGTCAGCGCCGTCATTCACAGCTCTGCTGCAACGACGGTTATGGTCGTCGGTTTGGTCAATTCCGGCATTCTTACCTTGTTCCAAGCCGCCTCCATCATCATGGGCGCAAACATCGGCACCACGGTTACGGGTTTGATGCTCTCACTTCAATCACTTCCCATCACGGAGCTGTTTGCCGCTTTGGCATTTATCGGCATCGCATTGCTTCTGATTTCCAAAAAACCGCTTGTAAAAGTAATTGCCTATATCTTGATCGGCTTTGGCCTCTTATTTGTCGGCATGAACGTTATGAGTGTTTCCATGAAAAACATCATTGCCGTCGCACCGCAGATCCGCGACTTGTTTTGGAAGATCAAAAACCCCTTCCTTCTCCTTTTGCTCGGCGCCGCTTTGACGGCGATCATGCAAAGTTCTACGACGATGACCGCCATCTTGATCGTCTTATCGACAAGCGGTTTGATCGAGCTTGACAGCGCCATTTACGTGGTTCTCGGCATGAACCTCGGCACGTGCGCAACGTCCCTTATCGCGTCCATCGGCGCAAACACAAACAGCGTAAGGGCTGCGATGTTCCACTTGATGTTTAACCTGATCGGCACGGTCTTTTTCTTCTCAATGCTGTTTATCACACCCCTTCGTATATGGCTCATTAACTCCGTGCTCTTTGGCGAAGACACCTCCAAGATCGCATACAGCATTGCCATCTTCCACGCGATCTTTAACTTGACGACAACGACGATCCTTTTGCCCTTTGTCACCCCATTCGTGAAGTTCGTTTCAAAGATCATTCCGGAAAAGAAGTCCAAAAACGAAGACGATCAGCTACATTTGCGCTACATTGACGAGAGGTTCCTTGTGACCTCCTCCATCGCCGTGGGCGAATGCAAGCGTGAGATCGCCTACATGGCGGAACGCGCCTACAAAAACTTTGCCCTGTCCATCGACAGCATCATCAACGTGGATCTCAGCGCAAAAACCGATTTTGACAAGCGCGAGAACAAGATCAACTT
>DFFS01000097.1 GCA_002371075.1 Christensenella sp. UBA3770
GTGGAAAGGTAAACGCGCGGGTTGCCAAACAGATCTTTGGGCGTGACGGTGGCAAGGCGCATGCCGAGGATCAGCATGCACATCGGGGTGGTCATCCTTGCAAGAAGTTCCACGATGGGCGCGATGACTGTCGGTAACTTGGTGGACGTAAAGAAAAGGGGCAGTGCGACAAGCAGCGACACCGTCGTGGGGTTTACGACCATGTTGCGTATGCTCACTTTCTTCCTGTCCCACGAGATGATGCCCACCGCAAGCGTCCAGGACAACAGGTTTAAGCTGACGGAGAAGACGGTGGAGAAAACCACGGCTTCCGGATGCCCCGGCAAAACCGCCTCAAGCAGCGGGACGCCAAAGAACCCCACGTTTGCAAGTGCGGACGCGATCGTGCAGATGCGGTTTCTGACGTCGTCAAACTTGTTTTTCAATACGAGCGTCAACCCCACCATCACAAGGATCTGCATTCCCATACAAAGCCCGAAAAAGATGCCCATCTGCGCAAAAAAAGCGGGGGAATACGTTGCGGCGTTAAAGGAATACAAAAAGAGAGCGGGTTGACAAACAAACAGAAGAACGCGCGCAAAAGCCCCGATGGAATCGGGCTTGATCGTCTTTGTCTTTACAAAAATGAAGCCGGGGATCGCATAAGCAAGCATGATCGCCACGGTGATCAGGGTGGTCGTGAATTGCATGCTTTGATTATATCACGGCAAAGCGCGCGGGGTAAAGCGTTCTAAAAAGCAAGTTTTAACAAGGCGGCGCGGTAGATCTCGGCGCATTTGACAAGCCCCGCCACCGTGATGCACTCGTCCTTTTGATGGATGCGGCTCTCCTCGCCCGGAAAGACGGGACCGAAAGCGACGGCATTGGGAAAAGCGCGCGCATAGGTTGCCCCGCCGATCGCGATGGGGGAGGCGTTTTCACCGGTGACCTCGTTGTAAGCGGAAAGTAGCCCCGTAACAAGCTCGGAAGAGGGCGAAACGTACAGGGGCAGGTGGCGCCCCGAAACCGTGATGACGGCGTCCTCGCCAAAGGCTTTTTGCAAAAGGGCAAGGAGCTCCGCCTCGTCGTGCGGCGCGGGATAGCGGATGTCAAGGGAGAAAACCAAGCGGTCCTCTTCCGTGTGGACCTTGCCGACGTTGAGGGTCAGCGCGCCGCTTTGTTCCTCCTGCATCCGTAGCCCCAAACCGCTACCGTCCGTCAGGTAGAAAAAGTCGTATAGGTCCGCCAAAGCCTCGCTTGAGGATTTGACGGCGTAAAGGATCTTCAAAATGGCGTTCTCACCTTTTTCGGGGGTGGAGCCATGCGCCGAAACGCCCTCCGCCGAAAGACGGAAGCCGCCCTCGATAAACTTCACTTTGACCCCGCCTTTCAAACATTTGGAAAAGGCGGCGTCGGAAAGGGTTTTGACTTCAAGCACGGCGCGATCGGCAACCATGTTGACGCGCTCGCCGCCCGTAAAGGACAAGATCTCGCTTGGTTTTTTTAACGAAACGCAGGCGTGCAAAACACCCTTTTCTGCAAAAATGACGGGGAAGTCCGCGTCGGGTGAAAAGGACAAGGCGGGAATCTCCTCTGTGGCAAGATAGCGCTCGATGCACTTCCAACCGCTTTCCTCGTTGAGCCCTGCGATCAAGCGAATGCGACGACGGGGGGTCCGCCCCTCGTCAAGCAGAGATTTTAAGGCGTACAGCACGGCAACGGCGGGACCTTTGTCGTCCTCCGCGCCGCGCCCGTAGATCACGCCGTCCTTTACTTCGCCAAGCGGGGAAGCCGTCCAATCCTCTCCAAACGGCACGGTGTCCAAGTGGAAAGGAATGCCCAAAAGCTCCCCCTCACCCGTCTCCGCATAGCCGAAGTAGCCGTCCGCCACTTTGGTTTTGAGCCCGAAAGAAGCGGCAAGGGAAAGAAACTTTTCCAGCGCTTCCCGCGTGCCGCGCCCAAAGGGCGCGCCGTCCTCCGCCGCGCCTTGTACGCTATTTACGCCAAGGAGGGACAGAAGGGACTGTTGCATTTGATTCGTATAACCGTTCATAAAATCTTTCATTTTGCACCTGCCGAGACTATTATATGCTTTTCGAGGCACCTCTTGTCAAGCCCAAGGCGGGCGTGCCGCACTAAAAGTGCGGAATAAACCCCGCTTTCGCGGGCAATACTTGGGGCATGGATCCTGTCGTGCGTGTGGTGGTTTTTTCCGTTTCGAGTTTTTTGTTCCTATTTGTCGTGACCAAGATCATGGGCAAAAAGCAGATCGCTCAACTTTCTTTTTCCGATTACGTCGTCGGCATCTCGCTTGGGTCCATTGCCGCCGAGATGGCAACCGACCCCGAGCGCCCCTTTTATCACTTTTTTATTGCGATGGCGCTTTACCTTGTGTTGGACATCTCGTTGACCCTCCTTGCGCGTAAGGGAACGCTTTTCAAAAAGCTGATCCGTGGACGCCCCCTGATTTTGGTGGAGGAGGGACGCATCAATTATAAGAATTTGACGCGCAGCAAACTGGACATCAACGACCTGCTTTCGCTGTGTCGCGCCAAGGGATTTTTTGACCTAAGGGACGTGTTTTACGTGATTTTTGAAACGAGCGGGGAGGTTTCCGTTCTGCCGTCCCCCGCCGCCGCGGAAGCAAAACGCGTTGACCTTGGCGTCACGCCGCCCGCCCCCTCTCTCAGCAAGGACGTCGTTGTGGACGGCAAAGTGGTGGACGGGGCGCTTGATCAGATCGGCAAGGACAAAACTTGGCTGACGGAGCGCCTTGAAAATGGTGCGGACGTTACGTCCGTCGCTCTTGCCACGTACTATGCGGATACTGGTGAACTCCGCGTTCACTACAAATAAGGGCCTACAAAAAAAGGCGGTCGATCACGACCGCCTTTTGATTGTTTTTAGGATCAATACGCTTTTGCAAAGTAAATGACTTTGGCGTCCTTGTCGTCCAAAAGGTTCTTGCCGCAGCAAACGCACTTGGTGCCCACGGGGGTTTGATCAAAAGGCATCACGCGGGTGGAGGCGCCGGTAAGCTCCTTGACCTTGTCCTCGCAAGCGCGGCTGCCGCACCACATTGCCTTTGCGAAATTGCCGCTGTTGACGGCGGCGGTAAGCCCCTCCATATCCTCGCATACAACGATGTGCGAGTCGCGGAAGGCGCGGGCTTTTTCAAGCATGTTCTTTTGAATGACGTCAAGGAGGGCGGGGATCTCGGAAACGAGGCTGTCGATCGCCACCTGCGTCTTGCTGAAGTCGTCGCGGCGGGCAACCGTCACAACGCCGTTTTCAATGTCGCGCGGACCCACTTCGATGCGCAGAGGCACGCCCTTCATTTCCCACTCGTTAAACTTCCAGCCCGTGCTTTGATCGCGGTAGTCCACCTCAACGCGGACGCCTGCGTTTTCAAGCGCGGCGCGGATCTCCTCCGCCTTTTCGTTTACGCCGCCTTTGTGTGCCGCGATCGGAATGATGATCGCCTGAACGGGCGCTACCTTGGGCGGAAGGGCAAGACCGCGGTTGTCACCGTGCGCCATAATGAGCGCGCCGATCATGCGGGTGGAGGTGCCCCAACTGGTTTGATAAACGTATTTGAGGTCTCCTTCTTTGGAGGCAAACTTGATCTCAAACGCTTTGCTGAAGTTGTCGCCGAAGTAGTGGCTGGTGCCTGCTTGCAGGCTCTTCCCGTCCAGCATCATTGCTTCCATGCCGTAGGTGGCTTGCGCTCCGGCAAACTTTTCCTTTTCGCTCTTTCTTCCCACAAGCACGGGGATGGCAAGCACGTTTTCCGCAAACTCACGATAGACTTCAAGCATCTTTAAGGTCTCTTCCTTAGCCTCTTCGGGGGTCTCGTGAACGGTGTGACCTTCCTGCCACAAAAACTCCGACGTGCGGAGGAAGGGGCGGGTGGTCTTTTCCCA
>DFFS01000028.1 GCA_002371075.1 Christensenella sp. UBA3770
AACCGTCAGGTGGAGGAGATCTTTGAGGGACGCACCGTGCACCCGCAGGAGCTTTTGGAGTATTACACGATCATCGAAGACGGCAAACTTGAGCCGGACGCGATGGTGATGATCATCAAGTACTGCGTGGGCTATTGCGGCAAGGAAAACCCCGTTCGTTACATTCGCAAGGTGGCAAACACTTGGGTGGATGCCGGTGTGCGCACCGTAAAGGACGTGGAAGCGCGCCTCCTTATGGAAGACGAGGCATCGCAAGACATTCGCGCCGTGCTTGGCGCCCTTGGGCGGACGTCTTCGCCCGATCCCACCGACAGGCAACTTTACGTCAAGTGGACCACGCGTCTTGGCTTTAGCAAGGACGCCGTGCTTGCCGCAGCAAAACTTGCCAAAAGGAAGGGCGGCATGGCAAAGTTGGATGAGATCTTGGAGTCCTTCCTAAAGCAGGGCGTTTACACCGCCACCGACATTCAGGCGGAGGCAAAACGTCGCGAGGATATGATGGACATCGCCGTGCGCGTCAACAACAAACTCGGTTTGCGCTATCAGGATCTTGGCTCCGTTGTGGAGATGTACATTTCCAAATGGCTCAACGCCGGTTTCAGCGCAAGCGGGCTTTTGATGATCGCGGAGAGGTGCTTCCTTTCAGACGTACGCACGCTCGGCGGCATGGATAAGGACGTTCAGGAGTATTATTCTCTCGGCTATGTGACGGACGACGCCGTGCGCGCAAGGATCCGCGAGATCGAAAAGGCAGACGAGGTGTTGGACAAAGTGCTTCGCGCCACCGGCACGCCAAGGCGTGTTAGGGAAAACGACCGCACCTATTATGCCAACTGGCTCTCTTGGGGCTTTGACGAGAGTGCGATCTTGGACGCCGCCGCTCTTGCGATCGGCAAGCCGTACGCGCTTTCCTACATCAACCAAGTGCTTTCCAACTGGAAGAGGGAAGGCAAGGTTTCTTCCGCAAGCGAAGTTGCCGCAACAAATTACACAAACACCTACGACCTCTCGCAAATGAGCGAGGAGGAACGGGAACGCAAGCTCAGAAAGGACAAGGAATACGCCGCCTATGAAAAGGAACGCAGAAAGCTTTCCATCGAGATCGCTCACGTGATCAGCGACGGCGGCACCCCCTCTGCAGAGATGAGCAGCCGCTATGAGGAGCTTGAAAAACTGATTGCCGAAAAGAAAGCGAAACTGGAGCAATAAAAAAACGTCTGCTAACCGTGGCGGACGTTTTTTTTGTAGATAAGAGCAGATGCGTTTTTACTGTTGCGTAACGTCGTCTTCCGGCAGGTCGTCGTCAAGATCGGGTGCCATGGGGGAGGTCTCCGGCGCAAGCGGGCTCTCGGGGACAAGCACCGCCTCGCTCCCGGCACGCATCGTTTGGACCTCCGCGCGCTTTTTGTTAAACTCCTTTTTGAAAACGGACATCGAAAGCGGCAGGAAGATCGCCGTCGCCACAAACTCCGCGATCGGGTAGGCAAACCAAACGCCCTTGGTGCCGGTATACTTCGCCAGCAGGAAGGCGGAGGGGATGATCACAAATTGTCTTGTCAGCGTGATCAAAAGCGAGGTGAAGCCGCGGCCCAACGATTGCATCATCGTGGTGACCGAGATGATGGTTGCCGCAAACACAAAGCAGATGCTGATCGTGCGCAGGGCGTAGGTGCCCACGCGGATAAACTCTGCGTCTGAGCCAAACAGCCGCATCAGATAGGAGGGAATGGACTGGAACAGAACCAGCCCAAACGTCATATAGGAAAGCGCGAGGATCAGCATAAAGCGGAAGGTCGCCGAGAAGCGGTCGCGGTTGTAGGCGCCGTAGTTGTAGCTTAAAATAGGCATGCCGCCTTGCGTCAAACCGAAGACGGGCATAAAGATAAAGGATTGCAATTTGAAGTAAACGCCAAGCACTGCGATCGCGTAGGGGAATCCCTTGATAAAGCCGTTTACCATAATGGTGGTAAAGGAGGGCAGGGCGCTGATCAGCATCGAGGGGAGACCCACGCGCAAGATGCGCCACATAAACTTCAAGGAGGGGCGGAAGCCCCTTTCAAGCAAATGAACGTCCTGCTTTTTGAAGATCAGCATCGAAACGGAAAAGGCCATCGCAAACACTTGCCCGATCACGGTGGCGATCGCCGCACCCTTTGTCCCCAACCGCGGGAACGCCCCGATGCCAAAGATAAAGAACGGGTCGAGAATGATGTTTGTGACTGCGCCGATCAGCTGCGTAAACATCGGCACGCGCATGTTGCCGGTCGCTTGCAGGATCTTGCTCGTCGTCAGCTCGATCATCATGCCGAAGCTGAAGATCATACAGGTGGTCATATAGGAGGTTGCCATCTCAGCCGTTTCGGCGTCGTCTGTGTACAGCCCAACGAAGGGTTTGACGGCGGTCAGCCCCAAAGTCACGACGACCACCACGCCGACGAGCGCCATAAACACACCGTTTTGCGCTGCGCGGCTTGCCCTGTCGCGCCGACCTTCGCCAAGGCTTTTGGAAATGTAAACGTTGGTACCTACGCCGATTCCGATGCCCAGCGCGATGACCAGCATTTGCAACGGGAAGATGATGCTCATCGCCTCAATGGCTTTTGCGGAAAAGCGCGCGAGATATAAGCTGTCCACCACGTTGTAAACGGCTTGAACAAGCATTGAAAAAATGGCCGGAAGGCTCATGGAGATCAACAGTTTTTTAACAGGCATAGTCGCCATTTTTGCGGAACGTAAATTTTCCATAAGAAAATTATAAGGACATTTTCCGTGGTAGTCAAGCGGCATAGGGTAGTGCGTGCAAAATAGCCTTGCCGCACACGCTTTTTAAGTGGTATAATGACGGTATGGAAAAATCGACGGACAGATTGAGCATTTTGATCGGAGAAAAAGGGCTGACGCGGCTTGCCGCAGCAAAGATCGCCGTGGTGGGGCTCGGCGGTGTGGGCGGACAGGCGACGGAAGCGATCGCAAGAAGCTTTGTCGGCACTCTTGTCCTTGTCGACGGCGACGTCTTTGCGCCAAGCAACCTAAACCGTCAAACCCTTTCTACGGCGGAGAATATCGGCAAGCAAAAGGCGCTTGTTGCGGCAACTCGGGTCAAAGCCATCAACCCTGCGGCGCAAGTTACGGCGATCCCCACCTTTGTGAAGGCTGAAAACCTTGCTTCTCTTCCCATTTGGGACGCGGACTGCATCATTGACGCCATCGACGACGTGGACGCCAAAGTGGCGCTCATCAAGGAGGCGCAAGATCGCGGCATCAAGATCGTCAGCGCGATGGGGGCGGCAAACCGCACCGATCCGATGGCGTTTAAGGTGGCGGATATCAGCGAGACGCACACCTGCCCTCTTGCGAAAAAGCTGCGTCGTTTGCTTGCGCTTCAAGGGATAGACAAGGGACTTAAGGTGGTTTATTCAACGGAGAAACCGCTGTCCTTCGGCGGCGCGCTCGGCTCAAATGCATTCGTCCCTCCGGCGGCGGGTCTGCTGCTGGCGCGTGCGGCGATCGAGGAAGTCCTCGGTTTCTTGGCACAATAGGCTTCGAATAGTCCAATACAAAATGCAAATGACTTTGGGTGAAGTTTCGGCGGTGCCGAAGTGAAGTCGCTTTGGACAGTGAAGTTGTGCGCTGAAGCGCACAGTGAAGTTGACCTTGTCAGTGAAGTTGCTCACTTCGTTCGCAGTGAAGTTTCTCGCTATGCGAGAAGTTGTGGATAAATTAAAAACGCAAGAAAAACAGCTTTCCCGTATTCTTAAAGAACTCGCCGCACCTTTCCCCTCTCATGGCTTTCGACCCGCGGAGCCGAGCTCCTCGCTGCACTTTGCTTTGCAGTTATTGTCACGACGCACTTTGCTTGATCTCTTTCATTTCTCGCGAAGCGACAACCTTTTAAAAAGCGTTTAGGGGT
>DFFS01000057.1 GCA_002371075.1 Christensenella sp. UBA3770
TCCGACGTGCAGGTCATCGGCGTGCCCGACGAGCAGTACGGTGAGGAGATCATGGCGTGCATCATCCTGAAAGAGGGCGAAACCATGACCGCCGACGAGATGAAAGCCTACATCGGCGCAAATATGGCGCGTCACAAGGTGCCGAGATACGTGGACTTCGTGGACGCCTTCCCGATGAACGCGGCGGGCAAGATCCTCAAGTACAAGATGCGCGAGAACGCAATTGAGAAGTTGGGGCTGCAAAAAGCGTCCAAGATCGTCACGGCGTGATCGGTGACGTATAACGGCGCATCTGCGCGTTTCTGCCATCGCGTCAGCGAAATCGCGTACGACAAGTACGCTCATTCGCTCCCGTTTGGCGAGCCTTGCATCTGCATCATTCTCCGTCCCCGATCGGGATGAGGATAAAAGATCGCAGATAAAAGGCACAGCCAATGACTGCGTGTATTCGGAACAGTGAGGAGCTTCGCTCTTGATCGGAGCGAAGCACCTTTTTATTAAAAGAATAAAAACGGAATAAAAAATTACAAAACCAAAGGCAGCGAAGAGTGGGGCAGAGACAAACGCTCCGCGAACGAGCGGAAAGGCGCGTACTCCTTGTACGTAACTGCTCGGTGATAGGATCGTTAGCGAAGCATATGCAGCGCTATCCGCTGTCGCATATAATAAAGAGATGGTAAATTTAACAGAAGGAAAACCGTATAAAGTGCTTTTGAGGTACATTTTACCTCTCTTTTTGAGTGTGGTTTTTCAACAGATCTACAACATTGCGGACAGCATTGTGGCAGGGAAGTTTATCGGCGAAGCGGCGCTTGCGGCGGTGGGCAACAGCTACGAGATCACGCTTGTCCTGCTTGCCTTTGCGTTTGGTTGCAACATGGGCGCCTCCATCGCAACGGCAAAAAACTTCGGCGCGGGCAACATGACCGAAATGAAGTCTGCCGTCAGCACCTCCTTTTTGATGACGCTTGCCGTGACGCTTGTGTTGATGGCGGTTGGCTTTGCCACGGCAAAACCCTTGCTTTCCCTCCTCAACACGCCGTCCGAGATCATGGCGGACAGCTTGGCGTATTTGTACATCTATTTGGCGGGGCTGCTGTTTTTGTTTATCTACAACGTTTCCACCGGCATCTTTGCCGCTCTGGGCGACTCGTTGACGCCGTTTATCTTTTTGGTGGTCTCTTCCGTTGCCAACGTCTTGATGGACATCCTGTTTGTGGCAGTCTTCAAAATGGGCGTCAAGGGCGTGGCGTGGGCTACGTTTATTTGTCAAGGGCTCTCCTCCGTGGCGGCGTTTTTCGCTTTGCGTTTGCAGCTTAAAAAAGTTAAGACGGACACCAAGCCCAAACTCTTCTCCAAGGGAGCGTTTAGGGACTTTTTACTGGTGGGGATCCCCAGCACGTTGCAACAAAGTTTTATTTCGGTGGGCAACATCGCCTTGCAGGGGCTTATCAACAGCTACGGTACGTCCACGATCGCGGGCTATGCCGCCTCCGTCAAATTTAACAACTTTGCGGTCACCAGCATGCATCAGGTGGGAAACGGCGTTTCCAACTATACGGCGCAAAACCTTGCCGCCGACAAGGAGGACCGCGTTAAATCGGGCTTTTTGTGGGGCTACGTGATCGCGGCAAGCATCGGCTTGCTGTTTTTCCTCGTCTATTTCTTCTTTAACAGGCAGATCATGCTGTTGTTCTTAAACCGCGAAAGCAAGGAGGCGATCGGCGTCGGGCACGACTTTTTAACCACCGTTTCGCCTTTCTACGTGATGATCGCGGGCAAACTTGTCGCGGACGGCATTTTGCGCGGCTCCGAAAAGATGGGTAGGTTTATGATCAGCACCTTTGTGGACCTTGCCCTCCGTGTGGGGCTTGCCTTTGCCTTTGCGTCCACCTATCTCGGCTCGCGCGGCATTTGGTGGGCGTGGCCTGTGGGGTGGGGGGTGGCCCTCGTGCTCTCCCTCGTTTTTGCCTTTGCAAAAAAGCAAACGCGTGTGACCGCACATTGACTTCGTTTACTGTCAGCGCCTTGACGAAATCACGTACAAGGAGTACGCTCATTCGCACAAGGCTTGCCGAGCCTCGTCACTGCACGATCCTCCGCATTTGCCATTATGAGCTGATTTAAACCTCGTCGATCCTTGTCGGCTTTTTGTTGGCTTTTTATTTAGGTGCTCTTTTTGTTTGGATTTTACTCCGCAAGTAGGTGCCCGTTCGTCTTCTCATGGAGCGTTTGCCGGTATGAGGATGATTTAAACCTCGTCGAGCCTAGTATCTCCCGCCTTCTTTGTTGGCTTTTCGTTGGTGTCTGTGTTGGATCGCAAGTAGGTGTCCGTTTGTCCTCACGCAGAGCGTTTGTCATTATGAGGATGAATTAAGAGCGGATCGACTGCAATGAAGAAAGGATAGTTTGTCTGCGTCTCACTTATTATCAACAAACTTGATTTACAGATCGCTTAAATGACAAAAGAAAAGCAAGGGAATGACCCTTGCTTTTTTAATTAAGTTTCAAAGACCGACAAGAACGATAAAACGCCTATGGCGTATGATAATTCGCTGCGCTCAAATGATAACTCGCGTTGCTCGTATTTTGCTATCGCAAAGACCGAGGAGAATCGTGCAGATACGAGGCACGTCAAAAAACAGCGCAGGCGCGTACTTATCGTACGTAACTGCGCTGTTTTGAAGACAGAAACAAAGTAGATGTGCGGTTATACTCGGTCTTTTACTTGATGAGGCCTTTTTCAAGGAGCAGCTGCGCGATCTGCACCGCGTTGGTCGCCGCGCCCTTGCGGATGTTATCCGCAACGACAAACAGGTTGCAGCCGCTTTCCACGCTGTAGTCCAAACGGATGCGTCCGATGTAAACCTCGTCGTGGTTTTCGGCGTAGATGGGCATCGGGTACTTGGCGTTTTTGTCGTCGTCCACCAAGATCACGTTGGGGAATGCGGCAAGAGCCTCTTTGATGCCTTCCAGCGTGCAGGGCTTTTCAAACTCAACGTTGACGCTTTCGCTGTGACCGTGGAAGACGGGCACGCGCACGGTGGTTGCCGTCACGCGGAGGTTGGGCTTGCCAAGGATCTTTCTCGTCTCGTTGATCATCTTCTCTTCCTCTTTGGTGTAGCCGTTGTCAAGGAAGACGTCGATCTGCGGGATCACGTTG
>DFFS01000072.1 GCA_002371075.1 Christensenella sp. UBA3770
CCTTCGGCGGCGGATACGCGATGATCGCTTTTTTGGAAAACGAGTTCGTTTCACGCAAAAAGTGGCTTGAAAAGGAAGAATTTTTGGATATGCTCGGCATTGCGGAGTCCACCCCGGGGCCCATTGCCGTAAACACCGCAACCTACATCGGTTACAAGGTGGCGGGCGTGCTTGGCGCGCTCATATCCACGCTGGCGGTGTGTTTGCCGGCTTTTGTCATCATCTTTGTCGTTTCGCTTTTCTTTGACAAATTTCTGTCGCTGACGTACGTCGGCTACGCTTTCCGCGGCATACAGGTCGCGGTCGTTTACCTGATCGGCTCGGCGGGGATCAAGGTCTTTAAGGACCTAAAGAAAAACGCGTTTTCCGTAATCGTTGCGACGATCGTATTTTGCGCGTTTATCGCGCTCTCGCTGTTTTCGGTGCGGTTTTCCACGATCTTTTACATCTTGATCGCGGGTGTGTTGGGCTTGATGTTGTATTTCGTGGGACGCATTCGCGAAAGGAAGTTCCCGACGGAAAAGACGGAAGAAGAGCCCTCGCAAAAGCCCTCGCAGACGGAAGAGGAGGGAGAGAAATGATCTATCTGACCCTTTTCCTCGTTTTTCTTGAGATAGGCGCCGTTTCGTTCGGCGGGGGATATGGCATGATCCCCATGATGATGGACGAATGCGTTTCGCGCGGGTTTTTGACGCAAGAGCAGTTTATGGATTTCGTCGCGGTGGCGGAGTCCACGCCGGGTCCCATCGCCGTCAATATGGCAACGTTTATCGGCTCGTCGCAAGGGGGCTTCCTCGGTGGCTTGCTTGCCACGCTTGGGGTGATCCTGCCCGCTTTTGTCATCATTCTTCTGATTGCCGCCGCCCTGAAAAACCTTTTGAAATACAAGGGCGTGCAGGGCTTTTTGTCCGGCGTGCGTCCCGCCGTTGCCGCGCTCATTATGGCAACCGCCGTTACGATGGGCTTGAAAACCCTGTTTGGCATCGGCAGCGTCACATCCGCCTTTTCCTTTAATTATAAAGGGCTCATCATCTTGGCGTCCCTCGCGGGCGTGTCTCTTTTGTTCAAGTTCGCCTTAAAAAGAAAGGCGTCTCCCATCCTTTTGATCCTCATTTCCGCAGGGCTCGGCGTGCTGCTTTACGGCGTATTTTAATATTTTCTGAAAAAGCATCGAAAATCGCTTGACGACCCGATAAGGGACGTGTTATTCTCTAATTACCTACCAAACGAGTAGGGAAGTAGGAAATCACGATGAGCGAACAAAGAAAAGTGTATCTTGATCATGCGGCGTCCACCGCGTTGGACCCTGAAGTATTACAAAAAATGCTTCCGTATTTTTCCGTGGTCAGCGGCAACGCTTCCAGTCAACACGCCTGGGGAAGGGAAGCCATGGCGGCGGTGGATGAGGCAAGGGAAAGGGTGGCAAAAGGACTGAATGCCTCGCCGAACGAGATCTATTTTACGTCGGGCGGTACGGAGTCGGACAACTGGGCGATTCGCGGCATTGCGGAAGCGCATGCGGAAAAAGGAAAACACATCATCACCTCCGCCGTGGAGCACCACGCGGTTTTGCACACGTTAAAGGCGCTGGAGCAAAATGGGTTTGAGGTGACCTACTTGCCGGTTGACCGCCTTGGAAGGGTTTCGGTGGATGACGTTGTCAGCGCGATCCGCAAGGATACGACGCTTATCACAGTCATGCTTGCCAACAACGAGGTCGGCACGATCCAGCCCATACGTGAGATCGCGCGGGAAGCAAAAAAACGCGGCGTATTTGTGCACACCGACGCGGTACAGGCGGTGGGTGCCATTCCCGTCGACGTAAAGGAGCTCGGCGTGGACGCGCTCTCCTTATCGGCGCACAAATTTTACGGACCAAAGGGCATCGGCGCGCTTTTTGTCAGAAACGGGTTAAAAATCGGTCGTTTCTTGAACGGCGGCGGGCAGGAACGCACGATGCGTGGCGGCACTTACAACACGCCGGCGATCGTAGGCTTGGGCTACGCGATCGAAAAGGCTGTGCGTGATCTTCAAAAAAACGCGGAGTACGTTTCCGCATTGCGCGACGAGTTTGTCAAGAGGGTGCTTTCCGAGATAGAATACGTGGACCTGAACGGTGACGTCGGCGAGGGGCGCCTTCCGTCCAATGCCAACATCGGTTTCAGATATCTGGAAGGGGAGTCCATCTTGTTTACGTTGGATTTAAACGGCATCGCGGTCTCGTCTGGTAGCGCCTGTTCGTCGGGCAGTTTGGACCCTTCGCACGTTCTCCTTGCGATGGGCGTACCTGCGGAAAGGGCGCACGGGACGATCCGCTTTTCCTTTGGAAAAGAAAACACGTTTGAGGACGTGGATTACGTGGTGGAAACATTGAAACAAACCGTCAAAAAACTGCGCGCGTTTTCACCTTTATTCAGCGCGAGAGGAGGAAGCAATGTATAGCGAAACCGTTATGGAACATTTTAAGGATCCGCACAACGCAGGACGGCTTGAAGGCGCCAATGCCGTGGGATTGGTGGGCAACGCGGCTTGCGGCGACATCTTAAAGATTTACTTGCGCATCGAAAACAACGTCGTTGAAGACGTGTCGTTTGAAACCTTTGGGTGCGCCGCCGCGATCGCAAGCAGTTCGGTCGTGACGGATATGATCAAGGGAAAGACCGTCGAGGAGGCGCTTGCCGTCAAAAACGCAGACGTTGTGGCGGCGCTAGGGGGCTTACCGGCGCAAAAAATACACTGTTCGGTGCTTGCCGAAGAAGCCATCAAAAATGCAATTGACGACTACAATAAAAGGAGGGGAGAACAATGAGCGAATATAGGTTTGAAACAAAACAAATACACGTTGGGCAAGAAACGCCCGATCCCGCCACCGACGCTCGAGCCGTGCCCATTTACGCCACCACGTCCTACGTTTTTAAGGACTCTGCGCAAGCGGCGGGCAGGTTTGGCTTGACGGAAGGCGGCAACATTTACACTCGTTTGATGAACCCCACGAGCGACGTGTTTGAAAAAAGGATCGCCGCCTTGGAAAACGGCGCAGCGGCGCTTGCAACGGCTTCCGGGTCCGCCGCCATTACCTATGCGATACAAAACATAGCGGTCGCAGGGGATCACGTCGTAGCTTCGGCGGATCTTTACGGCGGCACCTACAATCTTTTGGCAAATACCCTAAAGGATCAGGGTCTTTCGGTCACCTTTGTGGATCCGTCCGACCCTGAAAACTTTCGCAAGGCGCTCCGTCCCAATACCAAACTTTTTTACGGCGAGACGCTCGGCAACCCCAATTCGGACGTTTTGGACGTGGAAAGCGTTGCCGCCATCGCGCACGAAAACGGCATCCCTCTGATCGTGGACAACACGTTTGCAACCCCGTATCTGTTCCGTCCGTTGGACCACGGCGCAGACGTCGTGGTGCACTCCGCCACCAAGTTTATCGGCGGGCACGGCACGGTGATGGGCGGCGTCGTCGTTGACGGCGGAAAGTTTGACTGGGCGGCAAACGACAAATTCCCCGGGCTGTCCAAACCCAATCCGTCCTACCACGGCGTGGTGTTTACGGAGGCGTGCGGCAATCTTGCCTACATTTTAAAGATGAGGACGACCTTGATGAGGGATCAGGGCGCAACGATCTCACCGTTTAACTCTTTCTTGCTGCTTCAGGGCTTGGAAACCTTGTCCCTTCGCGTGGAACGCCACGTGGAGAACGCCTTAAAGGTGGTGGAATATCTTTCCAAGCATCCAAAGGTGGAAAAGGTCAATCACCCCTCTCTTGCAACGGGGAAGCAAAAGGAGCTTTACGACCGCTACTTCCCAAACGGCGGCGCCTCGATCTTTACCTTTGAGGTAAAGGGCGGCGCGGAGGAAGCCAAGCGCTTTTCCGAGAGTTTGGAGTTGTTTTCATTGCTTGCCAACGTGGCGGACTTAAAGTCGCTGGTCATTCATCCGGCAAGCACGACCCATTCGCAACTTTCCGAAGAGGAACTTGCGTCCGTCGGCATCAAGCCCAACACGGTGCGTTTATCCATCGGAACGGAACACATTTCGGATATCATCGAAGACCTTGAAAAAGGTTTTGAAAAAGTGTAAAATAAAAAAGGAGGCAATTATGG
>DFFS01000100.1 GCA_002371075.1 Christensenella sp. UBA3770
GAAACCAACATAGGCACCCTTTTGGGCAAGGCGGATGAAGCGGCGGAAGTCGTTGTTATTCGTGATGGAAAACGTCAGACGATAGCGGTTAACAAAGGCACGTTCGAGAGTAAATCCGTTGATGAAAACGGCAACGAAACGGTCGGAACGTATCGCGGCTTCGGCATCAACATCGGATACGATTATTATCGTATGGGTTTCTTTGAGGCGCTTGGACGTAGTTTTATCTTCATTTGGCAACTTGTGATCCTCACGTTTAAGACCATCGGTGGGTTGTTTACCGGCGCAGTTGGGTTAAAGGGGTCTGTCGGCGGGACGGTTACCAGCGTTGCCGCGATGGGCAAGATGACCATGACGCTCGGTTTCCGCGGCGTACTGTTAATGTTTGGTATTATGAGCGCAAGTGTCGCCCTGATGAATGCACTTCCTTTTCCGGCACTGGACGGATGCAGGGTGATCTTTGTTTTGATCGAAATGATCTTCCGAAAACCCGTCAATCGAAAGGTGGAAGCCATTATTCATACGGTTGGCATTGTGATCCTCTTTGCTTTTGCAATTCTTTGTGATATACTGAATTTAGGAACGATAGCAAGCCTGTTCTGACGATTATGACAAAACGCATTCGGATAAAAAATCGGTTTATCGGCGGCAATGCCGAGGTCACCGTACAATCCATGACAAACACCAAGACCGAGGACGTCAAAGCGACTATTTCGCAAATTCTTCGCTTGCAAAGAGCGGGGTGCGACATCGTTCGTATGAGTGTCAACACGCTTGCCGCGGCGGAGGCTATCCCCGAGATCAAAAAACAGGTTGACGTTCCCTTGGTTGCTGACATTCATTTTGATCACACGCTTGCGTTGAAATCCATCGAAAACGGCATTGACAAGATTCGAATCAATCCGTCCAACATCGGTGGGGAGAAAGCCGTCCGAGAGGTGGTTTGCGCGGCAAAGGACCACGGCATTCCCATTCGCGTTGGCGTAAACGGCGGCTCGCTTGAACCGTCAGCTGTTGAAAAGTACGGTTTTTCTGCCATAGCTCTCGCAGAGAGCGCGTTAAAAAGCGTCGCGCTCTTGGAGAAATATGGGTTTGACGACATCGTGATCTCCGCAAAGTGCAGCGACGTCAAAATGAATGCCGAGGCATACCGGATCCTTTCAAAGAAAACGGATTATCCGTTGCACATCGGCGTGACGGAAGCCGGTGGGGGCGATCTTGCCCTCGTAAAATCCTATGCAGGCATCGGAGCGTTGCTTTTGGACGGCATCGGGGATACGATTCGCGTTTCGGTCACGGGTGATCCCGTGCAGGAAGTCTATGCGGGAGACCTCCTTTTGAAAGCGACGGGGCTCCGTAAGGAATTCGTGGACGTCGTTTCCTGCCCAACCTGCTCTCGTACGGAAATCAACGTTCTTGAACTTTCCGAAAAGATCAAGCAAGCCACCGCTCACATCAAAAAGCATTTTGTCATTGCGGTGATGGGGTGCGTTGTAAACGGCATCGGCGAGGGGAAAAGGGCGGATATCGGTGTTGCCGGCGGCAAGGAGAAATCCGCGATCATGCGCCACGGTGAGGTTGTTAAAACCGTTCCGAACGATAGGATCCTGGAAGAGCTTTTACGAGAGATAAAGGAGGCAGGTCTTGACTGATATTTTATCGCTCATAAATGAAATGTATCCCGAAAGGTACGAGTTTCTTCGTTTGGGGACGGTCAAGGTCACCGGGAAAAAGGTGAACGTAACTCTCCTTGTGCCCGAAGATGTTTTTGATTACAAACTGAAAAATGAAGATATCCACAACATTCAAAGTACCATCGATCAAGCCGTTGGCTCCGATTATCAGGCGGTATGTCACTTTGAAAAGATCGTTTTGAGCCAGGAGAACGTGCGTTCCGCTTTAGCGGAATATTTGGCAAAGCATTTTCCTCTGATCGCGGCAAACGTTGATTTTTCACGCGTGAAGATCGATCTTTCCGAAGGTCTTTTTCTTGCTTTCACGGTGCAACAAAACATTCGCGATTATATGCAAAGGGTGGACTTTGATCAAAAACTCAAGGATTTCTTCCATCAAAAATACAGCATCGAAGTGCATCTGTTTTTTGACGTTGTCGAAGACGCAGAGATCACGCTCACTGCCGATTCTGCGCTTGATTCCGGCAGATATGGCAAAACCGTTGTCGTTACGGACAAGAGCCTCTTGATGGGAAAGCTCAGTGATCTACACGATCCTGCCGTGCACATTTCCACGTTACGCGGCGAGGGGGAGGACGTCGTCTGTTGCGGCAAGGTCGGTCGTTTGTCCTTCAAAACGCGTGATGAAAGCAAAAGGGCGGAGTACAAAAAGTTTTACAAGCATTTTTACACTTTTTCGATCACGGATACGACGGGTTATTTGAACGTTTTCATTAACACGGACGATGAGTTCGGGGCTTTGCAAAACGGCGTCGAGGTCGTTTGTAAAGGCAGGGTCAACGCGCGAGACGATATGTCCAACAGTATGTACGTAAAGTCCATCGCGCTTTGCAAGATCCCGTTTTCCACAATTGCTGAGCAGACCAAGCCACTCGATCCTCCGGAAAACTACTCGATACTTTTCCCAAAAGAGTACCATGAGATCGTCTATGATCAAATCGGCTTTGACTTTCTAAAGGATACAAACAGAAAGGCATCAAATACCACTGCGGATGCTGTCTCCGTGGCGGTTCGCGCCATCAAGACGGAACGCGCGGTCGTCCCCTATGAGATCGCTATGTGCTCGGTTGAAAACGGAAAGATCAAAGAGTACGTTCACACCTTTTTGAAAGTCGCTTTTACGGAGGATTCCGAACGCGCCGAATACGCAAACAGGATGGGCTATTCGTCACCGCGTTTGTCCACGGTCATCCCCGACCTTATTAAGTTTTCGGCAAATCGATTGATCGTGGGCGTCAACCCCGCGGCAGCACTGGAACTGTTTAACGCCATCGCAAAACCTCTCAGATACACTTTTGCAAACGACGTCCACGTAATCCAGCAGTCCGCGCTAAAGTTTGACGGCGCCAAAAAGGGCGACGCATTGGAGGAAGCGGTCGCCGTTGCCAACGCGTTTATTTCGGAATAAAAAAATATTTTATATAATAATAGTTGTATTATTGTTTTCGCTGTGCTATAATTCAACCGTAGAGGTGCTTTTGACGAAGTGGGCTTGACAAGGCTCACTTTTTAATTTAATAAGCGCCATTTGGAGGAGTATGTCGGTTAAAGATCGCGTAGAGGAACTTGTCCTTCCCATCTTAAAAGACCTCGGCTATGAGCTTGTTGAGGTCACCTATCAAAAGCAGCACGACGCCATGCATCTGACGATTTTTATCGATTCGGATAAGGAGGGCGGCGTCAGCTTGGATGATACGGAGATCGTTGCAAACGCCATTGACAAGCCTCTTGATGACCTTGACCCCACGGCGGGGGAGCCCTTTGTGCTCAACGTATCCTCTCCCGGGTTGGATCGTCCGCTGAAGTCGGAGCGCGATTATCTTAAAAAGATCGGCACCGAGATCGAAGTTTCTTTGTATTCCCCGCTTGCGGGCGCCAAAAAGCATATCGGCAAACTTCTCTCTTATGAAAACGGCATTATTTCGCTTGAGACAAAATCCGGCGAATTGAAAATTGAAACAAAGTGCATTGCGGTGGCAAAACCGTACATCACGTTTTAGGAGGAAATATGATCAATAAGGATTTTTTTGCGGCACTTGACGAACTTGAAAAGACGAGACGCATCGACAAAAGTGAATTCATCGCCTCTCTTGAAGCCGGGCTTGCGTCCGCATACAAAAAGGAGAACGCAACCGCTGCGGCGATCGAAGTAAAGCTCTATCCCGATCAGGCAAAGATCAGAGTTTTTGCTTACAAGACGATTGTGGAGGAAGTCACCGACGACGAGAAGGAGATCTCTTTGGAAGAAGCTCGAAAGATCAAGCCGAGCTACAAAGTAGGGGATACCATCTCGCAGGAGATCACCCCCAAGAACCTTTCTCGTATCGCCGTTCAAACCGCAAGGCAGGTTATCATGCAGCGCTTGACCGATATCAAAAAGGATCAGATTTATGCCGAAATGAACGAGAAGTCCGGTGAGATCGTCAGCGCGATCGTCCGTAAGGTGGAGCCCAACAGCGTTTATGTTGAGATCCTGCCCACCCAAATGGAGGGTATTATGCCCATTTCGGAGCAGATCCGCAACGAAAGATACAACATCGGCGATGTGATCAAGGTTTTGGTCAGGCGTATCACCACCAACAATCGTTCGCCGCAAGTCATCGTTTCTCGCGCCCATCCGGATTTCGTACGTCGCTTGTTTGAACTTGACGTTCCCGAGGTCAAGAGCGGGCTTGTCACCATCAAAAAGATCGTCCGCGAAGCGGGCTTCCGCACCAAGATCGCCGTTGCTTCGGAGGATCCCAACTTGGATCCCGTTGGCGCCTGCATCGGACCGAGGGGCAGCCGTATCAACGTGATCGTTCAAGAGCTTAACGGGGAAAGGATCGACGTCATCAACTGGTGCCCGGATCCGCTTGAGTTTATCGCTCGTGCCATCAGCCCCGCTAAAGCCGTGCAAGTGCACGTAAACGACGAGGAGCACTCGGCAAGGGTCATCGTCAACGACAACATGTTGTCCTTGGCGATCGGTCGTGAGGGTCAAAACGCTCGTCTTGCTGCAAAATTGACCGAGTGGAAGATCGACGTAAAGCCGTATTCCTCGATCTTGGACAGCATTGACAACGCGGAGGAATAACGATGGCAAAACAACCGTCGATGAGAATGTGCATCGCCTGCAGAGGTCTTTTTGACAAAAAAGATCTGATCAGGGTCGTACGTACCCCCAACGGGGAGGTGCTTTTGGATCCGACGGGGAAAGCGGCGGGCAGAGGAGCATATCTTTGCTCCGATCCCGATTGCATGAAAAAGTGCGTCAAAAACCGACTCCTCAACAAATCGTATAAAACGATGATCTCGGAGGAGGCGTACGCAAACCTTCTTGCCGCTTATGAGTCGCAACGATAAGATCTTTACCTATATCGGTTTTTCCGTAAAATCGGGAAAGATCGTTTATGGCTACGAAAGCGTGCTACTTAATAAAAAACGGACGTATTTGATCCTTTGTGACAAAGACTTGTCCGAAAACTCCATGAAAAAGGTGCTTCGTTTTGCCGAAAGCAAAGGGGTGATGTGCCGTACGATCACGGCGCTGTCCGATTACTTTGGCGGTAGAAGCGTCAAATGCGTGGGGATCGGCGAAGAACACCTTGCTTCGGCGATTATAAAAGAATTAGATAATACATCGGAGGTAGTAACTGATGAGTGAAACAAATAAAGACGCCTTGGCGAATATTAGCGCTTTGTTCGATTTGGACAAAGCAAGATTTCGCAGTCTTACGATCGACGTAAGAGAAGCCCGTCGCAGAGCGGACGACCTTTTAGCCAAGATCACAGACCTAAGAGAGGCATTCTTTGCCGCGGAGCTCCAAAAGCAAGAGGAACTTGCGTCAGAAGAGCCCGAAAACGCCGTTGCGGAAGAGCCCGCGCCCGTCGCTCCCGAAGCGACCACTGAA
>DFFS01000074.1 GCA_002371075.1 Christensenella sp. UBA3770
GATTTGATAAAGGAAACGTAGTAGTAATAGGGGGCGTCCTCGCCGCCCAGCGCGTTTACCAGTTTGACGTAGATCTCGCGCGGCAGGTTGCCCGTGTCGCTTTCGGTTTTGATCTGCTCGGCAAACTCCTTTTCCGCAACGGCAAGCGCATCTTTCCAGCCGATCATGCCGTATAGCTTGTCTTGGAGGGGCACTTCGCTCTCCAATATGCCTTCTGCCTTGACCACAACCGACGTGATCTTGCCAAGTTCCTTTGCGTCTGCGACCTCGGCGGAAAAGGTGGCGCCCACCACGTCTTTGACAAGTTCGCCGCTCCTTTCGCCGTTTTCCCCCTTTAAAAGGTAGGTGTAGGTGTTGTTAAACAGTTCCGCCGAAAGCGGGGTGACGGTCAAGGTGGCAAAGGGGGCAAGCTCCCCGACTTCGCCGTCGATGACGATGAGCTTCTCCTTTTCGCCGGTTACGAAGTTTGCGTTAAAATCCTCGTTGAGCCCCACGAAAACGCCGTCCGTGTAGGTGCTGACGCATTTTTCCAAGCCGGTCTTCTCGGGCTGTTCCGTCTTTTTGCAGGCGGCAAAGAGCACAAGGGAAATGACGATCAAAATGGCAATTGCAAGATAGGTTTTTTTCATAGCTTTCCTCCGAAAAAAGTTACTGAATCGTATGCTTTTTTCGCGGGAATTATAACCGATGCTCAATTGACTTGATAAACTACGCAAGTTTTATTATAATATCATTATGATACACGGCAATACGGACGGCATCAAACGCGCCCTTTTGTGGCGGCTGGAAAAGCACCTCGGCTTTACCGACAAAACTTCGCTCGTCAGCGAGGAAACTCTTTCCGTCATTACCGATTTTACAAAGGATACAGGCAGGGAGATCTCTGTGTTCATCAGCCGCTCCGGCAGGGTGGAAGCCATCTCGGTGGGGGACGCCGTTAAAGCGGACGCGCTGTCCATAAGCAAGCGCCGCGGCGACGCTTCCAAAAGCAAGATCCGCGTGATCCACACGCACCCCAAGGGCTCGGCGCGCCTTTCCGCGGCGGATATCTCCGCCCTAAAGGAGATGCGTTACGATTGTTTGGCGGCAGTGGGCGTTTCGAGCGCCGGCGCAAGCAAGATGCAAATCGGCTACATTGCGCCGTCCGGCAACGTCAAGCTCGTGGATGCGGAGATCGGCACGATGGATCACGCCGCTCTTCTTGATTTGATAACCGAATGCGACAAAGTGGGCAAATCCAAGTCCGCCACCAAAGAGGAGGTCAACAACCGTTGTTTGACGGTGGGCGTCGGCGACGAGGAGTCGCTGTACGAACTCAAGCGTTTGGCGGAGACCGCGGGGTATGATCCCGTCGGCAAGATCATGCAAAAGCGCACGAGCGTCGACTCGGTGTATTACGTCGGCAGCGGCAAGATAGACGAGATCGCTATGGAAGCGCAGGTAAAAGACGCGGCTGTCGTGATCTTCGACGTGCCGCTCAGCGCGGTGCAGCATGCCGCTATTGGGGAGAGACTGGGTCGCAAGGTCATCGACCGCGGCACCTTGATCTTGGAGATCTTTGAAAAGCACGCTACCACGGCGGAGGGCAGGCTGCAAGTGGAACTTGCCCGTTTGAAATACACGTTGCCCCTCCTTGTCGGACAGGGCGTTTCCATGAGCCGTCAGCGCGGCGGGTTGTATGCGATGGGCGGCGCGGGCGAAACCAAGCTCGAAACGGACAGGCGGCACATTCGCAGGCGCATCTCCGAGCTGACGGAAAAGTTGCATTCGCTTGAAGCGGGGCGCGATCTTCGCCGTCGCAAACGCAAGCAAAGCGGCGTCAAAAGCGTGACGCTGCTCGGCTACACGAACGCGGGCAAAAGCACCTTGATCAATCAGATGAGCCGCTCCGACCTGTATGCGGAAAACAAGCTGTTTGCCACGTTGGACAGTGTCAGTCGCAGCGTTTGGACAGAGCAGGGCAGTTTTGTCTTGACGGATACCGTCGGCTTTATTCGTAACCTGCCGCACACGTTTGTGGAGGCGTTTAAGTCCACGTTGGACGAGGTGCGCTATGCCGATCTGCTGATCCACGTCGTCGACGCCTCTTCGCCCGAGATGCTTTCGCAGATCGCCACCGTGGAAAGCGTCATTCGGGAGATCGGGGCGGAAAGCGTCCCCATCATCACGGTATACAACAAGGCGGATAAAGCCGTTCGCGAGGAAGGAAAGCTGTACGTCAGCGCAAAGTTCGGTGAAAACGTGGACCTTTTGAAACAAATGATAACGGAAGCCCTCTTTGGGGCAAAGGAGCAAAACTATGATCGTTAAGGTAAAAAAACTGGCGGAAAACGCCGTCCTTCCCACCTATGGTTCCCCGCAGGCGGCGGGTGCGGACCTCTACGCCCTCGTGGAGGGTACGGTGACCATTGCGGCGGGTGAGACCTATCTTGTCCCCACCGGGCTTTCCGTGGAGATCCCCGAGGGATACGTCGGTTTGATCTATGCGCGTAGCGGGCTTGCCACCAAAAAAGGGCTGGCTCCCGCAAACAAGGTGGGCGTCATTGACTCCGATTACAGGGGGGAGGTCAAGGTTGCCCTCTTTAATCAATCGGGCAAACTGCAAAGCATCTCGCAAGGGGAGCGCATCGCGCAGCTTGTGATCGCTCCGTATCTGTCCGTTGATTACGAGGAGGCGGATGAGCTTTCCGCCACCGAGCGCGGCGCGGGCGGGTTCGGTTCCACCGGCAAATAAGTGTAAAAAAACAAAAAAGCAGGGCTTGACCCTGCTTTTTTTGATGCCTTTATATGCGTTTTAGCAATCCAGCAGATTGTCGCACAGCGCGCTGTACACCGACCCTGCGCGGTTTTGCCAGTTTTTGAAGATATACAACGCGGTCTCCTTGCTTTCCACCACCATCTTAAGCTCCACCAAAGCGCCCTCGCCGCCCGGCTTCAAAATGCGAAGCAGCACGGTGTACGTTTGGTCGCTGTTGCGGAAGTAATCGCTGACGTACTCCTGACGACGGCGGTACTTCATGCGGTCTTCCTTAACGGAAGCGTTGATCTCCTCGCGGAGCGAGATGGGAATGCGGGTGTAAAAGTTGGCAAGGCACATTCTGCCGTCCGGCGTGATGGAATAGGTGACCTTGCTGCCGGTCATTTTCTTTTGGATAAACGAAACGTCCTCAAGCGCGGCGATGGCGTCCTTGCAGTCCATATAATTCATCCAATCGTGGTCGCTCGTGCAAAGATCGGTCAAGACATCCTCCTCGAGGGGCACGTCCATCTTGTCCATTGCGTAAAGCAAAATCAACTTTATGAGGGTGGAATCCGTCGGCATATATTACCTCGTCAAATCAGGGCGTAAAGCGCGAGAAATTCCGAAACGTCGCTAAATTTGCGCTCAGCTTTTTTGTTGCCGTCCAAAGCGAGCTTGAGCCCGATCCAGATGGTTTTGATGATCCTGACGTTGCCCTTTTCCAAGGCGTAGTACAGTCCGTCCGTCATGGCTATAAGGTCTTCTCTTTTCTTTTGCGAAAGTTTGTTGTCTTCCACAAATGCGGTGCGCAGGGCAGAGAACAGGGGCGCGGCGTTTTCCAAAACCGCGTCGGTGACCTTGACGGTCACCTCGTCTTCCGCCGAACCGTCCCCTTTGTCCGCGTCCGCCAAAAACAACTCACGGAACGCCCGCTTGTAGGGCAAAAGCACGTCGTCGCAAAAGTGGCGGTAACGCGCGTTGTTGTCCGCGTTTTGCCAAAAGGTTTGAATAAAAGAGGTCAACGACCTTGCTCCGACGTCAAAATCGTGGAGAAGACCGGTGACCAATGCGATGACCCTTTTGTTGCTCTTGGGAAGAGTGAAAACGTAGCCGTCTTCCGTCTCTTGGACGGCGGCGGCAAGCTCCGCCTCGTAATCCACACCCTTCTTGCAATCGGTAATGAAAGCACGAAGGTAATCGCTGTACACCAAGCATCTTAAAAGGTCCGTTATCGGCTTTTCCGTGATGATGAAGTTTGTTGTCGTAAGCGCCGTAACGGCTTCGTCAAACAGACGATAGGCGTCTTCTTTGGTGTGGATCTTGACTCCGGACATAAAGAAAAGGGAGATTACTTCTTTATGGCGTTAAGAGACTTGTTCAAAGATGCGATCTTGCGGGAAGCGGTGTTGATGTGATAAACGCCGTCGCTCTTTGCCTTGTTGATGACGGAAACCGTCACGGGGAGAAGTGCTTCCGCGGCAGCCACGTCGCCGGTGGCGATGACAGCGTTAAACTTCTTCACTGCGGTCTTAACTTCGGAGCGGATGGCTTTGTTGCGAGCGTACTCTTCTTTGGTGATCAATACACGCTTCTTTTGGGATTTAATGTTAGGCATTTTGACTCCTTTTCGGTGCTATGCACCTTTTAATTGTTTTATAAGCAAATGATATTTTATCATAGCGGCGGCGCCCAACGCAATAATTTTTCGATAATATTTTATTTTATTTAACGCACGATAACCGTATGGAAAATTTTTCGTTGCTTGCTTTGGAGTTTGCCGAAACCGCGGGGCGGGGCGAGGTGGTGGAAGAAAAGAATTTGACCCCCACACTAAAGCGACTGTGCTTTGTCGCGCCGGCTTCGTTTGGCGAGGGGCAAGGGTATCGCCGCGGCGTTTATCACACTTTGATCACCAAAGGTGATCCGTTGACGGACGACAGAGTCTTGGAGGACATCAAAAAGGGGATCGCGTCTTCCCTTTCAAAACTGGGCGCGGCAGGAAAAAGGCGCGTTCTCGTCGTGGGGCTCGGCAATCCAAACGCCGTCGTGGACGCTTTGGGGGTCGAAACGGTCAAACGACTTTTCGTCGGAAAGAGGGGCAGGCGCTACGTTGCCGCCCTCGTGCCGTCGGTTTTCGGATTGACGGGGCTGGAGACCGCCTCCGTCGTAAAGGGGGTGGCGGCGGAATTCTTGCCCGACCTTATCCTTTCGGTGGATACGCTTGCGACAAGTCGCGCCGAGAGGCTGTTTCGTGCGGTGCAGATCAGTGACGGCGGCGTGGTCCCGGGCGGCGGCGTCGGCAACCGTCGCGTCCCGCTTTGCAAGGAGAGTTTGGGCGTCCCCGTCCTGTCCCTCGGCGTTTCGATGCTTGCCCGTTTTGCGGATCCCGCTTTCCCCGCGGGACTTGTCGTCACGCCCAAAGAGATCGACCTTTTGGTGCCCCGTTTTGCAGGGGCGCTTGCCGGTGGGGTGGAAAAGGCGTTGTTTGGTTGATCATCTCAAAAGAGAGGCAAGAATGCCAAGGTATCTTTCCGTTTGATCTTTTCCGGTAAAGACAAACTCAAGAGAGGGATTTTTGCAGCCCGTTTCGGGCAACACCGCTTTGATGAGCCCGGCAAGATGCGCCGCCCCGTCAAGGATCTTGGCGCGGGGCAAAATGCGTCTGACCGAATCTTTTGCAAACAGATAATGCGAGCAGCCCAAGTAAACGGTTTCAACGTCTGCGTAAGGGAGAAGCAAGGGACTCAAGTAGGCGTCCGTTCTCCTTGTTTCCGGGTATTCTCCATCAATCAGGGACGCAAGTTCCTTTGGCGTCAACAAGCTAACGTCCTTTTCGATCTTGGGCAAATACAGGGCGGTTGTGGGGGTAACCAAAAGCAAAGATTTTTTTCCAAGCAGGTCGGGGCGCGGCATCAACCCAAAGACGGGCGGGACCACCCTTTTTCTGACGTAGTCCAATGCGGAAACCGAGAGCGTGTTGCACCCGAAAACAATGGCGTTTGCGCCCCGATCCGCAAGTTGCCTTGCGTTTTCCAAAGCGATTTGCCTGAGCTCTTCGCCGTTTTTGTCCCCATAGGGGAGGTTCTTTCCGTCCGCAAGATAAATATAAGAGTCGCCGCAGCGCTCTTTAATGAGTGTGCTAAGCACGTTTAATCCGCCGATGCCGCTATCCGTGACGCCAATCTTCATAGTTGATTATATGCCGTGCTTTCAAAGGATAGTGAAGGTTCACCTCGAAAAGCGCATTATTAAATACGAAGGGCTTTGGGTGAAGTTTCGGCACATAGCCGAAGTGAAGTTGCCTTGGAGAGTGAAGTTGTGCGCTGAAGCGCACAGTGAAGTTGACCTTGTCAGTGAAGTTGCTCACTTCGTTCGCAGTGAAGTTTCTCGCTATGCGAGAAGTTGTGGATAGATTAAAAAACGCAAGAAAAAACAGCTTTTCCGCTATCCTTAAAGTACGCGCATCACATTTCCCTCTCATGGCTTTCGACCCGCGGAGCCGAGCTCCTCGCTGCACTTTTCTTAGTAGTTATTGTCACGATGCACTTTTCTTGATCCCTTTTATTTCTCGCGAAGCGGCATCCTTTTAAAAAGCGTTTAGGGGTTTGGGGGAATCGCAACCCCCACCTTCTTTGGGGTACTTTTCTTCAAAAGAAAAGTGCCAACACGCAAAGCGGCTTTCCGCGCGGCGCGTTCTCTCGTTGAATGGCGGGATTTACAGCGCAGTTTTTCCTTGCGGAAAGAGTTGTATTTTACGCTTTGCTTATGGTATCATAAAAAAGTTGGTCACTAAAAAGTGACAGCCAAAAGGGCACCAATGCCCGTGGGAGAATTATGAAAACGGATATATTGATCATCGGCGCCGGTCCTGCCGGCATATTCACCGCCATCGAGCTTATCAAAAACGGGTGTAAAAAGAAGATCACCTTTGTTGAAAAGGGCGCGGCGATCGAAAAGCGCGCTTGTCCCAAAGCCAAGACGGGCGTTTGCGTCAACTGCAAAAACTGCGCGATCACGACGGGCTTTTCCGGCGCGGGCGCTTTTTCTGACGGAAAGCTTTCCCTTTCCGCCGACGTTGGGGGCGATCTGCCCGATCTGATCGGGTTTGAAACCGTCCAGTCTTTGATCGATTATACCGACAAGATTTATCTTGATTTCGGCGCGGATCAAAAGATCGAGGGCGTTGGGCATCAGGAGGAGATCAAGGAGATCCGCAAAAAAGCCATTCAGGCGGGCTTGAAACTGGTGGATTGTCCCATCCGCCACATGGGCACCGAAAAGGCGCAAAAGATCTATTACGACATTGAGCAATTCCTTTTAAAAAGCGGCGTTGAAATGTTTTTCAATTCCGAATGCGTCGATCTGATCATCGAAAACGAAGTTTGCAAGGGCGCCGACGTGTTGTTTAACGGCAAGCCCGAGCGCGTGGACGCGGACGAAGTCATCGTTGCAACCGGTCGTCGCGGCGCGTTGTGGTTGGAAGTCATGTGCGCTAAGCACGGCATTCTTCACCAGCCCGGCACCGTGGATATCGGCGTGCGCGTGGAGGTGCGCAACGAGGTGATGGAGGAGATCAACAGCGTGCTGTATGAGGCAAAGTTGATTGGGTATCCCAAGCCCTTCAAAAACAAGGTCCGCACCTTCTGCCAAAACCCCGGCGGCTTTGTCAGTCAGGAAAATTACGATGAGGATCTTGCCGTCGTCAACGGGCATTCGTATAAGGAACTCAAGTCGCCCAACACCAACCTTGCGATCCTGTGCTCGCACAATTTCACGCATCCCTTTAATCAACCCATCGAATACGCCAAAAAGGTGGGTGAGCTGACCAACATGCTCGGCAGCGGCAAGATGCTTGTGCAGCGCTATGGCGACATCTTGGACGGCAAGCGCACCTGGGCTTCGGAACTGGAGCACAGCAACGTCCGTCCCACCTTAAAGGACGCCGTCGCAGGGGACATCACCGCCGCAATGCCGTATCGTGCCATGCTTTCGATCATCAACTTTATCAAGAGCGTGGACGTCATCGTGCCCGGCTTTGCTTCGGATGAGACCTTGCTTTATTCGCCGGAACTCAAGTTTTATTCCAACAAGATCAAGATGGATG
>DFFS01000086.1 GCA_002371075.1 Christensenella sp. UBA3770
GGAGTGTCGGTCAGGGATTTTTTTTTGAAAATCAGCCAGACAAAGCTATTATTTAGTGTATGCTATATAATTGCGCGGATAAGCATTTCATATAATGACAGCTATTTTGTGAGCTAAAGACAACGGGACAAAGGTCGAACCAATTGGTTCGACCTTTTTTCGTTCCTTAACTTGTTGGGCTCGAAGAGAGCGGTTGATTTTTCTTGTAATTGATGATATAAAAATGCAAAGCAAGAATAATCAACGAGAGCGGATTGAAAACAACACAGTGCGTTGTTTTCCGCGATGACCGAAGTGTTTTTTGCCATAGTTCAAAGAGTATGATGGTTTATGGCAAAAAACGCAAGACAGAAAACAGCAGTCGGCTTCTGCTGTTTTTAGCAGCTGGCCGAAGCCTTGCGAGATGCAGAAAAGAAACGAAACGATTTGCATCGAGTAAGGCAAGCAGAGTGCCGATAGCAAGCGCAAAAAAATCTCGGAAGATTTAATCCGAGATTTTTTTATCCAAAGCAAAGCGAAGCAAGGTTTTGTGTATCATCAAACGCTTGCAATTAAATTCACCGTCTTGTTGTCGCTTATTTGAACAACACGTCGGCTTTTCTTAAAACAAGGTCGGCAAAGAAGGAGTTTGCCCAAGCAAACCAAGGACGGGTGAAAACGGTGTCGTCATCCTTGTAGACGCCTTCGTGGATGTAATAGGTGCCGCCCGTGGAGGAGGCGATCATCTTTACGCAACGGCGGATCTCCTCTTCGTCATCCGAAGTCATTGCTTGCACGATCAAAGAAAGGGGCCAAACGTAGCCGTCCGGCGTGTGCGGGCTGCCGATGCCGCTGATCGCCGAGCCTTCAAAGTAGTAGGGATTGTTTTTGGAGAGCATGACGGCGCGGGTATTCTCGTAAAGCTCCTTATCCGCAAACGGATACTCAAAGTAGGGGATCGCAAGCAGGTTGGGAACGTTGGCGTCGTCCATCACGTTGACGTTGCCGAGCCCGTCCGTTTCGAGGGCGTAGATCTTTTTGCCGTCCGCCGTCAAAGCGGTGGCATTTTGCTCTATCCCGATACGGATCTCCTCGGTGAGCGCGGCGCACTTTTTCGCGCGGTCAAGGTCGCCCTTTTTCTCAAACAAGGGACGCAAGGCGCAAAGGGCAGTGCAGATAAACATGTTGCCCGGGATATAGTAGTTGTAAACGCATCTGTCGTCGCTCGGACGGTAGCCCGACCAAACCAGCCCGTTCTCCTTGACGGGGGCGCCTTTGCCGCACCAGCATTCCGGTCCGCGATCGATACGCTCGTGGTAATAAGGGGAGAAGGAGGCATGGCGTTGCTCGGTGCGGAAGGTGGCGATGATCTTGTCAAAAGCGTCGTAAAAGGTTTTGTCCATCACGCTGTCGTCGCCCGTAGCTTTGACGTACTTTGAAAGCAGCCACAAGGGATAGGTTAGGGAGTCAAGCTCAAACTTGCGCTCCCAAACCCACGGGGAGTTTTGCGGGATATCCGTGTTGTGTCCCATGCCGTTTGCGTCGCGGTTAAAGGCGTTGGCGTATGGGTCAAGCAGCACAAAAGAGAATTGCTTTTTTAGCACCGCCTTGATAAGCTCTCTGACGGACGGGCATTCTTTTGCAAAGTGCAGGTACTGCATCACTTGCGCCGCCGAGTCTCTGAGCCACATTGCGGGGATGTCGCCGGTGATCACGAAAGCGGAGCCGTCGTCCTCAAAGAAGACGGTGGTCAGGATCGTGTTGAAAAATGCGTTGTGGAACACCTTTTTGAGAAGTGGGTCGTCGATGCGCTTTTCAAAGAGTTCGACTTGGTCAAACAGGTCTTGAAAACGCTCTTTGTTCATTTGGTTGCTTAGGGAACTGATGGGTTTTTCTTTCATAGTGTTGCTTCGTGTCCTTTATTTATAAATTATTTTGACCTTTCCAAACAGACCGCTCTCTTTGGAGTCCGTGTGGAAAAGGCGTTCTTCCTTTAGATAATTGCCAAGTTGCCAGGTTCTGTAGCGCGAAAACGCCGCCGTGCTTTCAAACTCGTTTGCAATCGTGTTGGTCACCCTAACAAGCAGGGTGTTGCTCTCTTTCAAAAGGGAGCCCGGGAGGGGGATGCGATAGGGCGGCATCACAAGGGTGCCGAGGGAGACCCCGTTTACAAAGACTTCCGCCGCGTGCGCAACCTTGCCAAGGTCAAGCTCTGCTTGACTGACTTTTGGCAGGTCAAACGTCATTTGGTATTCGCCCGTGCCGGAAAATCCCTCGCCGAGGCGCGCTTTCCAATCCCCAAAGGAAATCGGCGCAAAGTCTTCCGCCAAGGTCTTTTCGCAGAGTTCGTCCGAAATGACCCTTCTTTTGACGGGGCGGAACAGGGGGCATTCGATCGTCCTTTCGTCCGTCGGCTTGAAAAGGGGCTCGGCGGGGAGAATGCGCTCCGTTACGTAAAGCACGCCGATCTCACCCGAGCAAAGGGTCAGGACGGGGTCCTTCCCAAGGGAAAAGATCTTGCCGTCCGTCGGAGTGATCCAATAGCTTTTTTTTGCAAGCGGGACGGAGAAAGTTTTGCTTTCGCCCGTTTGATTCATTAGGAAAAAGAGGGTGCCGTCCTCGGTCGTCGCCTGCGAAAGCAAGATGCCTTCCTCCTTAAGAGGAAGAGGGGACGCGAGGCGGGACAGGTCGGCTACTGAAACCGCTCCGGAAACGGTCTTTGCAATGTCAGCGGAGGTCGTCAGCACCTTGCCGCCCGTTGCGGCAAAATCAGACAACGCTTTTTTTGTCTTTTCGGGCAGGGTCACCTCCCCCAAAACGACGGTGGCGTAGCTTGCGCGTCCCGCCGTCAGACAGCCGTCCTTTCGGGTGGCAAGGGAGAAAAAGCCGTCGTCCACGACGTCAAAGGGCACGCGTCGCTCCTGCAGCTCGTTTCCAAGCGCTTCGTAAGAGAGGGCGTCCGCGCCGTCCGCCCTGTCCGTGACGGGCATATACAGCGCGACGTTTGCACACCTTTCTCCCAAAGAGAAAAGATAGCATAGGCGCTCGGTATAGCGGTTAAAAACGGCAAGATCGGGCGTGGTCTTTTCGGTAAAATGGGGCAGTTCGCCGGCAAGCGCGTACCCCTTTCGCTCGTAGGGGATCAGCATATAGTTGAAGACGTTTATGCCGCACATCGCCTGAAAGTTTACGATATAGCGCATCTCGTCGTAATTGAGCCCCGCGCCGTACACGGCAAAACTTTCCGAAAGGGCGTGTCTGCCGCCGTTTTGCGCCGCCGCGGAGGAAGCAAGACGGGGAAAGAACCCGTTTTTGCCGTAGTTACCGCGTTTTCCTTTGGGGGAAAAGATCTGCCTGCGGATCGCGTCCACGCCGGGCACGTCAAACGCACGCAGCGCTTTGAGGAGCGAAAAGCTGCCGCCCGTAACCGAGCCGTTGACCTCGTCGTCCTTGTCAAGGTGCCCGACAAAGGAGAGGGCGTGTTTTTCCGCCCAAGCCTTTTCTTTGTTTAAAAAACGATCCACAAAAAGATCGGATAAAAGCGCAAAGAACTTTTGCTTGATTTCTTCCGATCCTTCCGACCGTTTCAGTCCAAACAAGATGGGAAGAAGATCCTCGATATCCCTGCCGAAACTCTTTTTAAACAGCGCCTTGATCTCGTCCGTATAGGGGAAGGGGCGGGGCGCTGTCGGCTCATCCGTAAACACCGCGTCCACCGCATCAAGGTCCTCGCCGAGCGCTTTGGCAAACTTGTCCAACGTGAGGGAAATAAACAGCGGGGCGGTTCCCTCTTTCGTGATGTCGGGGTAGTCGGCGGAATTGACGCCGGGGAAAGAGCTGCTTACGCGGATAAACTCCGTCAGCAAGCCGTCCTCCGTCGCTTTTTCCAAAGGAAGGAGGCTTTTGTCTCCGAGGAAAGCCGCTTCCGCATTTTCGGAAGCAAGATAGACTTCGCCTTTTTTGATCTCGCGCATTTCGATCCGCAGGGTCTCGCACACAAGGGAAGGGTCCTCCAGCATCACCTGTCCGCAGGCGCCGCCGCTTGGCCAACCGCCCTCGTCGTACAGCCACAAGCGCATGCCAAGCTGCTTTGCGCGATGCACGGCATAGCGATAGGCTTTTAAAAAATCTTCCGATAGGTATTCGGGAGACAGGGGGGTCGGAAAGCTCGTGGGGCGAAAACTTTTGGGCATCGGCAGGATATACAGCCGTTTGATCCCAAGCCGCGCCATTTCTTCAAGTTGCCAGTCGGTTTGTTGCTCGGTGATCGCGCCGTTCCACATCCAGGTATAGACGGGCGCGTAAAGTGTGGCGGGACAAGAAAACGCTTCGGTTTCGAAGCGGCTTTCGGATAAAAACCCTTTCGGCAGTCTTGTCCCCGTATTTTTCATGTCAGTCGATAAAGTCCTTACGGTAATCCACCTTAAAGTGGTTGGCGATCGTGACGAGATTTTCGTCCGTGATCGTGTTTAAACGGGGCAGATGGGCGGTCAGCATATAGATCTCGGCGGCTTTTTCCACCGTTTCGATCAGCCCAAACGTCTCGTCCATGTCTTTGCCCGCGCCGTAAACGCCGTGCAGTCCCCACACGACCACGCGATAGTCCTTCATCTTGGCTGCGGTGGCTTCCCCGATCTCGTTGGTGCCGCACAGCATCCAAGGTAGCACGCCCACGCCGTCCGGGAACACCACGATGCACTCGGTGCACATCTGCCACAGGGTGCGGGTGAA
>DFFS01000010.1 GCA_002371075.1 Christensenella sp. UBA3770
CTTTGCCTTTGCTCCGGACGGCAAGAGGGTTTGCTTTACGTACGTTTATCAGGATGACGACGGCAAGATCATCATTTTGCTCCGCACGACGATGAAGCACGCGCAGGACATCCGTTCCAAACACAAACTGACCGGCGTAAGAAGCGCCTTCCCCAAGAACAAGGAAAGGGATTGGTACAGCGTTGTCGTAGACAACTCCTTTACGGAGAGTGACGTTTACGCTTTGCTTGACAAAGCGGCGCAAAACATCATCCAAACGCATTCGGAAGCACCCGCCGTCGCATCTCCCATTGCGGCGGGGGAGGAGTTTTCCCTGAAAGAGTCGCTTGCGGCGGCAAAAGAAACGGGCGCCGTCGGCATTTGCACCAAGAAATCCATCATTGACGTCCTGGTTCTTGCCTACGGCGACAACGTGGAGATCAACGGCAGGGCAAACCGTACGCCTAACGGCAAGTTGCTCCTTTCCGACAATCACTTTGCTTTGGCAGGTGGAAAGCGCGTTTGCTTCACCTACGTTTACGAGGATGAGGGCAAGGTTGTGATGCTGTTAAGGCTCTCCGAAAAAGATGCCGCCCGCATTCACGCCGCGCACGGCGCAACCGGCGTTAAGAGCGCCTTCCCCAAGAACAAAGACGAGGATTGGTACAGCGTTGTCGTGGATGCCACGTTTACCGAGGCGGACGTTAAAGAAGCGCTTGCCACGTCTTACGCTTACGCTCTGACGAAGTAAAAAAAGTTTGCTCGGCGCGCGCCAAGTGTCATCGCGCGCCAAGTTCCCTTGGTTGACACCTGACAGATTATTTTTGAGAAGCCGATACTATGAAAAAAAGACTTGTAACCGTAATTTCCGTTTTGTTGATCGTGATGCTTTTAACGGTGATTTGCACCGCCTGTAAAAGGGAGACGAGCGAATACGTTTCTTTCACGATGAAAATGGGAAGAAAAGGGACGTTTAAGATACTGCAACTGACCGATATGCACTTTATCAATTCGACGGAGGATAATGATAAAAAGACGGTAGTAAATGATTTTACTTATCGCGACGAATGGGCGCAAACCGCCATCACCGAGATCATAAAGAAGGCGAACCCCGACCTCATTATCGTCACGGGTGACAGCACGTTTACGCTGGATACCTGCTTGCAGTTCACCGGCACCAACGACAACTACGCCGCTTTCCAAAAGGCAGCGAAATTTATCGATTCTTTCAAAATCCCCTGGGCGTTTTTGTTTGGCAACCACGACGAGGAGGGCTCCCTCCACGCCCGTCTTAAGGATATTGACAAAACCAAACAATACCTTGGCGCGTACCTCAACTCAAAAGAGATAAAGTATTGCATGTACACCGACGGTCCGGAGTCCATCAACGGCATCGGCAACTACATCATCAACATCGTCAACAGGGACGGCACGACCAACATGCCGCTCGTGCTTTTTGACAGCGGCTCCTATCTGCGTTACGTTGATCCCAAGACCGGAAAGGAATATAGCGCGCAACAAAGCTACGAGTACGTTCACGCCGATCAGCTTGATTGGTACGAAGCGGCGATCAACGACATCTCCCGCATCGAAAACAAAAAAGTCACGTCCATCGTATTCCAACACATTCCGTTTACGGCGTATCAGACCGTCATCAACGCGGCGGTGGAAACGCTTGGCGAAAACTGGAAAGATACGATCAACGCAAAATACAAGTACGGCACCGAGCTCAAGCTCAACACGTCGGCAGGGGAGCTCATCTATCACGGCGGCATCTGTGAGGAACCCGATCACGAGGTGTGTTGCTCCTTTGTCGGCACTTGGATGGGTATGAAGTATGACGGCGGGCATGAGTTCGAGCGCATTTTGAAGCTCGGAAGCACCAAATACGTCTTCTGCGGACACGACCACAGAAACACTTTCTCCTTTACCTATCAAGGGGTCCGTTTGACCTACGGTATGAGCATCGATTACAGCGCAAACGGCATCTTTGACTTTGCGGATAATCAAACGATCTATGACGACACCGATCAACGCGGCGGCACCTTGATCACCCTTGACAAAAACAGCAACGTCAAGATCGAGCAGATCCCCTTTACCAGAAACCTCTATCAAGAGACTCTTGCGGCAACCAAAAAAAAGAAATGAGCAAAAAGGTAGTTGTGGGACTCAGCGGCGGCGTGGATAGCGCCGTCGCCGCCTTTCTCTTAAAGGAGCAAGGCTATGACGTGATCGGGCTCTTTATGCGCAACTGGCGCGAGGAGGACGAGTGCGGCAGATGCACCGCCGACGACGATTTTTGCGACGTCAGGCGCATCGCGGACGTTTTAAAAATCGACTATTACGCCCAAGATTTCTCAAAGGAATATCTTGATCGCGTTTTCAAAACCTTCGTCGAGGAGTACAAAAAGGGACGCACTCCCAACCCCGACGTCTTGTGCAACCGAGAGATCAAGTTTGAGGTGTTTGCCTCCTTTGCCCGTACGATGGGCGCGGACTATGTGGCAACGGGGCATTACGCCGCCGTGCAGCATGGGGAAAGGCACCTTCTTTGTCGCTCGGAGGATGAAAACAAGGACCAAACCTATTTTTTGAATCAGGTGACGGAAACGCAGATCTCAAACGCGCTGTTTCCCTTGGGAGAACTTAAAAAAGGGGAAGTGCGCGCCATCGCAAAAAAGGCGGGGATCCCCGTTTGGGAAAAAAAGGACAGCACCGGCATTTGCTTTATCGGGGAAAGGAATTTTCGCAAATTTCTCTCGGAATATATCCCGATGAAAGAGGGTGAGATCGTCACCCCGCAAGGGGACGTCGTAGGGAAGCACGAGGGGGTGTTTTACTACACGATCGGGCAACGCAAGGGGCTCGGCGTGGGCGGCGGCGGCAACGGCGAGCCTTGGTTTGTGCTGGACAAAGACGTGGTCAACAATCGTCTGATCGTCACGCAAGGGGAGACGGAGGCGCTGTTCTCCCGCGCGCTTACAACACCGGATTTTCACTTCATTTCCGCGGAGCTCCCGCAAGGGGAAAGCCGCGTGCTCGCGCGCATTCGTCACAGACAACCGCTCCAAAAGGCGACGGCGATCCGCGACGGAAAAGGGGTCAAGGTTGTGTTTGACGAGCCGCAACGCGCCGTGGCGGCGGGACAGTACGCCGTGCTGTACGACGGCAGGGTCTGCCTCGGCGGCGGCGTCATAGAAAGCAAGGAATAACAGGGGACAAATATGAACAAACAACGGTTTATGAGTAAATCTTTTGATCTCGGTACGGCGTCCACCGCCGTTTTGGTGGCGTTTGGCGTTCAGATCGTTTTTCAACTGATCCTCTCGCTGTTTTCTCTTCCCTCCAAAGCATACACGTGGGCGGCGGTCATTGCCAATCAGGTGATCTTTGCGGGGGTGGCGCTGGCGTTTTGCTTTGCAAAAAAGGTGGATCCGATCGCCGTGACGGGCGTCAAGCGTCCGCCAAAATGGTATTATTTCCCCCTCTTCGTTTTGATCGCGATCTGCTGCGTGACCTGTTTTGCCCCCCTCTCCGGCATGTTTTCCCGTTTGCTTACAAAACTCGGGTATGATCGCACGCCGCAGTACTACGTTCCCATGAAAGAGGGCGGCTTGTTTGCGCTGGCTTTTCTTGCGCTGACCATTCTTCCCGCCGTGGGGGAGGAAACCATGCTTCGCGGTGTGCTCCTGTCGGGCGCAAAACGGAAGTCCCCGATGTTTGCCGTTTTTTATACGGCGCTGATCTTTGCCTTGATCCACGGCAACTTGCATCAACTCGTGCACCAGTTCCTTTTGGGGCTTGTCATGGGCTATCTTGCTTATCTGACGGGCGGCATTTACGCCAGCGCGACGGTGCATTTTGCAAACAACGGCATCGCGCTGCTTTTGGACTACGGCCGCGCGCACGATTTCGTAGACAAAACCTTTTACTGGTACGTCGGGGGCAAGCTCGGCGCAAAGGAAACGGTCATCGGTATGGCGGTCTCGCTGTTTGCGCTTGCTATGTTGTTGATCTTTATCACCTGTCTTTTGCATCGTGAGCGGTCAAAAGAGAGGGAGTACGAGCCGCAGGACGGGCGCCTTGGCGACCGGATAAACGCTTATCTTGCCTTCTTGTCCGCCGATGAAGAGGAGCAGCAAAGGGCAGGGAAGAAAACCAAGCTTGACGGATACGCCCTTTTGATGGCGGTCGTTTTGGCGGCGGTCCTTGCCGCGGTGGTGCTTTTGTCGTTGATCCCGGGAGGCAAGGGATGAGTGTTCGCTCTCGCCATTTGATCGCATATGCCGCCGCGATGTTTGCCTTGCTTGTGTGGCAACTTTTGTTTTATACGGATCTGTTTTCGCGTCTTTCCGACCGCAATGTCGACATCGTTTACACCCTCGTTTCGCAAATCCTTTGTATGGGGCTCGTGCCCTTACTTTTGCTACTTGTTTTAAACAAAGGGAAAAACGGCGAGCTGTTTCAAAGGATGCGCTATAAGGCGCCGCGCGACGGCAGAGCCTGCCTATGGATCTCGCTTGGGATGATGGCGCTCATCATGCCCTTTACGATGGCGTTTAACGCCATAACCAACCTGTTGTTTCAGATCATCGGATACAAGCGTCCGCTCTCCCTCGGCACCGTCTATTTGGGCGGCGGAGACCTTGCGTTGATGCTTGTTCTTACCGCCGTTCTCCCCGCGATCTTTGAGGAGTTTTCTCATCGCGGCGTGCTGCTTTCGGGGTTGCAGAGCAGGGGGTCGGAGTACGGCGCGGTCATCCTGTCCGCCGTGATGTTCGGCTTGATGCACACCAACCCTTCGCAAATGATCTTTGCCACGTTTGGCGGCTTGGTCTTCGGCGTGGCGGTCGTCAAGTGCGATTCGATCATTCCCGCCATGTGCGCGCACTTCGGCAACAATGCGATCGCGGTGTTTTTGGACTATTCCACGCAAAGACAAACCGCCTTTGGCGTTTGGTACGATCGTCTGACCTCCGGCGGCAGCGTGCTTTCCGTCGGCGCGACCTTTGTGATCTTGGGGCTCTCCCTTTTTGGCATGGTCGAGCTGCTGCGCTATGCGGCGCGCACGGCGCCAAAGCCGGTTTCGGAAAAGATGCTCTTAGGGCTTGTGACGCTTGACGGTTATTCACCGGATGGCAAAGCCACCTTAAAGGAAAACGCCGTTTTGTACGCGACGATGATCGCGGAAGGGCTTTTCCTTTTGATCTTGCTATTATGGGGGATCGCAAAATGACCGCCGACGAGAAGTTTATGCGGGCGGCGCTTGCCGAGGCAAAAAAGGCTGCGGAACAAGATGAAGTCCCCGTCGGCGCCGTCGATCGTAAAGGACGGAAAGATCATTGCGCGCGCGCATAATAAAAAGGAAAAATACAATTGCGCGGTGTGCCACGCCGAGATCCAAGCGATCCGCAAGGCGACGAAAAAACTCGGCAATTGGTGGCTGGAAGGCTGCACGTTGTACGTGACGCTCGAACCCTGCGCGATGTGTGCGGGCGCGATCGTGAACAGTCGTTTGGACAGGGTTGTCTACGGCGCAAAAGACCCAAAATTCGGTTTTTTGGGTTCCATTGCCGACCTGCCGAAAGATTACGCCGTGAACCACAGATTTCCGTGGGAGGGTGGCGTTCTCCAAGAGGAGTGTGCGTCGGTTCTGACCGGGTTTTTCTCCAAAAAACGTGCCGAAAACGGCAAAAATTAAGAAAATTTAATCATATAGCAATCTTCACAACCTTGATAAAAACCACCGAAATGTAGGAATTTTTAAAGTTTTTCCGATTTTTTTTGAAAAAAGTCTTGACACATTGACGAAATGGGTTTATCATTGTAAGCTGTCCTATTATGCGGAAGAGGGTTTTTCCTTCAAAAATCCCCTATATCACCGTAGGTGAAGGGAAAATCGGGCGCCAAATAGTGGGGATCAAAAAAGTAAGGAGTGTTTTTTCAATGTCTGTTCACAAGGTAAAATACGGCAACGTGGAAAGAATGAGCTTCTCCAAGACCAAGGAGGTTCTTGACCTCCCTTATCTTATCGAGCTGCAAAAAGGTTCGTATAAGAAGTTCTTGGAGGAAGGTCTTCGCGAGATCTTCGACGAGTTCTCCCCCATCGTGCAGAGGTCGACAAACGGCGCGGAGCGTTTCGTGCTTGAGTTCGGCGACTACAGGGTGGAAGAACCTCACTTCTCCGCAAGAGCGTGTAAGAGCGACAACCTCGTCACCTACAACGCGCCTCTTCGCGTCAAAGTGCGTTTGACCATTCGCGAAAAGAACGATCTTATCAAAGAGGATGAGATCTTTATGGGCGATATCCCCCTGATGACCGAGACGGGTTCTTTCGTCATCAACGGTGCGGAGCGCGTCATCGTCAGCCAGTTGGTCAGAAGCCCGGGCGTCTACTTTGCAAAGGAAGTGGATAAGGACGGCGAGGTCACCTATAAGTGCACGGTCATCCCCAAAAACGGCGCTTGGATGGAGTTCGAGCAGGATTCCACCGGCGTTTTGTACGTCAAGGTCGACCGCAAAAAGAAGGTCACCTCTTCGTTGATGCTTCGCGCCATCGGTCTTTCGGAGGATGAGACCCTTCTCGGCATCTTCGGCGACGATCCCATTTTGAAGGCGACCATCGACAGGGACGGTCCGGACGAGCGCAAGGATCCGAAGAAGGAGCTTTATCGTACGATCAAAAACGGTGAGATCATCACCGACGAGGGCGTCAGGGCAAACATCCCCGGCATCTTCTACGACAAAAAGCGTTACGACATCTCCCGCGTGGGCAGATACAAGTACAACAAGAAGCTCTCCCTCGCAAACAGAATTGCGGATAAGGAGCTTGCGGAGGACGTCACCGACGAATTCGGTGAGATCCTTGCCACCAAGGGCACCGTGCTTTCTCACGAAAAGGCGTGGGAGATCCAAAACGCCGGCATCAACTCGGTGTACGTGGTGGGCACGGACGGCACCTCCGTCAAGATCATCGGCAACAACACCGTCGATCTTGCCGCTTACTTAAAGAAGGATCCCAAAGAGCTTGGCATCAAGGAGCTTGTGTATCTTCCCGCTTTGCAAAAGATCTGGGAGGGTCTTGAGACGGAGGAGGAAAAGGAGCAAGCCGTTTTGGACAACGTTGCCACCCTCGTTTCCCGTCAGATCTGCGAGGACGATATCATCGCCATCGTAAACTACAATCTCAACCTGCCGCACGGCGTGGGCGTCTATGACAACATCGACCACCTTGCCAACAGGCGTGTGCGTGCGGTCGGCGAACTGTTGCAACACGAGATGCGCAAGGGCTTCCAAAACATGGAGCGCCAGATCATCGAGAAGATGAACACCACCAACGCCGACGAGGCGGAGATCAAAAAGTTCATCAACGTCAAGCCCGTCACCGCAAAGATCAAAGAGTTCTTCAACAGCG
>DFFS01000009.1:0-206 GCA_002371075.1 Christensenella sp. UBA3770
GTCATGTCGATGATGTTTGCGCCGATGATGTTGCCCACAGAGATGGAAGACTTCTTTTTGACGATGGCGGTGATCGTGGTGACAAGCTCCGGCAACGAAGTGCCGATGGCAACCAGGGTGACGGCGATGACCCCCTCCGGGACGCCCGCCGCCAGGGCAAGTTTTTGTCCGTTGGAGACCAAAAGTTCCGCACCGCCGATGATGCC
>DFFS01000009.1:317-30516 GCA_002371075.1 Christensenella sp. UBA3770
CTTTTTGACGGGTTCTTGCTCCTCGTCCTCCGCGCCCTCGATCGTCACATTTTGCCCCGTGCTGTCCGAGGACAGTGCGTTTTTGGGCGCCCTCATCATTTTGACGGCGGAAAGAACGTTCTCAAAAATAAACACCACAAAAAGCTCCAAGATCACAATGCCAAGCCCGACGTTCATCACGTGGTTGCCGTCCTTCATGCCTCCGAACAGACCCACCATAAGGAGGTTAAAGCAAGCGGCAAGAAGCACGACGGACTTAAAGAGGTACTGCTTGCGGTCCACCTTGCCCGGCATAAACAAAAGCGAGATCGCCATGATCAAGCCGAGGTTTGCCACCACGCTGCCGACGGCGTTGCCCACCGCGATCTCCACCGAGCCGCGCGCCGTGGCGATGATCGAAACGATGAGCTCGGGAAGCGTGGTTGCCAGCGAAACGACCGTTGCGCCGACCAAAAGAGGCGAAAGCCCCGAGATCTCGGCGATCCAGGACGCCGCGTCCACAAAAAAGTCACCGCCCTTTACGATGAGTGCGATGCCTACCGCCAGCAAGAAGGCTGCGAGCGCGATCTCCCCTGCGGAACCCATTAAAAACGATGTGATCATATTCCCTTCCTTTTTCTCCGATAATCAAAAAGACTTCGGGGAAACTATGCCAAGATAATTTCGCCAAAGTCTTGCGGTTTAAGGTTAGCCAGCCGACAAGCGGCAGTGCTGTTGACGTCGCCGCACCCAAAAGGTGCCCGCTACTCCCAATGACAGATAATAGTATAACGCAAAGCGAAGCTTTTTGTCAATGCTTTCTACTCGCTGAGGTCAATGCCGAAACTTGCCGTCTGCCCTTGATAGGTGACCTCCACCACGGTTTGATCCTCTTGGATCACGGAAGAGACCGCCGAGATGCCGCAGTCAGGCGCATAGTTCAACGTGTCAAAATAGCCGTTGGAAAAAGCAAGTTGCAGCGTCAAACCCGTCAGATCCACCGTGTCACCGACGTAATAATTGCGTTTGTCGGGAAGCACCAAAACGCTGATCCCCGTCAACGCGGGCGGGTTTACCGTGATGGGAACCGACGCCGTAACGGAGGGATAGCCGGAGAGCCAAATCGAAACGGAGGTTTGCTCCACGTCAAGCGGCGTGGGAGTAAAGGAAAAGTAATCGGACGAGCCGACCAAAGTGCTTTGCGTGCCGTTGTTATAAACGACCTTTACGGAGATCGCTTCCTCCTCCGCAAAGAAAGAAAATACCTCCCCTTCCGTAAACACAAGATCGTGCTTGAGCTCTGCCGTAAGCGAGGTGGGTTCCACCGCCCTGACGTTTAAACGAATGGTGGTGCTGATGTCGCCGTACTTGGAAAAGGCAACGACCTTTACGATGTCGTCGGAGGGGGAAGTGGGACCGAAATAATCCGAGCCGTCCGAATTGTGACAAAATTTCAAACTGTTTCCGTCAAAGGGCTCCGTCGTGCCGTCGTTGTGCGTGACGGTGACGGAAATGCCGTCCGAAACAAAGGTCTCTCCGACGAAATAGTTGCGCTTGGTGGGTTGGCTGTCGATCCTAATCGAAACGGGAGCGTGCGCCGCGACCGTCACAGGGATCTCCGCCGTGGCGCCGCGGTAGGTGATCTTGACCGCGGTGGTCGCAACGGTAAGGGTGGTGGGAGAGATCTGATAATTGGTCACTTGCGCGCTTTCGCCCGTTTGATACGTTGCCGTCACGACGATGCCCTGTTTATTGAACACTTCGCCCTCCACGTAGGAGAGTTTTGCGCCGTCCGTTTGTACGGAAAGATCGGTAACCTTGGGAGCGACGACCGTCAAATCGATGGCGGTGGAGACCGTCTTGCCGTTCTCGGTGTAGCTGAGAGCGACCGTCTGCGCGCCGAGGGTGTCGTTTTTGAGTCCCTTTACGACAAGGTGGGACATGGGAACGTCCTTGACGGAACCGTCGTCGTACTCCACGGTGACCAAGCCGCCGGAAAGATCGGGCTCCTGCCCTTGCACCACCTTGGTGGTGGTGGGTTCTTTACTGACCGCGACCTTGACGGGCACCGCCTTTTTGCACGCGGCAAAGCCAAACGTCAAAGCAAGGGCGACAAGCATGATCAAAACAACCGAAAAGATTTTTTTCATAGTATTATTATAAAGCAATCGCCTTTCTTCGTCAATCGGGGGAAAGCGAATTCGTTGACAGCCCACATCGCAGGCATTATAATAGGAGCGAGGTGAATTATGAAATACATAGTATTTTTAGGCGATGGCATGGCGGACACCCCGATCCCCGAGCTCGGCGGCAAGACCCCTTTGATGGTTGCGAAAAAGGCAAACATCGATTCCCTTGCTCCCAAAAGTGAGATCGGCATTGCAAAGACCATTCCCGACGGCATGAAACCGGGCAGCGACACAGCCAATTTGGCTGTGATGGGCTATGACCCGCGCGTTTGTTACTCCGGACGCTCTCCGTTGGAGGCGCTCAGCATGGGGTTGACCCTTTCCGACACCGACGTTGCCGTACGGTGCAATCTCGTCACCCTTTCGGACGAAGAAGTTTACGCCGACAAGCGCATGATCGACTACAGCGCGGGCGAGATCTCCACCGAGGAAGCGGCGGAACTGATCCGCTACATTGAGGAGAACCTCGGCACCGAACGCATCTCTTTCCACGCGGGCATCAGCTACCGTCATTGCTTGATCGTGCACGACGCAACGGTCGGCTCGGATCTCACGCCCCCGCACGACATCACGGGTAAGCCCATCAAACGGCACCTGCCGACGGGCGTGATGGGCGACCTGTTCTCCGAACTTATGGTCAAGTCGTATGATCTTTTGAAAGATCATCCCATTAACAAAAAGCGCATTGCGGAGGGCAAAAACCCCGCCAATTCCGTTTGGTTTTGGGGCGAAGGCACCAAGCCCGCCCTGCCCGACTTTTACCAAAAGAACGGCGTCAAAGGGGCGGTCATCAGCGCCGTCGACCTGTTGAAAGGCATCGGCAAAGGCGCCGGTATGGAAGTCATTGACGTCAAGGGCGCCACCGGCAACGTTCACACGGATTTTGCCGCCAAAGGCAAAGCCGCCATCGACGCGTTCTCTCGCGTGGACTACGTGTACGTTCACGTTGAAGCGCCGGACGAATCGGGTCACCAAGGCAGCGTTTCGGACAAGATCACGTCCATTGAAAAAATCGACTCGGACATCGTGGGTCCCGTTCTCTCTTACCTTAGGGATAGCGGCGAGCCTTTCCACGTTTTGGTCTGCCCCGATCACCCCACGCCGATCGCCACCCGCACCCATTCCGCGGAGCCCATTCCGTACCTTATTTACAAGAGCGATTGCGAGGTGCATAGCGGTGTGGACAGCTACGATGAGGAAACCGCAAAGGTCTCCGGCATCTATGTAGAGGAGGGCTTTACCTTGATCGACCGCTTGTTCAGCTCGGAGTCTTCCCTGCCCAAGGAGCAAGGCATCGATCCCGACGTTGTCACGACGGCGGACGGCGAGGAAGCCATCGTTTTAAATCAACCCGCAAAAGACGAGCAATCTGCCGAGGAAGCGGCTCAGGACGCCCCCGCAGCGGACGCTCCCGCGGAGGAGCCCAAGAAAAAGGGCAGCTTCAAAGAGTTTTTTAAGAGGCACCTTTTGTTTTTCATCATTGCCATCGCGGCGCTCCTTGTTGCCGGAGGTTTGGCGGCAGGGCACCTGATCGCCACCTATCATCTTGCCTTTATCCATTCCGAAGAGAATTTGACCAAGGCGCTTCAAAAGGATCGCGTCACCACCCTTGTGATCAAAAAGGACGTGACCGTCGCATCCGACCTTACCTTAAAGAGCATGAACATCGACCTCAACCGTCACACGTTGACCGTGGAGGGCGACCTGACCGTTCCCGTTGAAAAGGACGTTTCCATCGGTTACAAGACGAAAGGCAAGTATACCTACGGCGGCAAGATCGTGGCAAACAAGGTTACGATGAGCGGCACGGGGAACCTTGCCCTGTTTGCCGACGTGGAAACGAAAAGCGCCTCCCTCAGCGCGGCGTCCATTGCGTACGTCGGCACCGTTTCCGGCGCGGAGGGGATCTCCATGCAGTCGGAAAATATCACCTTTAACGGCAACGCGGACACCACCCTTTCCCTCTCGGAAAACTCCGTTTTGTCCCTGAGCGGTGAAATCACAACCGTCGAAGGCGGCAACAAGATCACCCTCATCGAGGGCAAGATCGACCGCGTCGTGGGGACGGACGGCAACGCGCCCATCGTCTACGACCACGTAGGCGCCGTCGTGGAGACCTTGAACGTCAAAAACTACTACCGTGTGACCCGTCTTGCCACGCCGAGCGAGATCTACGTTTTGCAGGAAAACGGCGACTTCCGCTGTTATATTTCCGAAGTGATCGGCGCGACGCAGATCGTTTACACGTTAAACGGCGTTGAGCAAACGCCCGTTGCCGTAACCCCCGGCACCACCGTGATCGACCTGCCCTCCGACAGTCTGACCCCCGGTGAGCAAAAGATCGTGCTGCGCGTCACGGCGCCCGGCGACCCCTGCTATCTTGACAGCGACGAAAAGAAGTGCACCTTTGAATTCTCGGCGCAACTTGACACGCCGATCCCCACAGTAGGAGAGGAAGACGGCAAGATCATTCTCTCCGTCCCCGCCATCAAGCACGCGGACAAATACGTTTACACGATCCAAGGGGAAAGTTACGAGACCAAGACCGTCAAAACGGACATCTCCGACAAGGTTGCGGAGGGCGGCGTTTATATCATCAAAGTCACCGCAAAGAGTGAGAACAAATACTTCTCCGACAGCAACGAGGCGATGACCAGCTACGTGACGCACGTGACGCTTGCCCAGCCGCAAGTGACCGCCGTCAAAGAGGGTGACAACGTGACTTTCACCTGGGAACCGGTGGAGCACGCTTCCAATTACTACGCGACCTACGGCGGCAACGTCCTTTACACGACGGCTTGCTCCGCTACGCTCCCCTACGTTGAGGAGGCTTCGTTCCACGTTCAATCCAAGGCGAAAGGCGGCGAGATCTATCTTGACAGCGCCACCACCACAGTCACGGCGGCGGAGATCTTCACCGACCTGCCCGTCGAATGAGTTTCCCAAGAGGAGCAGCCATGAGCACGAAAAAAATGTTGACCATCCAAGACGTATCTTGCTTCGGGCAATGCTCTTTGACCGTCGCCCTGCCCATTCTTTCCGCAATGGGGATCGAGACGGCGATCATTCCCTCCGCCGTGCTTTCGACGCACACGGGCGGGTTTACGGGCTACACCTTCCGCGACCTGACGGAGGACCTACCCCTGATCAGCGCGCACTGGAAAAAGGAAAACGTGATTTTCGACGCTCTGTACACCGGTTACATCGGCAGCAAGCGACAATTGCAATATATCAAAGACATCGAAAAACAAAACACACGTCCCGATCACCTGTTTATCGTGGACCCGGTGATGGCGGATAACGGCAAGCTCTATTACGGCTTTGACGAGGCGTTTGCCGCCGAGATGGCAAAGTTCGTAAAAGGTGCGGACGTGATCTTGCCCAACCTGACCGAAGCCGCCTACCTTTTGAAGCGTCCTTACGTCGGCGAGGGCTATGACAAAGCCTTTGTGGAAAAGACGGTGCGCGACCTCTCCCTTTTGAGCGGCGGCGACGTGGTATTGACGGGCGTAAGTTTCAGTAGCGATAAGCTGGGCGTGGCGGCGTATTCCAAAGCCAAAGACAGCGTGGAATACTGTTTTGAAGAGCGCATCGAGGGCAACTTCCACGGGACGGGCGACGTTTACGCCTCTTGTTTTTCCGGCGCGCTTCTTCGCGGATCAAGCTTGGAACAGGCGGCGGCGATCGCGGTGGAATTTACCGTCAGCGCCATCAAAGCAACCCTGCCCGACCGTCGGGAGCATTGGTACGGCGTGGAGTTTGAAAAAGCCCTCCCCGAACTGATCCGTCGGCTTTCATAAATCTTTGTTTCAACGGTTAGGCGCTTTTTGAAAAAGCGCCTTTTTTATGAACTCTTGTTTTTTTCTTTGATATAATGCTATAATGGTAAAACGAAAGGGGGTTTTTATGACCAACGGAAAATTTGCAGCTATCGTGATCCTTGCCGTCCTTATCGTCCTTACGGTCGTTTGCGGCGTGATCTTTTATCAGGTTCCTTTTGATTACGACCTCGGCAGCTTGCACGCCGTTCCGAACGACGTCGTTTTGCTTTCCGCCGACGATCCTCTGAACCATAGCGGCTCCACCGCCCTTGCCAAGGTTCAAGACGGCGCCATAACAAACGAGGATTTTCGCATTTTGTTTTTGACGGACGTGCACCTTTGCGAGCTTAAGGAACCGACGAAACGCACGATCGAGCGCTTTACCGCCTGGATCTATCAAGAAAAACCCGACCTGATCATTCTCGGCGGCGACACCTTAAATGGCTTGAACGACCGCGTGCGCGTGGAGCAATTTCGCACGTTGATGGACAGATTTCAAATCTATTGGGCGCCCGTCCTCGGCAACCACGAGGGGGACAGACCCGTTTTGATGACCTCACGCAAGGAAGTGTGCAAGATTTGGAGCGCTTCCCCGTGGTGTTTGATGGAAAGCGACCTGAAAAAGACCGCGGACGGCACCGTCGTGGACGGCTACGGAAACTACGTCGTTTCGGTGCTTGGCGCGGACGGTTACATCAAGGACAGCTTCTTTATGCTGGACAACGGCAGCAAGCTGATGAAAAAAGCCGACTATGAAAAATGGAACGTAAGCAAAAAGGCGGACGTTGCGATCTCGGCGGCGCAGGTGCAATGGTACAAAGAGACCTACGACGCGATGAAAGGGAAAAACGGCGGCGAACTCACGCATATGTGCGTGATCCACAAGCCGCTGCAGGAACTTGGCGAAGCGGTGTACCTCCCCGCCTCCTCCCGCTACGGCGAAGTTGCCGATTGGACGTTTAGTTACACGGGGGTCGCCGAGGGATGGCAGATCGTGGACGGGACGCTTAGGGACAAGGTGCATTGCCCACCCTATCGGGACGGCAACCTCTATAACGCTTTGGTTGCCAACCACGCAAGAGCGGTGTTTTTCGGGCACGACCACGTCAACGACCTCACGCTTTATCACCCCACCGACGACATCTATTTGACCTATATCCGATTGACCACCGTTACGGAGGAGATCCCCGACGCGGAGGGATACAACATCCTGTCGATCAAGGCAAACGGCGGGTTTACTTATAACGCTTACAAGACGGACGGAAGCCTTGACGCGGAACTGTTTGAAGAATAAAAAACCGTACAAAAACAAAAAAATGCTGTTGGCTGCCCAACAGCATTTTTTGTTTGTCAAAATGATATTATTCCTGCGCGGCGCTCTCTTCCGCAGCTTCTTCCACGGTGGTTTCCGCCGCTGCGGCGACTGCGTTGCCGTCGGCGTCCACAAGGTAAGGAACGCCGTTTTCGTCAACTTCCACGCCCTTGGCTGCCTTGACGGAGTCAAACAGGCTAAGCACATCCTTGGAGGGCTTTTCGGACAGATAGCTGACGAGGATCATCGTGAGCAAACCGACGATAAAGCCGGGAATGATCTCATAGAGTTGCGTGTTGTAGATCACGCTGGTCATATCGTAGTATTCCATGTTGAACAGGATCATCCACAAAACGTCGGTAACGAAGCCTGCGATGATACCCGCCGTTGCGCCCTTGTAATTGACGCGACGATTGTACAGGGAAAGCAAAATGACCGGACCGAAAGACGCGCCAAACGCGCCCCACGCCGCCGAAACGAGACCCATGATCGTGCTAAACGCCGGAACGATGGGCTTTGCGCCGGAACCGAGCATCGCGATCATAAAGGCAAGGAGGGAAACGACGACCACCACGATCCTGCCGACCCACATGATCTCCCTGTCGCTTGCGTTCTTGCGAATGGACGTCTTATAGACGTCGGAAGCAAACGCGGAAGAGGATGCGAGCAGCTGCGAATCCGCCGTACTCATCGAAGCGGCAAGGATCGCCGTGATGATGAGACCGCCGATAAAGACGGGGAACGCGCGCCTTGCAAGAACGATGAAGATCTGCTGTTTCGTGCCGCTCTCAATGAGCTCGTTGCCAAGATACTTTCTGCCGACCAACGCAACGACGGTTGCCATGAGCAGGATCAAGATGGTCCAAATGCTGCCGATCAGGCGGCTCTTTTTCATTTCCTTCTCCGACTTGATGGAGATGTATCTGACGATGATGTGCGGCATACCAAAGTACCCAAGGCCCCAGCCGAGACCCGTCAAGATCGTGGCGATGCTGATCCAATCGAACTTGCCGGACGACAGCATGTTGTAGAAGTTTGCGGGGAGCACTGATCCCGTGGTGGGCACGTTCAAAACCGCCGCCGCCACGATGGGGGTAAGCATCAATGCGACGAGCATGATCATCCCTTGGAAGAAGTCCGTCCAACAAACCGCATTGAAGCCGCCGAGGAACAAGTAGGCGATGATGATGACCGTGCTGATGGTCATTGCGATGCGCTCGTCAAGACCGAACAGCGTCTTAAACAAAGCGCCGCACGCGCTGATGCTGGATGCGCCGTACACGCAGTAAACGATCATAAAGATGATGGCGGAGACGATCTGCAGCGTCTTGCTCTTGCTCTTAAAGCGGTTGGTCAAGTACTGCGGGATCGTGATGCTGTCGTTTGCGAGGATGGAGTATCTTCTGAGCTTGGGAGCCACAAAGATCCAGGAGAGCACCGTGCCGATGGCAAGACCCACCGAGATCCAAACCTGTCCCATACCCGCAGCGTAGATGGCGCCGGGAAGGCCCATAAGCACCCACGCGCTCATATCGGACGCGCCCGCGCTGAGAGCGGAGACCAAGCCGCTCATTTTTCTTCCGCCGAGGAAGAAGCCTTTTTCACCCGAATCCGACTTTCCTTTCAAAAAGAAGAAAATTCCGATGCCGATCACAAGCAAAAAGTACAACGCAAAAGCGACGATGTCGCCCGCTTTGATGTTTTCAGCCGAAATAAAACTTATCATACGTTTTTCCTCCGTTAATCCTTATACAAGATCCTGCCGCAACTGGGGCACTCCACAAACGGCTTGCTGCCAAGCGCCACAAGGGCATCGCCCGCCACTTCCATAAAGCAACCGCCGCAGCTGTGTCCGTCCACCAAGGGGACGATGACGGGGATCTTTTTGAGTTTACGAATGCGCTTGTAAACCGTCAAAAACTCCTCCGAACAGTTTTTCTCCGCCTCGGCGATCTGTTGTTGCAACGCGGTGGCTTGCGGCATGTACTTGTCGCGCTCCGCCTCGTAAGCCTCCTTGTAAACAAGGTGCTTCTTTTTGGCTTCCTTGCCCGCGTTCATCATGGCGGCGTGGTTTTGGTTGAGTTCCACGATCTTGCCGCTCGTCTTGCTGATCTCGGACGACAGGTTCTTCAAACGATTGATCAACTTTTGAACGTTACGGAAGTAAAACTCCGCCGCTTCGGCGTCTTCAATGTCGCTGACGGCGTCCTCCGCTTCCTTAAGTTCCTTTTCAACGGACTCGTACTCGGCGATCAAAGCTTGCATCTGCTGGATCATCTCACCGGCGTCGCGGTTTTGTTTGATGACCGCTTCCTGCGCGTTTGTGAGGACCGCTTTGTTGCTGACGTACAGCTTGGTCGCCTGACTTTGGCGCACCTCGTTTTCAAGACGCATCAAAGCCATGTCAAGTTTTTGGTATTCCAACATCGTGGACAATTCCATTTTATACTCCTTCCCTTGCGACGACGTCGTAAGGATTGATATTCGATTTACTGATAAAGAGGGTCACGTCCGCAAAATGCTCTTTCATAAAAGCCTCGATCGCGCGTGTGAATCCCCATTCGCTGGCGTAATGGGTGGTTTCCACCAAAGAGACGCAAAGGTCCCTTGCCATTACGGCGTAATTGTGTTTGACGTCCGCAGTGACAATCGCCGCCCCGCGCTCCTTGGCGTATAGGATCAGGCTTTCGTCAATGCCGGCGCCGCAGGAGGCAATGACCTTTTTGACCGCCCCGCCGTCGATCGTGCGAACGACCGCGTCGCCAAGCGCCTGTTTGACCTTGGCGGCAAAGACGGAAAAAGGCAGTTCCTCCGAAAGATCAAATTCGGTTGCGAAGCCGTCCTCGATCTTGGTGTAGTTTTGAGCGCCGAGCGCCTTTGCCAACACGTCGTTGTTGCCGCCCTCACCCTTGTCAAAGTTGGTGTGCAGCGCGATCGCCGCAACGCCGCTTTCCATAAGGCAAAGCAGCACTTGTCCCGTGTAGGTTTGGTCCGTGATCTTTTTCAGCTCGCGGAACACGACGGGATGATGGGAGATGATGAGGTCAACGCCCTTTTCCTTGGCTTCCTTGACAACTTCCGTCGTCACGTCAAGGGCGATCAGGGCGCTTTTGACGTTTTTCCCCGCTCTTCCCACCAAAAGACCGACGTTGTCGTAAGAACAAGCGTCTTCAAAGGGGAAAGCCCCGTCAAACGTTTTTGCGATCTCACCTGCCGTGGGCATCGGTCAACTCCTCCTTTTCCCTTTCGAGCGAAGCGTCGCTCTTTAAGGAAAGCAATTTTTGAATTTTTTCAAGCCGCGCCTCCCGATAATCGGAAAACGCCTCGCCCTCCTCCCCGAAGAACAGGGAATGCTCCTCCCACGGGAGGGCAAACGTCGCCTCGATCACAAAGTAAAAGTGCTTGCCTTCTTTGACCGCAATGTCCCTTGTGATGCGGGCGTTGTTTTCTTTTAAGTAAGCGCGGACCATCGGCGCGTCGCGATGCGGCAACAAGATGTATCTCGAAAAGCGGCAAGGCGCGTTTTTCAGGATACGAACGATCTCCGCCCCGCCCATGCCGGCGATGCAAACGACGTCCGCTTCCCCCTGTTTTATGGGGGTCAAACCGTCGCCGACAAGCAAGCGCAGGGACACGCCCTCCTTCTCCGCAAGCAAGCGCGCTTTTTGAAGACTGGCGGCGCTGATGTCCGTTGCGACGGCGCTCTTTGCCCTGCCCGAAAGCAAGGCTGCGACGGGCAATTTGCCGTGATCGGTGCCCACGTCGCAAAGCGTTTCGCCTCCCTCGATCAGGGAAAGGACGGTTTCCAACCGCTCGCCGAGTTTGATTCTCACTTGTCCACGCAGCCGCGAAGCTTATCCTTTCTCTTGGGATGACGCAGCTTGCGAAGCGCCTTGGCTTCGATCTGTCTGATACGTTCCCTCGTGACGCCAAACGCTTGTCCCACCTCTTCCAAGGTGCGCTGACGATTGTCGTCCAAGCCGTAACGCATGCGAATGACCTTTTCCTCACGCGGGGTCAAGGTGGAAAGCACCTGCATCAGCTGCTCCCTGACCATGCTCTGCTCCGCCTTTTCGGCAGGTTGCGCGGCGGTGGTGTCCTCAATGAAGTCGCCGAGGTGGCTATCCTCTTCCTCGCCGATCGGGGTCTCCAACGAAACGGGATCTTGCGCGGTGCGCTGGATCTCTCTGACGCGCTCCACCGTCACGCCGAGGGCTTCGGCGATCTCCTCCTCCGTTGGGTCGCGCCCGAGTTGTTGCGTCAGGGAACGCACCATGCGCGAGGTCTTGTTGATGGTTTCCACCATGTGGACGGGAAGGCGGATCGTACGCGCCTGATCCGCGATGGCACGGGTGATTGCTTGGCGGATCCACCACGTGGCGTAGGTGCTGAACTTAAAGCCTTTGGTGTAATCAAACTTCTCCACCGCTTTCAGCAAGCCCTGATTGCCCTCCTGAATGAGGTCAAGGAAGGACATGCCGCGGGAAATGTACTTTTTGGCGATGTTGACCACCAAACGCATGTTTGCCTGCGCAAGTTTCTTTTTGGCTTCCTCATCCCCCTCGGAGGTGCGCTTTGCAAGCTCGATCTCCTCCTCTGCGGACAAAAGAGCGTATCTGCCGATATCGCGAAGATAAAGTTTCACCGCGTCGTCCACGCTGACATCCGACAGCATTTTGTTGATGGAATCGGACTTGCTGGCTTCCTCCACGGCGGAAGAGGTGATCTTGACCCCCTCCTTTTCGATCTCGGCATAGGCAAATTCGATGTCGTCCGAAGTGATGTCCAATTTTTGCAAACGAATGGCAAGATCCTCTTCGGGGATCATCCCCTTCGGCTTAAAGGCTTCCACGATTTTTTTGATGGTTTCCAGAAGCGCTTCCGATCTGACTTTATTGTTGTCCATTTTTCCTCCTATACTCTGCTTCCATGGCGGCGAGTTTTTGCATGATCTCATTTCTTTCTTCGTCGGTGGTACACAGGCGATATCTCTCATTCAATTCCGCAATCTTGCTTTTGACGTACTCTTTTTTTAAGAGCGTCAGGCAATCGTTATATGCGGCGCTTTCCGACCCTTCGTACCTCTTCTCGTCAAAGTTGATGATCTCGTTTGCTTCCTCCTCGCTCGTCACATGATATAGCGTGCCGACGTCCGGCGCCTTGCCGGCAAATCGACATTCGTTCAAATAATCCGCCGCCTTGCGAAGATCCTCCGTGGGCATGAGGTCGGCGTAATTGTCCCACTGTTCCAGTCCCATCACGCAACGGTTGACGACGTAACGCGCCGCCTGCACGTTGGCTTCGATGTTTGCCACGCTTGCCGTGGTGACGATGACGGAGGACGCGCTGCCCGTGGCAAGGGCTTTGATCTCCGCCTTGACGACGCCTTTGTTGATGCCGGACAGTTTGGCAACGTAATCCTCGTAGATCTCGCGCTCCATCTCTCCCGGCAACTCCGCAATGATCTTTGCGGCTTCCTTGGCGTACGACGCGCGCCCGAACGGCGTGTTGAAATCGTGCTTTTCCTTTAAACGGATCAACTTGTATTCCGTCAGCTCCACGGCGGCGTTTTTGTACTTTAAAAACTCATTGACGCCGGCGCGTTTGATGATCTCATCCGGATCCTCCCCGTTGGGAAGCGAGATCACGCGGACCTTGATGCCGTGACGCTTTAAGATCTCCAAGCCGCGCAACGTTGCGTTTTGCCCCGCGGTGTCCCCATCGTAACAGATGTAGACGTCCTCCACGTAGCGACGGGCAAGCTTTGCCTGCTCTTCCGTCAAGGAGGTGCCCATGCTGGCAACCACGTTTTCCACACCCGCCTGCACCAAGGCAAGGGTGTCCATATAGCCCTCCACCATAATGAGGTCGGTGACTTTCGTTTTCAAACGCAACTTTTTGATCAGGTTCAAACCGTACAGATTTTTGTTTTTGACAAAAAGCAACGTATTGTCGGTGTTTTTATATTTGGCAAAATCCGTCTTGCCAAGCACCCTGCCGCCAAAGGCAATGACCTTGCCGAAGGCGTCGATGATCGGAAACACAAGGCGGTTTGCCATGGCGTCGAAGAACTTGCCGTCCCTCTCCTGTATGACGCCCGCTTTGAGCATCTCCTCACGCTTGTAACCGAGAGCTTGCAAGGAGGTGATGATCTCGGTGTAACCATTGGAATAGCCCAAGCCGAACCGGGTCACGGAAGACGGGCTGATGCCCCTTTTTTGAATGTATTCCATCGCCGCCGCGGCGCAAGGCTTTGAGAGATTTGCGTGATAGATCTTTGCGGCGTCGCGCATCAGGGCGGTCAACCTCTCTTTCAGCGCGCGAAACTCCCCGTGGTCGCTCGGAATGCTCTTGGGCATCTCCATATGCGCCCGTTCCGCAAGCATCTTGACTGCGTCGTAAAAAGCAACGCTCTCCGCCTCCATCAAAAAGGAGATCACGTCGCCGCCCTTGCCGCAACCGAAGCACTTGAAATAGCCCTGCTCGCGATCCACGGTAAAGGACGGGGTCTTCTCGTGATGAAAGGGACAGCACCCCCAGTATTTGCTTCCCTTTTTGTTGAGGGACGGGACGTACGAAGAGATGACGTCCACGATGTCGGTGCGTCCTTTAAGCTCCTCGATGAAATTGCCGTCCATACCCTTGATCTGCATTGCTATCTCCAGTCGTTGGGAATAAATAAGTTCTCGTACGTTGAGACGGCGTAGCGGTCCGTCATGCTTGCGAGATAATCGCAAACCGACCTTTCCCTGCCGCACTCTTCCGCCATGCGATGATAGGGGTCGGGCACCTCGTCAAAATGCTCGTTGAAATACTCAAACAAGGTTTCGAGAAGCTTTTTCGCCTTGGTCTCCTCCCCTTTTGCCGCATGATAAGCGTACACGTTTTCATTCATAAAGGCATAAAGCTTGTCCAAAGCGGCTTGAACGTCCTTTGACAAAGCCACCTTGGGCTTGTCGTAACTGAAGTTGACCATATCCAGCACGAGGGTGTTGACGCGGGCGCTCTTGGTGGCGCCGAGGATCTCCACGCACTCCTTGGGGATCATATCTTCCGTAATAACGCCCGCCATGACAGCGTCGTCAATGTCGTGATTGATGTAGGCAATGCGGTCGCTGTAACTGACCACCTTGCCCTCCAACGTTGCGGGCGACAAGGACAACTTGTGGTTTTCGATGCCGTCCCTGACCTCCCACGTCAAATTGAGCCCTTTGCCGTCGTTTTCAAGGCGCTCCACCACGCGACGACTTTGCTCGTTGTGACGGAACGGCGTGCCGAGCAGGCGGCTGAACACCTCCTCCCCCGCGTGGCCGAACGGCGTATGCCCAACGTCGTGTCCCAAGGCAATGGCTTCGGTAAGATCGGGGTTTAAGCAAAGCCCCGTGGCGATCGTGCGGGCGATCTGCGTGACCTCCAACGTGTGCGTCAGACGGGTGCGGTAATGGTCTCCCTCCGGCGAAATGAACACCTGCGTTTTGTGTTTGAGGCGACGGAAAGCCTTGCTGTGGATAATGCGATCCCTATCGCGCTGAAACTCCGTGCGAAGAGGACAAGGCGGCACGGGGATCTCCCTGCCGCGCGTCTCGCTTGACAACGTCGCGTACTTGGACAAAAACAGCTTTTCGATCTCAAGATAACGTTCTTTCAATTTGCTCCTCCGAACGAGGGAAAACCGCTTTCCCCTCCGCCTTTTTCATCGATTTCAATGTCCTCTGAATGCACCAATGCATAGCAAGAGTACATTGCCCCGATTATAATTAGGCTTTTATATCATATCACTATACAAAATGAATTGCAAGTACTTTCTTTAAATATTTTATTATAATAAAAAACTGCCGAATTACTTGTCGTTTTGATCGGATAAAGCGCCGTTATCGCTTGCTTGTTGCGCGGTTTGTCCAGCGTCAGCTTGGGGCGCCGCCGCATCCTCCTCTTGCATCACGGGTTTTCTTCCCCGCTTGTCGATCCCAAGCGCCAAACGAAGCCCCGTTGTGATGATGGGCGCGGCAAACGCGCAGATGGCGATCTCAAACACAAAGTTTACCCCCAACAGTCCGCCGAAGAACGCCGCGTTGATCGCCGTGGAGCCAAAGGTCTTGCCGAAATTGAACGCCGCCATCATCGAAAGCACGAGCCCGGTGTTGGTTACGACCGCCACCACCGAAGAGACCGTCGCCGCCACAAAGGTGGAGGCGTCCTCGCTCCTTTTCTTCAAAAGCTTTTTGAAAAGTTTAAAGGAGAAGTAAGTGGTGATGGGGATCACCATTCTCGGCACGATGGAAACAAGGGGGTTGTAGAACATCGGCGCAAGCAACGTGGGATGCAAAAAGGCGTTGATCAAGGACGCGATGCCAAACGCCGTCCCCGCAAAGAGCCCCATGCCGAAACCCTGCACGTCCGCGGCAAGGATCACCGCGATAAGCGGCACGAATGCCATGCTGACCCCAATAGGGGTCGGCATGGGCACCAGCACAAAAATCAAAATCAATGAGAGAAATATTGCAGCAATTGCGATGTCGCGCGTTTTGATCTTAATCCCTTTTTTCATATCTACCTCTTTTTCGTTTAAATTGTTTTATTCCTCGTCACGCGGACCGATGTCAAAGTCCGCGGCGTCAAAATCGTCGTCTGTCGTTTCGGAAGCCTCTTCCGCTTCGTCCTCGTCGGCCTGTTCGCCCTCTTCGTCGGAGGCTTCGTCACTCACATCCTCGGCGGACGCCTCTTCCCCGCCCTCAACGTCAAGACCGTCATGCGGCGTTTTTGCGTTCAAAGCTTTTGCCTTTTTCTTTTTTCTTGCGCGCGGGATATAGATGATCAGGAAGACCGCCACGCCGGCAAGGACCAGGATCGGTGCGCCGTAGATCAGCACCTTTCCGAGCGTCGTCTTGTAGAAGGACTTTTGCTCGATCTTTAAGGTAGCTTCGGAGGTCTTGGTCTCCAAGTTGGCGCCAAGCGCCTCGCCCGTTTGAGAGGTTTTGTCCGTCAAAGCCTCGCCCGCGGCAAGGTTTTTGACCTCGATCGTGATGTTGTCAAAGCTGTAGGTGCCCAAGCTTTCGCCGATGGTCCTATCCGCGTTGATCACAATGTCAAAGGTGCCCTTTGCGATCTCGTCGTAATCCTCAATGACCTCGTCCGTCACCGGATCCTTTGCGATCAGTTCATACTTAAACTCGGGATCGGGCTCGCCGATGGTCTTGGTGATCGGCAACAATTTGACGGTCAGGCGCACGGGTTCAACGTCAAAGCTCACCGTAAAGGTGACGTTGAAGTTGTTGTTTGCCGCAAGGATGCCGCAAGAATAAATGCCCTTGTTCTCGTTGCCCACCGCCTCGTAGTAGCCCGGGATCAACCCGTTCAGGCGATGGTGCGAGATCTTAAGTGCATCGGCAATGTAATCGGAGATCTCCCTATCCGTACCGTCGTCGGGAACGCCCAGGATCGGCACGTTTTTGTTGAGCGAGTAGTTGAAGGTCGCCTTGGAATTGCCGTAATAGATCACGTCGGAGTAGTTGGAGCCGTTTCTGACGATGGTTGCGGGGACAAAGGCGCCCTGCTCGTCAAAGTAACCGATCTCGGCGGTGACGGAAACGTTGACCGCGTTGATGGTCAAAGTGCCCTGCACGTAGGTCAGATAATAGTTGTCGGCGACGTTGCCGCTCTTGGACTCCAAGCTGAAGTCGCCGTCGATCTTGTAGATGCCCACGGAGGCTTTTTGACCCGACACGCGGTAGCCGTTCTCCTTGATGACAACCTTGCCCCTGTCTTTGGCGAGGATGGGCGTCGTCGGATCGATCTCGTAACCGAACCAAGCGTCGTCGATCTCACTCTTTCCGGTGTAGCTTCTGGTCACGTCGTTGATGATCAGCTTCAAGTAACGCTTTTGCACGATGATCATCTTTTGCGCGCCGCTGAACCTGACCTCGGAAACGTTTTCGTTGGTGCTTGTCACGTCAAAGGACGCGTCGTATTCGCCAACGTTCAAAACCGCTTTCAGGCTTTCGCTCAGCGTAAGGGAAATGCCGATGTCAGCAAGGGTGGCGTCACTCTTTTCGGGCGCGGAGGTTTCCGTCCAATGCGTTGCGTAGTAAAGGTCGGCAAGCGTGATGCCGCCGCCCTCCACCGACACGCCGTACTTGATCATCTCCACGGTGTTGCCGTAGATGATCTGCGTCTTGGTGGGTTTGACAAGCACGGCGACCTTGGTGATCGTAAAGACGTAAGGAGCGCCCGACTGCGTGTTGAAGATATAACGAGAGGTAAGATCCTCGCCGTCTGCGCCCTTGACGGCGTAGCTGAGCGGGTACGCTCCCACCGCTTCGCCCTTTGCCCTTGACACCACCAGTTTGGCGCCGTTTTCCACAAAGGAATTGCCCGAAACAAGCTCGGCAAAGCAGCTTTCCGTCCTCTTGCCGAAGCGCTTGGTGTTGCGCGCTGCGTCAGAGGTGATCGTGATGGGCTTGGGCGTAACGGTCAACGTATTCTCACCGCTCAAGACGGCAAGCGCCTTGCCGTTTACGATGCGATAGTTGTCGCCCGTGATCTTGACCGTGTAATTGACGTTTTCGGCGGAGAACAAGCAGGTGAACGAATACTTGGCATCCGAGGGCAAAAGGTCGCCGTCATAAACCACGCTATCAAAGTAAAGGACGTCGCCCTCCCTCATTGCGCGATACTTTTTGTCACCCACCTTACCTACGTAGGTGTGGTATTTGGGCATATGGTTCTTTTCGCCGTAGACCATCGTATCGTCATCGTCAAACTCCACCAAAACTTCGGAGGGCGTGACGATATAATACGCTTCCGATCCCGGGGTAAGCTTGACCTCATAGTTGGGGAAGGCAAAGCTGTTGCCCACGATGATGCGGTAATAACCGACGTCGTAACAAGAGGCGTTCTCACGCGTGATGAGGTCGGCAGACATGCTTTCAAACGCGGTGCGATCAAGCTCCACGAGCCCGCTTTCGACTTCAAGCGTAAGGGTCGGCGCGTCGTCGTCAAACTGCGCAAGGTATTCCACCGTCAACGAGTTGACGGAAAGAACCAATTCACGCAGGAGAATGTTGGCGCGAACGACCTTGCCGCCCGAGGTAACGGAGCCGGCGTCGAAGTCGTAGTTGCGGTAAACGTACTTGTATTTATCCGCCGCGCCGATAGCCGCCTTATAGCTGAGCGTGCCGTCGCCCGAAACGTAAACCAATTTGCCCTGTCCTGCGTTCTTATCCGCAAAGGTAAAGGTCAAACCGTCAAAGGCAACGTAGGTTGCGTCCTCGCCCTTGAAGCCGCTGAGGATGACCTCTCCATCCTTTTCCGCAACGGCTGTGCCGTCGTAGACCTTGTCTTGAATGGAAACGCCGTCAAAGGTCAGGATCGCCTTTTTGATGATGAGTCCGCCCTCGGCGTCACAGATGATTCTTCTGTTATCTCCGGTGCCCGTAAAGACGCGGACCGACACGAGGTAGCTACCTGCGTGATACGGCTTGCTGCTTACGAGGGGCGGCGTATCGTCCAAAGGTGCATATTCGTTTTTTACTTCGTAACCGGCGGTGATCAGCTCCGCCTTGAGGGCGTCGTAGCCGGTAAACACCGTTTCGTCGGCTTTGTAGTCAACGGATTCCCAAACCATAGAGATATGGCTGAGGTCAACCTTGAGCGCAATTTCGTAAGATTCGCCCAGCGTAACGGCGTACGTCCAAGCGTTGGCGCCCACCGCGACGAAAGCGTCATCGGAAGAGATGCCTTTCAAGAGGAAGTTTTTGCCGATATCATCCACTTCGACGGTGATCTCGTTGCCGACGGTCTTGTCAAAGAGCACGCCGACGTCACCCTTAAAGGTGGGCAGATCGCTTTGATTTCTCTTTAAGACCTCCTCCGTCGCGCCAACGTACTCGATCTTAACAAGATAACGCAGTGCGAAGTACGCCGCATCGGCATCGTCCGCCGTGATGCTTGCTTCTCTGCCTTGCGACGTCTCGCCCCTCTTCCATTCCTTGAGGGCATAGTTGCCGCTCTCTTTTGCGGTAAAGACGACGTCCTCACCAAAGGCGACGTCCACCGAGCCCTGCCCGTAAACGTTTAGAACGATCGCTTTGTCTTCCACTTGCAGCGCATCGACGGGTTGATACACGATCACAACGATCCTGCCCGCGTTTTCATCCGCGGCGGAGACCAATTTGACTGCAGTATTGATGGTTGCTTCCTTAAAGGCAAAGGCAACGTCGGAAGCGGAGCCGCCGGACAAAAGGCTCAGATAGGCGCCGGTAAAGGTGCCGCCCGTGACCGTCACGGTGTGTCCGCCGCCGACAAGCGCGCCGGCATACGCCAAGCCCTTTGCGAGGGTGCCTGCCACCTCGATGTCGGAGTCGAGGGTGACCGTTGCGCCGAGGAGCGAATCCTCCGAAAGTTCCGCCGCTTTGCAAAGGTCGACAAACTGCGATGCGGTCTTGACGGTCTTTGCCGCAAAGTAAGCGACGTCCTCCGTCCCGCCGATGTTTTCGATGCCGCCGTAGTAATAGAGCGCGTTCTCCTGCCCGACGAAATCGTTTGCATCACAGGAATAGCGAATGGCGGCGTCCACTTCGGGCGAGGTTTCAAACACGTAAGCCGCCTTGGGCGCGTACAAATAGGAATAGTTGCCGCTTACCGCAAAGAGTTCCGTCTTTCTCGTGCGATCTTCCGTAACGATCTTCACGGTGCCCGAAACGTTGTACTCCGGAAGCGTCATGCCGTCGCTTGTGAGGAACACCACGCAGTTCTTCAAGGTAAGCCCTTTGACGCCGATGCCGTAAGCTTCCTTGTTGAGGTAGATCGAACCGTTTTGAACGGTGCCGCTTGACGTTTCGGCGTTACGATCGGCGCCAAAGATCATTTCGCCCGTAGAGGTGGGCGCGGTAAGATTGAGATAATAGCCGTTTAGGTCAAGGATCAAATCCTCAAAGTAAATGGACTTGAGGTTCCTCTTGATCTCCACGTTGTTTTTGAGCTTGATCACGCTGCCTTCTTGCAGGTTGTCCGTGGCGGTGATATAGCCAAGATAGACAAACTCGTCTTGATCCGCGATCTCCTTGATGCTCTTGACGGAGAGTTTGTTGCCCGTTGCCGTGGCGGGAGCGGTGTAATAACCGTTGCTGTAGTTGCCCGGGAACACCACCTTTCCGTCAAAGCCGTACAAGCACAGGAAGCTGCCCGTCGACGGCGACAAGTGAAAGATCACGCGCGTGCCTTGCGCGTTTTCGGTAAAGGTGACGTCACACGTCGTTGCGTCCAAACGCATTTGGTTGACGCCCTCCAAGCTGCCCGCGGCAACCGCGGCGTCCTCGCCTCTCGTTAAGAGCCAACCGTTTTTGATCTCTCCGCCGTTGACAAGGGTCAAGCCTGCGCCGCCGTTAAACAGCGCCGCATTTTCGGAGACGACCACAACGCCCTGCATTCTGCCTGCGTTCTCGTTGACGGTGGTCGGCGTACCGTTAAACGCCGCGCCTGCCTTGTAGACGAAGACGATCTCCTTGAGCTCACCGATCAAACGATGCAGGAACGGCGATACTTCAAAGGTTTCGCCGGAGCCGTATTTTGCAAAGACGATCTCCGACTTGTTGCCGCCGCAGATGTTGCCCTTGAACTCGTGCGTGGCGTCGCCGATCGTTTCGATCTTTTCCTTTACGGTAAAGCCGCCGTCCACAACGCGGAAGGTCGTGTTTTCAAAGGCAAAGCCACCCTTGACTGCCGTTGCCAAACGGACGAGATCATCCGTTTCACCGAGGGTGCGGTTGATATAATTGAGCAAATACACGTTGCCGTTTTGAGCGGGCAAAGACAAAGTCTTTGCTTTGACCACCGCACCTTGCGCGGCGCCCAGCATTCCGTACCAACCGGCAAACACCTGATCCTCGTCGTCATCGGCGGAAACGGTGATGCCGTCGTTAAAGGCAAAGCGGATCGCGCCGTTCTTGTAAAGGAGCGAATAGGCGGCGTAGTCCCCGCCGAGGAAGGCTTCGTAAAGCTCCTCGTTTTCCGAAACGACCCAAACGTTTGTTGCCGTCACGGTGCCACCCACGGAGAGCGCATTCCTTTCTTCCAAGATCACGACGTTTGTCATCGCAACAGCCCTGTCCGAAGAGAACAGATGCAATTTGCCGCCCTCGGTAAGGTCAAGCACAACGTCCTTCATCGTGCCGCCGAAGACACCGAACATAAAGGTCTCCGTCTCATCCGACTTGACGCCGTTTGCTCTGATCACGTGTCCGTTGCCTTCGATGACGCCGATGAACGTGCCCCCTATAAAGAGCGGCTTGTTCACTTCAATGTCCGCCGTCACGGCAAAGGTTTGACCCGCGCCATCATAGCCAAGCGCAACGACATCGCTCAAAACTTCCAGTTCGTACCCGCTGTTTACGGTAGTGGAAATAAAGTGCGCGGTGTAAATGAGCTTATCCTTTTCCGCCGTATCAAACAGCACGTCGGAAGAGAAGATCGCCCCCTGTTTTTCGTATCCGATAAAGATCACGCCGTCGCTCCCTGCCGCCGTAAAGGTCAAGCCGTCGTTTCCGCCCTGTCGGAGGGTGCCGACGCCGTTGATCTTGATGACAGAGTACGGCAAAGCGCCCTCGTCAAGGGCGGCGTCGTTTCTGACGACGAGCCACAAATTACTATAGGTGCCGCTGTTGGTCGCCGCGAAGAAATCGCCGCTTGCCAGCGTGACGCCCGTTTCAAAATAAACCACCGCATTGGTGAGTGAACCCGTGTTGTTTGAGATCAAAGACGCCGCGCTGCCCGCTTCGGTAAAGCGCAAGCCGACGTTTTTGATCACACCCGCGTTGGAGGCAAACAAAGCGTCCGTCAACGTTGCGCCGCCCACCGTAATGACGTGATGCGCGCCGTCAAGGCTTGCCTTGTTCGGGAAGACGATCGCGGGGAATGCGCGCGTGGGGAGCGTGATATCCTGCGTCAACAGGAAGTCCGCGCCGTCAAACGTGTAAACGCCGCTGTTTACGGCAAGCGCCATTGCGTACAGTTCGCTGCCGCTGCCGATACCCGACCTTGTTACGAAACGGACTCTTACGTCCGCGATCTTGCGCGATACGGCGTTTTCCGCCTCCATATCGTAGGTTTGATAGGTCACGATGCTCTTTTCGAGCACAACGCTGTACTCCACGTTGTCCATCGCAGCGCCGGTGCCCGCTTCATACGAGCCGTTGACGACGTTGGCAAAGTACGCCACAAGCTTGCGCAGATTGGTAACGTCCGCAGAGAACGCGATCTTGCCATGCTTGACTTCCGCCGCCGTCGGGCAGGAAATTGCCCGCTCGTCGTAAATCATAGAGTTGATGCACGCCGTTTGCGAAACGTTTGCGATCTTGTCGGAATACACCCAAACGTTGTGCACTTTGTTTGCGTCTTTTGCTTTTGCGTAGCCAACCGCGCTGTCGGTGCCCTTAAAGGTTTCGCCGACGATCTTTACGAGTGACGCGGTCAAGGCGTTGACGTTGTTTCCGATCAAGCCGCCGCTGACGCCCGCGCCGAAGTTGCCGTCCGCGATCTCCACGTAAACGCGATAAACGTTGCCGAGGTTGACGCCGACAGCCACGCCGGAATAACCGGTCATCGAGCCGTTTGCCGTCAACGTGCCGGAATAGGTGATCTCGGATGAGAAGACAGTCTTGTAGTTTTCGCCTGCAAGGACGCCCGCATAAGCCGTCACGCCGCCCGCAAACGCTTCAAAGGTTTCGGTCGTTTCGATCGTAACGTTCTCGATGGTGCCCTCGTTGGCGCCCACCAAACCGCCGGCAATGGCTGTGTTTGCCGCCGATGCGATCAATCTGCCGGAAAGGGTAAGCGTAACGTTGTCGATGGGACCAAAGGAGCTTGCCGCAACCACGGCGACGGACTCACCGTAGAGTTCCGCCCCTTCGTCCATAATGACGGTGACGCCGGTGATCGCGCCCTCGCTGTATGCCACGAGAATGGCGCTGCGCTCCGACGTTTCCGCACCGTAAACACCGGCTTCCGCTTGCACGGTCAAATTGCGAATGATGCTTGTCGCGCCGGTGTAGCCAAACAAGCCGTAGTAGTCCTCTCCATACAGGGCGCCGCCCTTTAACGTGATCTTGTGACCCATGCCGTCAAACACGTTGTTAAACGGATACTCCGCCGTGCCGATCAAAGCGGTGAGGTCGCCGACGTCCACCGTGATGTCGTTCATCAAGGTGAAGACGAGCGTGTTGCCCGACAAACCGCCGCTGACGGAAGACGCCATATCGTTGAGGTCGGCTGCGTTGTAGATCTCGGTGTTGACGAAGATGACCGTCACGTTTTTGTTTTGAATGGTGGCAAGCGGCAGGAAGGTGTTGCGGTTTTCACCGACGTTACCCGTCTTATCGTCCACTTCCACGGAAGGAGCAGTGTACCAGTTGTCGATCTTGGAGCCGCTTGCGTCGGTGACGTTGATGAAGATGATCCTCTTGGTGAACAGGTCGATCGACGCTTTGACCTTGCCGTTGCCCTTGATGTTGAGGCTGTTGACGGTCTTTGCGCCCTCGCCCGCGCCGTCGATAACGCGGTTTAAGGTGACCTGCCATACGTTCATTGCGATCACGCCGTCCAAATAGCCCGCCGTGCCGCCGAGATAATCCTCCGAAACGATGTCGCCGTAGAGGAACACCGCGCTGTGGTTCATTGCCGCCTTGGAGTAACCGACAAAGCCGCCCGCCCTCGCCAAGCCCGCGTCGGGAGCGACGGAGGAGATCACGCCGGAATCGGCAAGATAAACGATCATATAGTTGATGAACCCGTCGTTTTGGTTGCCCACCGCGCCGCCGGCGTTGGTTGCCGCGCCGGAACCTGCCGAAGCCGTGGAAACAGCGGAGATCGTGCCGAAGATAAAGACGTTTGCTTCCGCCTCTTCATCACTACGAGCAATGCGCGTTTCCACCGTGGGAAGCAGCTCGCGTTCGCTCCAATACGCAAAGTCGGATGCGCCCTCGATCGTGCCGTAGTTGATGCCCGCCACAGCGCCGACGTTGACGACGTTTCTGCGGTTGGTCCTTGCCTCGATCAAGCCGCCCTCTTCGACGACCACCATGCAATCGCTGATCGTGCCGATGTTGCTGCCCGCGATGCCGCCGACGGTTTTTCCGGTGACCACGCCGCCCGAAGCAACGTTGACGTAAACGCGACGGATGGTGCCGCTGTTAACAGCCGCAACGACGCCGTACACGTTGTCGGAATCACCCGAAACCTTGCCGATCGTGCCGAGAACCGCCACGTGCAGGTCGGTTACGGTGCCGGCGTTGTAACCGAACACGCCGTCCAACACGTAGCCCGCGGTGACGGTAAGTTTGTGATAGTCGTTGCCGTTTTTGCCGCTGAAAGTGCCCTTGAAGCGGTGCTCCTCCGTGCCGATGGACAGGTAGCCGAGCGCGGTGTTTGCGTCGGGCAACGCGATGTCGCACCCGAGGTTAAAGGTGATGTTTTCAAAGGTATAACCGCCCACGTTGACGTCCTCTGCGATCGCGATGAGTTCCTTAACGTTGGTGACGGTCGTCGTAATGACGGCAACCTCATAGTGCACGCCGCTGTAATCCACGGGCGCGAGCAAATAGCCGTTGAGGCCGTTTGCAAGATCACCGGAGGAAAGCATTGCCTTGGAGATCTGCTGATTCTTTTCAAAGGACTTGTACCAGCCCATGACGGGGACGACGCCGTCCGTCGTAAATTTGACTTGATACGAGCTTGCGTCAAAGTCGCCGTCGACAGCGCCGATACCCACGACGGTCATCGTGTTGACGCGGCTGTCGCCCACGGTGCAAACGCCGATGGAATCCACGTACGAGGAGGCGTCCACAAGCGCCCAAACGTTTTCAAGCAAGTTGGTGGTGTCGTAAGCGATGGCAAGACCGCTTGTCCCCTCCAACGTGCGGAGGGTCACGCCGTCCGCCACGACGATCACGTTACGAAGCAAACCTTTGTTGTATGCAATGGCGCCTGCATAACGGGTGTTCTCCACGCCAAAGCCCGCTATCTGCTCTTGCGTATAGGTGTTTTTGCCGATCGTGCCCTTCAAAAGGATGCGGAGATTGACGATCTCACCGTTTTCGGAAACGTAGCCGAAGATACCGGCGTAAGCGCCCTCCACCGTGACGTTTTGAGGCAGCGTGATCGTATGCTTCTTGCCGTCAAACGTGCCGTTCATGCCGTTTTGCGCCGTGCCGATGGCAACGAAATCCGACTCAAGCGTGATATCCGCTTCCAAGGTAAACGTCAACTTGTAGAAGTCGTACCCCTCGTTGACGTTGGTGGCGTACTTTTGCAGATCGGCATAGGTGGAGATCTCGCTCTTTAAGAAGCTGACGTTGTAGATCAAACGCGTTTCCTCACCCGTCGGATAGAACCCGGCGTTTTTAAAGGTATCCGCCCAACCCGAGCCGACAAAGTCATCCTCGGTGTGCCAGTATTCGCCAAGCGCCTCATCCGTATAGCGATCGTACCAATAGGGGTTGACTCTGACTTGCGAGCCCGCCTCCGCATTGGGATCGGAATACGTAAAGTAATAGTCCGTACCGTCGCGGTTGACGGTGACAACGCCCGCCGCAATGACCATCAAGCTGTTGAAACCGCCCTGGTTGATGCCGTCGCCTCCCTTGTTAAAGGAAAGCTCGCTTTCGTTAAGCTCGTAGTTTGCTTTGCTGTTGTAGCTGATCGCCCAGCAGTTGGTCGCGACGTCAGACGCAAGATCTTTGGGCAAATAGCCAAACGCACGGCCCGTTCCAACGGATCCGAACAACGTGGCGTTTTTGTCCACGACGACAACGATGTTTTCATACTTGCCGCCAAGCGCATACCCCGCAAGGGCGCCCGCATAGATCGTACGGACGGTATTTTCCGCATTGTCGCGCCCGATCTCGCCTTGTACGATCAGGATGAGATCCTTGATCCTGGCTTCCGCTCCGATCCTTCCGAACAAACCTGCGTAACGAGCGGTGATGGAAACGTCCCCCTCGATGGTGATCGTGTGGCCGTTGCCGTAGAAGCCGCCGATAAAGTTGCGCTCGATAAAGCTCTCGTACCCCGCGCCCGAAGCGACTTTCACTTCGCCGCCGATCGGGTTGTACACGCCGCCCTCAAGGTCGCTTGCCGAGATCGTGATGTCGGCGCCGAGCTCATAGATGATGCCGCGATAATTCCTGCCTAAACTGACGTTCTCGGCAATCGTTAAGAACTCCTCCGTCGTGCTGATATACTTGTTGATAAAAACGCAAAGCATATCTTCGCCGGTGGGAATGTCATCGCCGTATACGTCGCCCGTTTTGACCGTCCAACGATAGATGTTTGTGGCGCTATCGGAGATTGGCTTCATCTTGGCTTCGTCGGTGGTGGCGTTGTCGATAAAGCCGTAGAAATTGGTGCCGCCCGTGGTGGCATTAAATAAGATGCTTCCGTTTTCGGTGGAAAGGCTGACCCAGAGCGGCCCTTTCTTAAACGGATTGGTCTCGAAGGGATCATCCGGCACGTCCACCGAGCCCACTATTTGCAGTTTTCTGGCGACGCCGTGGGCGGCATAGAACGCGTCGTAAACGGCGCCGTCCTCCCTGCCCATCGTGTCGGTCACGGTTGCGTTTTCCATGGCGATGAGCCAGCAGTTGTCGATCGAATAGTCGTACAAGACCGAGCCGTCATCCTTCAGTTTGCCCGCTCTGCCGACGATACCGCCCGAGGAGGCACGTCCCTGCGTTGTGTAAACGACGGTATCCGCGTATACGCGCACGACTACGCTCTGAATGGAGCCGTAAAGCAATGCGACCGCCACGCCGGAATACAGCGCGTCGTTATCGCCGAACTTCACGTTCTCACCAACTTCGATCAGGAGGTTTTTGATCAAACCGCGCGGCCCCACGTAACCGAAGACGCCGGCGTATTCTCTCTTGATCAAATTGCCCGTAACGGTGATCACCTTTCCTTGCCCGTCAAAGGTCCCGGTAAACGGACGCTCCGGCGTGCCTACGGACAAACAGGACGTAAAGTCCACCGTAATGTCCTTGTCCAGCTTAAACACCGCTCCCTGGTCGCCGTAATTCTTGATGTTTTCGGCAAACTGCACAAAATCCTCTTCATTTCTGATGATCAACTTGATAAAGGACAGCGTGATTTGCTGATCTACCGCGTTAGCTTCCGTAATGAGCCATACGGCATGTTGTTCGTCGTTGCTTGAGAAGTCGCCGAGCCCCGTCACCGTGCTTGCCTTGATCAAACTGTTTTCTTCGCGGATGTTTCTGTACCACCCGCCGAAAGCGTCAAAGTAGGCTTGGCAACGCGCCTTGTAAGATGCGGTGCCGAACTCTCCCGTCGGAACGAAATACTTGACGCGGATCTCGGGAGTGCCGCCTTCAAGATAGCTGTTGCGGATTTCGGGAAGGTTCCCTTGGATCTGAAGCTCTGTGATGCCGTTGCCAAGCACGCCGATGTGGTTAACGCCATAGCTTGAGGTCTCCGTCATATTGCCCACGACCGGGTCCTTGCCGTTTAACACGCTGATCCAAACGTTTTGGGTCTGCGGCGCCACGGGAGCTTGGAAGCCGATGAATGCGCCGACGTAATCCCTTTGCGAATTGTACGTCAACTTGGAAGACAGGTTGACAAACACGTTTTGGATCTCGCTTTGGTTATAGCCCACGAAAGAACCGATCACATAGCTGTTGACGCTACCGATGGAAACGCCTTCTTCCACCACCAAAACGAGGTTTTTGATCACGCTGTTTTCGGCGGTGTAGCCAAACAGACCGGCATAACGCGGACCGCTGATCGCGGCGCCCGTTTGCAGGGTGATCGAATAGAACGCGCCGTCAAAGATGCCGTTAAACGGATACTCTTCCGTACCGATCGGACGCAAGACGGCGCCGCTTGGCACCATGATGTCGCCGCCCAAGCGGAAGAGCACGTTGTTGTAATAGGAATGACTGTTGATCTTTGTCGCAAGATTGTTGAAATCGGTGCGGTTCAAAATCTCCAAATTGTCGTAACAAACATAATAGGTGACGTCCTTTTCCATGCCGTCCGGATCATACTTCAATTTGCCGGTCAAAGCGGAAACGAAGCCTGTCTTTGACGTCCAAGACGAAATGTCCGTATACCACTTTTTCACGCCGGAGATCGCCGAGCCAAAGGACAAGCGTCCCGTCTTTTCCGTAAGCGTCGCGTTAAGAAGGGTTTCGTTCAAAACGCGGAACACGTTAAAGCCGGAGGAGAGAACGGACGGATTGCCCACGACCGCAGTCAACGAGCTGTTGCAGATCTGCACCCAAGCGTTGACCGCCGCGTTGGAAGCGGTGTCACCTGCGGCAAGTCCTGCGTTTTGACCGTAAACGTCTATGTAAAGCGCAACGGCGGTGTTGGAAACACTCTCCCCGGAATGGGTGTTTTTGCCGACGATACCGCCTGCAAATTCACTTTGGACAATGCCGTTTTCCCCTGCGGCGTCGCTACCTACCGCGCCGCGCAGGATCGCCGTGACACGGTCAACCGTGCCGACGTTCAAACCGACCAAACCGCCTGCCGTAGCCGCATAGACGTTTGCGTTTTCGGCGGAGGTAACGGTGGCGGATAAAAGCGTGCCGTTGTTTTCACCGGCAAGAATACCTGCCTTTTCGGACGCGATCAAGGGCGAATGCAACTCAACGATCATTGCGTTTGCAACACCGTTTTCCGCATTGACGCCAACAATACCGCCCAGCGTGGGCGTAGCAGTCGCCGCCAAAGAGACGACCACGGTTTCGCCCAGTTTGACGTCAAGCGCGTCGCCGTAACGCGGCGACTCGTAAACGTACGCCTTGATGACCTTTTCATAGTTTGCCGACGAGACGTCGCTATGCCCGATCAAGCCGCCGTTGACGCCTGCGATCATGCCGAAGCTGCCGCTTGCCGCGTAAAATGCGCCGCTCAGAGCTGTGACAAGCGCGCTCTGAATGTGCCCTGCGTTTTCACCCGCGACCACGGAAGCATTGCCGCCGACGATCATACCGGAGAAGGTAACGATGACGGAGTGGATCACACCGTTTTCGTTGTTGACACCTGCGATACCACCCGCCCTTTCCGAGCCGTAGATCACGCCGCGGAAGGAGCCGCTCTTCAAAACGGAAACGTCGATGGAGTTGGGCATATTACCGCCGATCTCACCGTTGTTTTCGCCCGCGATGCCGCCCGCGTTCTTTGCGATGATCGCGCCGAAGCCGTCCACGCCGAATGCCTTGGCGTAGTCGATGGTTACGGTGGCGGACTCGATCTTGCCGTTGTTAACGCCGGCTACGACGCCCGCGCTGCCGCCCGCATTCTTAAGATAGCCGTGGATCAACAAGTTGACGCCGGCGATCGTGCCGTTGTTGACGTTGGTCAAGAAGCCCCTTACCTTGTCCGCCTCCGATTCCACCATAAAGCTGCCGGAACGGACCTCTAAGTAAAGGCTCTTGATCATACTGACGCACGCCTCGTCGTCATAGGCGCCGAGCACGCCCACAAATGCGTGCAACGAAGCGTCGGAATCCATCGTGACGGTGTTGGCGTTGCCGTTGATCGCACCGATAAACGGCTTCTCTTCCGAGCCGATCGAAGCGGTTGTGGTTTCATCGATCGTGAAGGAGTTGGTAACGTTGTATTTTACGTAAAGACGATAGTCGTTTGCGACGTTTGCCGCAACGGCGTTGTAATCCGCCTGCGAAGCGATCGTCGTATTGCAGAAGCCTGCGTAATACACCTTGCCGACAAGACCGGAGCCGCCCGCCGTGCCCACCGTGGGGGAGAAGGCGTATCCCATGTTGCCATATGCGACGGGGACCTTTTCACCCGTTTCAAAAGAGGCGATGTAATCATAGAACGACACGCGCTTTTCTTCCGGAACGGTTTCGTTGCCCTCGCCG
>DFFS01000099.1 GCA_002371075.1 Christensenella sp. UBA3770
TAAAGGCAAAGGGGCTGGTGCGGTTTCTGTCCGTCGTGGCTTTGGGGATCTTGGGCAGCACGTCCGCGCCGATCTCGATCTGCACCTTTTTCTTGCCGCGATAGGTGGCGTTTTGCTCCAAAGCGGTCAAAAGATCGGTCAGTTCCTCCCCAAGGGAGATGCTGATGATGGCGGGCGGCGCCTCGTTTGCCCCCAAGCGGTGATCGTTGCTTTGCGTGGCGACGCTCATTCGCAAAAGGTCCTGATGCGTGTCCACCGCTTTGATGACGGCGGTCAGGAACAACAAAAATTGCGCGTTTTCCGCAGGGGTCTCGCCCGGCTCCAAAAGGTTTACGCCGGTGTCTGACAAAAGCGACCAGTTGTTGTGCTTGCCGCTGCCGTTGACGCCCTTAAAAGGTTTTTCATGCAAGAGGCACACCAGATTGTGCTTTTCGGCAAGCTGGCGCATCGTGGACATCGTGATCTGATTGTGATCGGTGGCGACGTTGGCGCCGTTAAACAGGGGAGCAAGCTCGTGTTGAGAGGGGGCGGCTTCGTTGTGCTTGGTCTTTGCCAAAACGCCAAGCGTCCACAACTCGTGATCCAGCTCCGCCATAAAGGCTTTTACGCGCGGTTTGATCGCGCCAAAGTAGTGGTCGTGCAGTTCCTGTCCCTTTGCGGGCGGCGCGCCAAACAGCGTCCTGCCGCAGGTGATCAGGTCGGGACGCTTCATATAAACGTCCTTATCGATCAAAAAATACTCCTGTTCCGCCCCCACGGTGGGGATGGCGGTCTTGCCGCTTGCGCCGCCAAACAAAGCAAGGATCCTTGCAACCTGTTTGCCAAGCGCTTGCGTAGCGCGGAGCAGGGGGGTCTTTTTGTCAAGAGCCTCACCCGAATAGGAGATAAAAACGGAGGGGATAAACAGCGTGCCGTCCTTTACAAAGGCGTAAGAGGAGGGATCCCATGCGGTGTATCCGCGCGCTTCAAACGTGGCGCGAAGACCGCCGTTGGGCAGGCTGGAGGCGTCGGGCTCTCCGTAGGAGAGTTCCTTGCCGCGGAATTCCATAATGACCCCTTCGCCGCCCTTGATGGGGGAGATAAAGCTATCGTGCTTTTCGGCGGTGATGTTGGTCATGGGTTGGAACCAATGCGTAAAATGCGTCGCACCCATTTCGCACGCCCAATCCTTCATCTTTTCCGCCACGACGTCGGCAATGGAGGGCTCCAGCCGCGCGCCGCTCTCTGCGGTTTTTTTCAATGATTCGTAAATGTCTTTCGGCAGACGCTCGCGCATCTTTTCGTCGTTAAATACGGCGCTGCCAAAGGTCTCGGGGATGTTGTTCACAAAGAGCCTCCCTTTTTTACAATATAACTATGCCGTTTTTCTTGGCTTGTGTTAACGTTTCGTCATCCCAAAGGGAAACCTGCACCTCGCCGATGTGCGCCTTTTCAAGAAGCAACATGGAAAGGCGTGATTGCCCGATGCCGCCGCCCATCGTCAGGGGCAGCTCGCCCGAAAGCACCGCCTTGTGGAAGGGGAGATCGCGGCGATTATCCGCGCCCGCTTTGGTCAGCTGCTCGTCCATGCTCTTTTGATCCACGCGAATGCCCATGGAGGACACTTCAAACGCCCTGCCGAGCACTTCGTTGTAGAAAAGAATGTCGCCGTTTAGAGCCCAGTCGTCGTAGTCGGGCGCTCTGCCGTCGTGCTTTTCGCCGCTCTTGAGTTTGTCGCCGATCTGCATGACAAAGGCGGTTTTATATTCCGCAAGGAAGGCGTCCTCCCTCTCCTTGGGGGTAAGGTCGGGATACAGGTCCTCCAGCTGTTGCGTCGTAACGAAAGCGACCTCGCGGCAGAGGGTGGTTTTTAAGGACGGATACTTTTTGTTGATCTCATCCTTGGTGTCCGCAATGGCGGCAACGATCTTTTTGACTTCGCTCTTCAAAAACTCCACCGTGCGGGTGCTTTTGTCAATGACCTTTTCCCAATCCCATTGATCCACGTAAATGCTGTGGAGGTTGTCCATCTCCTCGTCGCGGCGAATGGCGTTCATGTCCGTATAGAGCCCTTGTCCGACGGGGAAGCCGTACTTTTTAAGAGCCAACCTCTTCCATTTGGCGAGAGAGTGGACGATGTGAGCCTCCGTCCCCGTCTCCTTGATGTCAAAATTGACCGCGCGCTCCACGCCGTTGAGGTCGTCGTTTAACCCCGTGTTGGGGTCCACAAAGAGGGGAGCGGATACGCGGATCAGGTTGAGCGCCGCCGAAAGTTTGTCTTCAAAAAGACGCTTTAAGCAGCCGATCGCCACCTGCGTGTCGTACACGCCGAGAATGCTTTTGTATTTTTCGGGACAGTAAAAGTTGCTCATAGTAAGTACCTCAACGTCTATTATAATAAATTTTCGCGCGCAATTACAACAAAAACATAAACTTTTGGCATGTAATCGTGTTATAATGCTGTTAAGTTACATTGATAAGCGGAGGTTCGCGCAATGAGAGACTGGGAAAAGGAAAAACAAAAAAGAGTCGCCTTTATCAAAGATATGTTGGCTTCCTCGGGCGCAAAAGGCGTTGTTTTCGGCAACAGCGGCGGCAAAGACAGCGCGCTTGTCGCGGCGCTTTGCTCCTTTGCCACGGAAAACGTTTTGGGCGTCATCATGCCCTGCGCTTCCAAGCGGAATTTCGGGGAGGACAAAGAGGACGGTCTTGCCGTTGCCGCCAAGTACGGCGTTGAAACCATGGTGGTGGACCTGACGGAAGTCAGGGAAAAGTTGCTTGAGGCGACCAAGGGCACCCTCACCAAAAACGGCGCGCTTGCCAACATCGCGCCCCGTCTTCGCATGACCACCTTATACGCCATCGGCGCGGAAAGAGGTTATTTGGTTGCGGGCACAGGCAACAAGAGCGAGCGGTATATGGGTTACTTTACCAAGTGGGGGGACGGCGCTTGCGACTTTAACCCCATCGCCGATCTGACCGCTTCCGAAGTATTTGCCTTTTTGCGCTATCTCGGCGCGCCGGAGCACGTGGTGACAAAAGCCCCGTCCGCAGGCTTGTTTGAGGGACAAACCGACGAGAAGGAAATGGGCGTGACCTACGCCGAGATCGACGCCTACCTGCGTGGTGAGGAGGTTTCCGCCGAGGCAAAGGCGATCATCGATCGCTACCACCGCTCGGCAGGGCATAAGATGGTTTTGCCGCCGATCTACCGCGACGACGTATAACGGAGCATATCCGGCTAGCAAAACAGACAGAATAGTATAAAAAATGAGAGCGCTCGTCTCTACACCGTTCTCCGTCGTCGTGTTTAATAGTGTTTGATATTTGAGATCAGAAAAAAGATAATAAGCAGAAAAATCAACCAATGAGAGCGCGCGGAATGGTTGCAGATGCGCCCTTCTGCGCGGTTGAAAAAGAAAGAAATGATAAATATAGTTTTAATTGAACCCGAAATCCCCCAAAACACCGGCAACATCGCGCGCACCTGCGCCGCGACAAACTGTACGCTGCATTTGGTGCGTCCGCTCGGCTTTGACATCGATGAAAAATCGGTGCGCCGCGCAGGGCTGGATTACTGGGACAAACTGACGATAAAAGTCTATGACAATTTGGCGGATTTTTACGCACAAAACGAGCAAAACGTAAAGGCGGGCGCCACAATGTGGTACGCCTCCACAAAGGCAAAAAAAGTGTACACCGACGTCAGCTACAAGGACGGGGATTATCTTCTGTTCGGAAAGGAGACCAAGGGGATCGACGAAGCCGTTCTTGCGGCAAACTACGACCGCACCGTGCGCATCCCGATGTGGGGGGAGATACGCTCCTTAAACCTTTCCAACAGCGTGGCGATCGTCCTCTATGAAGCCCTTAGGCAAAACGGCTTTGACAAGTTTACGTTGACGGGAAAACTAAAAGGCGGCGCATAAACGGGCATATGCATCGTTAACTACCTGCGTCGTCGGGCATCACGTACAAGGAGTACGCTCAGACCCGCCTCCTCGGAGAGCACTTGCCTCTCCCCCTTTCTCCGTCGCCTACACGATGCTTACTGCGGAATTGTATGCAATGCGAATTTTGATAAAAACCATTTGTCATTCTACGTGGATATTGTTTTAAGTTCTTTTATTTATGAAGGGATAAAAGCCCGGTGGGCGCGATCAACAAGGCAGATAGCTTGGGAAGTGAAGATGAATTATATAAACAGTTCTTCTTTACCGTCCATTTGAGCGGACGGCTCCATCGCAAACTAAGAGCGGGCACCAAAGTGATTTGCAAAGCATAATTCCTTTAAAAGCGAGAAAAAAAACCATTTTACTTGTTGAAAAGGTCGTGCGTGTGTGTTATAATAACCATTGAGCGTTATGCTATAACTATATAAAAAGGAGATAAATTACTATGCCCAGAGTTATCAGTGACGAATGTATCATGTGCGGCGCTTGCAGCGCTACCTGCCCGGTCAGCGCGATCGCGGAAGGCGACGGAAAGTACGAAATCGACAAAGAGCAGTGCATCGACTGCGGCGCTTGCGAAGCAGGCTGCCCGGTGAGCGCGATCTCGGAGGAATAAGTCAAGACGCCGGCTCTTCGGGGCCGGCGGTTTTGTAATCGAAAGTTTTTTTATGCCGAACAACGTTCGGCAAGGAGTCACTATGCAAATCAATACGGCTTTATTCGAGAGAGGAGACAGGGTCGGCGTGGCGGTTTCCGGCGGCAGGGACAGCATGAGCCTGCTGCATTATTTGGTGGAGCACCACAACGATCTTTTGATCCGCGTGATCGCCATTCACGTGGAACACGGCATTCGCGGGGAGGAGAGTCTTGCCGATCAGGCGTTTGTGTTAAACTACTGTTCCGAGCACGACATTCCCGTCTGTTACACCAAGGTGGACGTCCCCGGCTACGCCAAGGAGCACCTGATCGGGATAGAGCAAGCGGCGCGCGAACTCCGCTATCATTATTTTGACGAATTGCTTCGCAAGGGCGTCGTGGACAAGATCGCCACGGCGCACCAACTGGACGATCAGTGCGAGACCGTCCTGATGCGCATCTTTCGCGGCACGGGCGTCAAGGGGCTGGAGGGCATTCCCAGCGCAAGGAGCGGCAAGTATATCCGTCCGATGCTCTCGCTTTCCCGTTTGGATATCGCCGAATATTGCGAGGCGCACCAAGTCCCCCACGTGGAAGACAGCACAAACTACAATTTGGAATACACGAGGAACTTTATCCGTCACGAGGTTTTGCCCGTGGTGGAAAAGATGTTCCCTCAATACAGAAAGAGCATCGAGCGCCTGACCGGCGCCGCCAAGGAGACCATTGCCTTTATGGACAGCGTCGCCGTCCCCTACGAGGTGGACGACAAGTCCCGCATCATCTTCTCCGTCGGCGCGCTCAAGGAGGCGCACCCCGCGCTTGTTCGCCACAGCATCCGCAAGGCGATGATCGAGCAGGGCTTTGCTCTTGACTTTGAACAATGCAATTTGATGGACGTCCTTTCCCTCCTAAACAAGGAGACGGGCAAGGAGATCAGCCTGTCGCAAGGGCTCATTGCCATCAAGGCGCCCGAGCACCTGATGATCATGCGCGCGGCGGAAGTTGTGCCCTATGAGCTCCCCTTTAAGGAGGGGGAGACCGTTTTGCCCAACGGCGTCAAACTGACGATCGGTGACTATCACGGCGTCGGGCTGCGCTTCGATCCCAAAAAGATCCCCGAGGGCAGCGTGATTCGCAACCGCAGGGAGGGCGACGTCTTTACGACCTTCGGCGGTTACACCAAGACCCTCGGCAATTATCTGACCAACATCAAGTATCCGAGCCGCGACAGGGACGAGCTCCCTTTGATCGCTTGCGGCAAGGACGTTCTTGTGATCTGCGGTGTCGAGATCTCATCCAAAGTCAAAGTGGACGAGAGCACGGAGGACATCTACACGGTCAAAATCACAAACTGACGATATGACCTCTCTCGAGCTTTTGCAAGAGAAGGCTTCCGCCCCTCTTTATCTTGTCGGCGGCGCCGTGAGAAACGAACTTCTCGGGCTTCCTCTTTCCGACCTTGATATCTGCGGGGCACTTTCGCCCGAGCAGATCGAGAAGGATCTGCAAGGGCTTTTTTCGGTGCGGGATGTCAATCCGCGCGTTGGGACGGTCAAGATCATCGGCGAAACGGAGAGTTTTGAATACACGCAATTCCGTCACGACAGTTATCCGCTGTCTTCCGGCAGTCACGCCCCCCTTGAGGTGACGTTCGTTTCCACGCCGGAGGAGGATGCGTTCCGTCGCGATTTTACGGTCAACGCGATCTACAAGCGGGTCTCGGACGGGGCGATCATTGACCCGACGGGCGGGCTTGCGGACATCAAAAAGCGGGTCCTGCGCACAACGCGCTCTCCCGAAGAGGTTTTTTCGGAGGACGGGCTGCGTTTGCTCAGGTTGGTCCGTCTTGCGGCGGAGCTTGGCTTTGACATTGAGAGCGCCACCCTCGCCGCGGCAAAAAAGTACGCGCCGCTCCTTGCCGACATTTCGGTGGAAAGAAAGCGGGAGGAGCTGGACCGAATTCTCGTTGCAGACGTAAAGTACGGAGTGGAGGGCGCCGTATATCGCGCGCTGGAACTGTTGCGGGAGATCGGGCTGTATGCCTATTTTCTGCCCGAATTGGAGGAGGGCGTCGGGCTGATGCAACCCTCCAAATACCACAAATACGACGTGTATCATCACATCTTGCACACCGTTGCCGCCTGTCCGCCGCATCTGCGCCTTGCTGCGCTTTTGCACGACGTCGGAAAGCCATTGTGCTTTCGCCAAAGCGGCAATTTCTATATGCATTCATTGGAGAGCGCCATTATGACGGAGCGTATTATGCGTCGTTTGCGCTATTCGGGGGAGAAGATCAACCGCACGGTGGAGATCGTGCGTTGGCATATGTTTGATTTTAACGGCGAAGCCTCGCTCAACAAAAAGCGCCGCTTCGTGCAACGGGAGTGGGAGGTTTTGGAGGACATCGTCGCCCTGAAAAACGCCGACAGCGTGGGCACGGGGTACTTTACCGAAAACCGGTTTGCCAAAAGACTTTTGGAGATCAAGGAAGAAATGCGGGCGGAGGGGGTGCCCCTTAAGGTATCCGACCTCCCCATCAAAGGGAACGAACTGGAAAGTTTGGGCATCGAGCCGCCCATCAGGAGCGCGGTCTTACGCACCCTTTTGACGCGGCAAGCGGACGTGGGCGCATCGCGCGATCCGGACAAGCTCAGAAAGGAAGCGGTGCTTATCGCGGAGGAAATACGGAGGAGAAAATGACGACGACCATCATCATTGTTTTATCGGCGCTGATCTTGCTTGTGGGGATCGTGATCCTCGCGGTGCTTTTGTCCTTAAAAAAGGGGGACGGCATCAGCAAAAAGGAAGCGGAAAACATCGTAAAAGGGGAAAGCGACTATCAAACGCGCGTTCTGCAAAGCTCGATGAACGCCGCCAACACCACGCTTTTGAACGCCATCACGATGCACACCGATACGCAGGGCAAAAACACCGACCGCTTTTTGTCGGTGGTCTCCGCCAGTCTTGAAAAGCAGGACAAGCGTCAGCAGGAGTTTATCCAAAACGTGGAAGGCCGCTTGGATGCGATGAAGGCGGGACTGGAAAAGACCCTTACCGAAGTCAGAAAGGAAAACACCGAGCAGCTTGAAAAAATGCGCCTCGTCGTGGAGGAAAAGATGCAGGAGACCCTGACCGCAAGGCTCAACCAGTCCTTTGAACAAATCAGCAAACAGCTGGACAACTTAAAGGTGGGGCTTGGGGAAATGAAAGCCCTCACGGACGGTGTGACCGACCTCAAAAAGGTTCTTGGCGGCGTCAAGACGCGCGGCGTTTGGGGCGAGATCTCGCTTGGCACCCTGATCGGGGAGATCCTTGCGGACGAGCAGTACGGCACCAACGTCAAGATCGGCAGAAAAGGCGAAGTCGTGGAGTTTGCGGTGCGTATGCCCGGCAAGGGGGAGGAACCCGTGCTGATGCCGATCGACGCCAAATTTCCGCTGGAGGACTACCAACGGTTGGTGGATGCAAGCGAAATGGGGGATAAGCCCGTGATCGACGCGATGGGCGCCGCGTTGGAGCGTCGCATCAAGGACGAGGCAAAGACCATTGCGGAAAAGTATATCAAGCCGCCGCAGACCACCGATTTTGCCGTGATGTATCTTCCGATCGAAGGGTTATACGCCGAGGTGGCAAAGCGGTCTGCGCTTTTGGAATTTGTGCAAACCAAGTATCGCGTGATGGTCACGGGGCCCACCACGCTTGCCGCGCTTCTTAACAGCTTGCTCGTCGGCTTCAAGACCGTTGCGATAGAAAAGAGGAGCCGCGAGATCTGGAAGCTACTATCCTCTTTCCGCACCGAGTTCGCTCGTTTCAGCGAGATGCTTGACAAGACGCAGGGCTACGTGGACAAGGCGTCGGAAGGCATTCGTAACGCGGCAAACAAAAGCAGCGTCATTCAAAGCAAACTTTCCAAGGTGGAACTTATCGAGGGCGCGGACGACGAGGAGGAGCAGTAAGCGGAGCTTAAGCCCCTTCCCGCAAAAAGCCGCCGCGTGGCGTGCGCTTGCAAAACTCGCGCGCGCTGTGTTATAATAGACCAATGAGCATCAAAAAGAAACTGTTACTTACCAACTTTATCGTCTTCGCCGTGATGGTGGCGCTTTCTTTGGCATACAGTTTCTTTGCAAACGCTCTGCAGGACAAGTTTCCGATCACCGGTCCCGACGAGGAGGAGTTTAACGCCGTTGCCGGCATACTCACAAGCTCCCGCACCGAGGACGAAAAGGCTGCCGCCGTGGAAGTGTACGGATACAAATATTCCGTCTACGACACTGAAAACAACGTGATCAGAAGCTACGGCAACACGCTCAAGAATTACGAGCTCAACATCCGTTCCGCCAGCCCCGTGGTGGAGGCGTACTCCGACAAGATCCTGATCGGCGTGCTGCAGGGCGGCAGGGTGTATGCGGCGGTCAAAATGATCACGCGTGACAACGCGTTTGCCACGGCAAAGAAGATCGCGCTTGCGGTTATGATCGTTTCCTGCGCGATCGTGGTGTTCCTTGCCTGCTACTATCAGGTCATTACGATCTTTCCGCCCCTTACCGTGTTGCAAGGCGGCTTAAAGCAGGTGGCGGCGGGCAACTACGCATACCGTCTGAAGGCGGACAAAAACGATGAGATCGGCGCCGTGATCGGCGAGTTTGAGATGATGCGCCGCAAACTGGCGGATCTGGACAAACAAAAGTCGGAGTTTGACCGTCAGCGCGGGGAGATCATCGCGGGCATCAGCCACGATCTCAAAACCCCGTTGACCACCATCCAAGGCTACACCAAGGGGCTTATGGACGGCGTTGCCAACACGCCGGAAAAAACGGCGCGCTACTTAAAGACCATCTACGAAACGGCGCTTACGATGAACGCCCTCGTCAACCAGCTCAACGACTTCTCCAAGATGGATATCGATACGATCGAATACACGTTTATGGAGCGCGACCTCGTTAAGCTCATCCAGGACTTTGCGGCGATCAACATTCCGATCTACGCAACCAAAGGGCTCAAGGTCGTGACGGATTTCCCCTCGACCCCCGTGGAGGCGGATATCGACAAGGATCAATTCCTGCGCGTCGTCAGAAACATCTTGGACAACAGCGTCAAGTATAAGGACAAGCCGGAAGGCACCGCCACGATCAAGGTGTATTCCGACGGGGCAAACGCCGTTTTGGAGATCGGGGACGACGGTCCCGGCGTTTCTCCGCACGAGATCGAGTATATTTTTGAAAGCTATTACCGCGGCGATCCGTCAAGGACAAACCCCACGACGGGCAGCGGTCTTGGGCTCAGCATCGTCAAAACCGTCATTACCGCCCACGAGGGCACGGTGGAAGCGGTCAACGACGGCGGCTTGAAAATCATCATCAAAATTCCCCAAAGGAGGAAAAGAAATTGAAAAGGATCTTAATTGTTGAGGACGAGAAGAACATTGCCGAGATCGAGCGGGATTACTTGGAGCTGGACGGCTTTGAAGTGATCATCGAAAACAACGGCGCCAACGGACAGCAACGCGCTCTCAAAGAGGATTTTGACCTTGTGATCCTCGATATTATGCTTCCCGATATGGACGGGTTTGAGATCTGCCGTTCTCTCCGCAAGGAAAAGGACGTGCCCATCTTGATGGTCACGGCAAAGGTCTCCAGCATTGACAAAGTCAGAGGCTTGGGCATCGGCGCGGACGACTATATCGTCAAACCCTTTGACCCGGCGGAACTCGTTGCGCGCGTCAAGGCGCACATCGCCCGCTACGAGCGCATCAAGGGCAACACGCAGGACAAGGGCGTGGACATCGAGTACCGCGATCTTGTGATCAAGCCCCTTTCAAGGCGCGTCTTCTTCAAAAAGGAAGAGGTCTTCCTTACCGCAAAGGAATTTGATCTTTTGTATTTCCTTGCCAGCAACCCCAACGTGGTGTTCCGCAAGGAAACCATCTTTGACAAGGTGTGGGGCGTGGATAGCTTCGGCGACGCCGGCACGGTGGTCGTACACCTGACGCACATTCGCGATAAGATCCCGATGGATTATATCGAGACGGTCAGAGGCGTGGGGTACCGCTTCAGCATGCAGCCGGAACAATAAGCGATGTTTGTCGGCGACTACCACACGCACACGAAGTACAGCGACGGCAAGGGCAGCGTGATGGAAAACGCCGTCGCCGCCAAAGAACGCTCTCTCAAAGAGATCGCCGTGACCGATCACGGCTTTCATCTTTTTCGGCAGGGGCTCGGAAAGTATCTTTGGTTAAAAGCGGAGTGTGCGGAAGCCTCCCGCCTGACGGGCGTCAAAGTCATCGCCGGCGCGGAAGCGGACATCCTCTCTTCGGACGGGGACCTTGACATGACGGAAAAAGAGCTTGCCGACGTGGATTACCTGATCGCGGGCTTTCACAAGTTCGCTCCGCCGAAAAGCATTTCCGACTTTTTCAAAATGTACGTCGTAACGTACTTTAACGGGTTGATCCCCACCGGTAAAAAGTCGCTTCAAAGAAACACAAACGCCGTGATCGCCGCGATCACGCGCTATCCCGTAAAGGTGCTTGCTCATCTAAACCATTCGTTAAAGGTGGACGTCGCGCTTGTGGCTGCCGCCTGTGCGGAAAGAGGGGTGCTGATAGAGATCAACGCCAAGCACTTAAAGGACTTTAACGGGCAGTGGGAGGCGCTTAAAAACAGCGGCGCTCGCTTCGTTGTCAATTCGGACGCCCACAGACCCAAGGAGGTCGGGGCGTTGCAAGCCGCCTTTGATAGGGCGGTAAAAGAGGGGATCTCTCCCGATCGTATCGTAAATTATTGCGGGGAATAGGTATGCCAAGGCATTTTGCTCACTACTGGTTTTCAAAAAAACTCACGGAAAACATGTCGTATGCGCTTTCCGCGATCATCAAGCTGTATCCCGACGCGTATTTGCTCGGAAGTTTCGGCGCGGACCTTTTTGCCAGCGAGCACAAGGAGCGGCTTGACG
>DFFS01000042.1:0-8720 GCA_002371075.1 Christensenella sp. UBA3770
ATCACTTGCATTTAATTGTTTGCTTAATCTATTTTGTTTTGAAGTTTCGCTTGCTGTCCCCTTTTTGGGTGACAACCTCTATATCTTAGCAGGAAAAAAAGGGGTTGTCAACAAGTTTTTTTGAATTTTTTCGGAAATTTTCGGACTTTTTCAGCTTTTTTTAATCGATGTCAAAACCGCTTGAAAACAACCACTACATCTTGTGCTTTTTGGGCAAAAAAACCACAATTCCGCTCGGGCGCGCGCCTACCTAATATAATACGCGTGCGCCCATATAGCGCGCACGCGCGCGAAGTTGGTCAAAGCGGCGCTCGCCCCCTTTAAAACGCGCCGGTTTGCCGTCGGGGCAAAAAAAACGGCGCCCCCCTTTTTGGGAAGCGCCGCAAAAGGCGTTTTTACTTGTTTAACGCAACGTATTTCAAAACCGCCACGATTGTCTTGCCGTCCTCGATCTCCCCCGAAAGGCACTTTTGATACAGCTCGGCGATGGGGACGTACTTGATCTCCAAAAACTCATCGTCGTCGGGTTTGGCGCCGACGTAGGTGAGGTCGGTGGCAAGATAAAGCCTTATGATCTCGTTGCTGTAGCCGCAGGTGGGAAAAAACCGCCCGAGCGGGCGTACGGTTGCGGCGACAAGCCCCGTTTCCTCCCTAAGCTCGCGAATGATGGCTTGATCGGGGTCCTCCCCCCTTTCCAGCTTGCCCGCGGGAATCTCCCAAAGGTGCTTCCCAAGAGGATAGCGAAACTGGCGGACCATCGGCACGCAGCCGTTTTGATCCACCGCAAGCACGGCAACGCCGCCGCGATGCTCCACAACCTCCCTGCCCGCGCTTTTGCCGTTGGGGAGGGTGACGGTATCCTTTTTTACATGGATGACCACGCCGGAAAAGATCTCCTCCCCACCTGCGGTGGTTTCGGTGAAATCCTTGCCTGCGCCAAATTCCCTTTGCTTGTATTCGTCCATGCTTTGCTCCTAAAAAAGCCGGCGGAAAGCCGGCTCTTTTGTTATTTCTGATAGGATTCAATCAGATCCTTGTAGACCTTGTCGAAGTAGGTGATCTTGACGTTCTCGTCCATCTCCTTTTGGTAGAAGTCCTTTTTGAAACTACCGGTGAGCGCATCCTTCTTGTCCTTCTCCAAGCTCTCCACGATGCCGTACTTCAAGGTGCCCTTTGCGGGAGTGGTCTCTTCCGCCGCCTTGTAGGAGGTGTAATCGGTGATCGCGTCAACGGGAAGCGCATAGTAATCGGTGCCCGCCACCTTGTTTGCTTCGGTCACGTACACCGGATCGATCGCGTATCCGGAAAGCATGATCACGTGGATGCCGTACGTGGTGTAGCAGTAGCCGAAGGATCCGACGCCGTTGCCGACCACGTGCCAGGTTGTTTTTTCGGCGGCGTCACCGTATGCAAGCGCGCGGGCGCAAGCGGTAAAGTTCTCCACATAGCTGCTCTCATCCATGCTGAGGCTGTAGCCGAGCTTGCCGTCCGTAAAGGCGGTGAAGGAGCCCTCGTCGTCGTTTACCGTATAGATCCACTTCTTAAACTTTTCAAGGTTGGCAGCGCGATCCTCCGCGGGAGCGTCCGCCGCAAGATCGGCAAGATCCGCGGTGACGACGTTTAAGACGTCAAGGATGTTGACGGTGCCGTCGTCGCTGAGGGTCAAACCGTGCTCCTCCGCAAACTGCGCCGTGATAAAGCGCTTGTTGGGGCACTTCACGCAGGTGCAATCCGGATCGGTGCAAGCACCGGGGGTCTCCCCTTTGTAGTTCTCGCACGCGGTGCAGGTGCAGCTCTCTTCCTCGCAGGTGGCGTCCTTGTCGTACTCCACGTTGCTGACGTAAATGCCGGTCTGATCGATCAAGCTGTTTTTGTATGCTTCAAGAGCGTCGTCGTTGGCGACCGCTTCCTTTTCCCAAGCGCTGTACTTCTCGTCAAGGTCGTCGGTGATCTTGAGGAGGAGGTTTTGCACGTAGAAGACCTTGCCGTCCTCATGCACGATCTCCGTCTTAACGGCGGAAGTGTCGGAAACGTCGCTGTACTTCTTGTCGCCGAGGAGCAGATCGAGCTTTTGCTCGTTGAGCTTCTTGTTGTACTCCGCAAGGATCTCCGCTTCGCTGACGCCGGAAGCCTTCTTGCCGACGATCTCCTCGTAAGCGGTGACTGCCTGCGTCTTTAGCTTGGACAGATAGTAGTACTGATAGCTGCGGTAGTTGGACTCCATCTGCTTTTCAAGCCTGCGCTTGCACTCGACGAGCGCCTTGTATTCGGCGGTGTCGGTGGTCTTTGCCTCGGCGATCTTTGCCTCAAGATCAACTTCAAACAAAGCGGGAACGACAGTCTTTTCCTCGTCCTCATCCTCGGTGGGGAGCTTGGGGCGAGAGGGCTTTGCCTTAGCGATCTCAACCTTAAAGGTATCCGTCTTGTTTGCAAAAGTCACGGTGACCTCAACCTCGTCCTTGACTTCGTCGCTGCTGAAGCCGGTCACGGTGTATTCGCTTCTGTCAAGGGTGACGACATCGTCGCTGCCCTCGTAAACGACGCCGACCTTCAAGCCGGATTCGTTAAGGGTCTCGCCCTTCTCGTAAACGAGCTTCCACGGCTTGGATGTGATGGTGACGCTCTTGACGTTTTCGGTGGAGTTGCCGCCCTTTGCGTTGGCAAGCTCTTTGTCGTACGTCTCACGGAAGGAGTCAAAGCTCTCCTGCATCTCTTTGTTGTAAGCGTCGATGGCGGCGATCAGGTCCTTCTTGGGAAGAACGCTTGCGATCTCCTTGATGCGGGCGGCTTCGTCATAGGACTTGCCCGCGGTGTTGGCGGCAAGAGCCGCGTCTTTCATGCTTGCGTCGGCGATGGCGAGCTTATAAAGCTCGTCGATGCACTTAAGGGTGTACGCCTCGGTCTCAGCAAGGCTCTCGTTTGCCTGCTTGTAACTGGTGGCGATGTTGTCCAAAACCGCCTGATATTGCGTTTGGGTCATGTATCCTTGCTGATAGTAGCTGTAATACTGATAAACGAAGTTGTAGATCGTCGCGTTGAGCTCAAGCTTGTCCACCTGCGCGGTGCGATCGGCATACGTGACGGTTGCCGTAACTTGCTTAAAATCGCGTTCCTGATTCTTGACGATCATACCGCTGTCATTACAGGCGGTCGCCACGATGGCGGTGATCGCAAGCACGAAGATCATAAGGATAACGAGAAGCTTCTTTTTCATTTACTGTTGACTCCTTTAGGTCCGTTTGAACCGCAAGGCGCGCCTATAACGCGCACCCTTAAATTAAATAGTGTACTTGTTTATTATACATAAACCGCGCCCATTGCGCAAGTCAATATTTGAATTTTTACACTTTTGGGAGAAAATAATCGCGTTTTTGCCCCGTAACGCACCGAAAAAGCCTTTTGTGGAGCGCCGCAAAACGCGGTTTTTCTTGCAAAAAAACCTGCCTCGACAGTTAAAAACTGTCGCCGCGGAGCGCTTTGACGAATTTTATCATCGTGCGGATCTTGGCAGACACGACCCCACCCTTGACGGCATACCTTGCTTCCGTATCGTGCACGGCTGTTTCCCGCAAGTCGCCCGAAAGGAGCGCCAACGCGTTTCGCATGGCGGGACCCGTCATAAAAGCGGCGTCGGAATAGGTGACGGACGCCCCCTCTTTGTCCACCGCGATGCGTTTGATCGGAAGGGAGGTGGCAAGCCCTTTCAACAGCGCGATCTCAACAAGGGCGTGCACCTGCTTGGGCGGCATGCCAAAGCCCTCTTCCAGCTCGGAAAGAACTGCGTTCTTTGCCTTTTCGTCGGTGATGGCGGCGATCTTTTTGTAGTAGCGAATGCGGGCAAGCTCGCTGGTGATGTATTCGGAGGGCAGATACGCGTCCTCTTTGACCACAAGTTCGACGTTGCCGTTTTCGGGAAGCGACTCGCCGTTCAGCTCGGCGATCGCCTCCTTAAGCAGGGTGCAATACATCTCGTAGCCGACCTTTTCGATGTGCCCGTGCTGCTCCGCCCCAAGCACGTTGCCCGCGCCGCGGATCTCAAGGTCCATCATCGCAAGACGATAGCCGCTTCCGAGGTCGCCGTTTTCCACCAAAGCGCGCAGTCTTTTCTCGGCGTCGCCGGTAAGAAGCGTGCCCGTCGGATAGGTGAAATAGGCGTACGCCAAGCGGGCGCTTCTCCCTACGCGTCCCTTGAGTTGGTACATTTGCGACAAGCCCAGTTTATCCGCTTCGATGACAAACAGCGTGTTGGCGTCCGGGATGTCGATGCCGTTTTCGATGATCGTAGTGCAGATCAGAATATCGGCGCGGCGAAGGTAAAATTTGCGGACGTTTTCCTCCAAAAGCGCGGGCGGCATCTTGCCGTGCCCCACCACGACTTCCGCCTGCGGAAACAGCTCTTTGACCGCCGCGGAAAAGGCGTCCAAACGCGCGATGTTGTTGTACAAAATAAAGACCTGCCCGCCCCGTTCAAGCTCGGCGCCCACCGCCTCCTTCAGCGCGGCGACGGAGTACTCCGCCACGACGGTGCGCACCGGTTTGCGGTTTTTGGGCGGCGTGTCGATCACGCTGATGTCGCGAATGCCCGAGAGCGCCATGTGCAGCGTGCGCGGAATGGGCGTTGCGGACATCGACAGCACGTTGATGCTGGTGCGAAGCGCTTTGATCTTTTCCTTATGCTCCACGCCGAAGCGCTGCTCTTCGTCAAGGATCAAAAGCCCCACGTCGCTGAACTCCACGTCCTTGCTCAGCAGGCGATGCGTGCCCACGACGACGCCGATCGTGCCGTTGGTGAGCCCCTTTAAGATCTCTTTGGATTCCTTTTGCGTGCAAAACCTCGTTAAACAAGCCGTCTTGACGCCAAACGGCGCAAAGCGCTCGGAAACCGTGCGATAATGCTGCTCCGCCAAGATGGTGGTGGGCGCAAGAAACGCCACCTGCTTGCCTGCAAGCACGGTGCGGAAGGCTGCGCGCAGCGCAACCTCGGTTTTGCCGTAACCGACGTCGCCGCACAGCAAGCGATCCATGACCTTGCCCTTTTCCATATCCTGCCTGACGTCCTCAATGGCTGCCGCCTGCCCCTCCGTTTCCTCATAAGGGAAGCTGTCTTCAAAGGCGCGCATCAATTCGCCGCCCTCGGGGTAAACGTAGCCCTTGCTCTTTTCGCGCTTGGCATAGAGGTCCACGAGATCCAGCGCCATTTTGCGAATGGACTTTTTGGCTTTCTCCTTTTCCTTTTTAAAATCTTCCTTGTTGGGATTGGAAAGCTCCGGCTCCTTTTCCGAGCCGCTGTACAGCGTGACCATATCCATCTGCGAAACGGGGAGATAGATCTTGTTTTGTCCCGCGTACTGAATGGCAAGATAGTCGCCCTCGCCGGCGTAATTTTTGATGTGAGTCAGCCCCAAACATTTGCCGATGCCAAACTCGTCGTGTACGATATAGTCCCCGATCTTAGGGGCGATCAAGGGACGCGTAGGGACTCGAAGCGCGGAGGTAGGCGATAGTATGTCGCCGCTGCCCACAAAGGTCACGCGTTCGCTTTTGCTGACGAATCCGTGCCGCAGTTTCTCCGAAACGTACGTGACGAGGTCCGCTTTGTCTCCGAGCATACGGCGCAAAACCTGCTCGCGCTCCTCGTCCTGCGTAAAGATCGTAACGCGCCTGTTTTCGCGAAGCTCCTCTTCCAAAAAGCCGATCAAAAGATTGGTGTTTTTGATATAGTTCGGTAGCGCCGCGGAAGAAAAGTAAAAAGCGCCGTCTCTTCCCGAGATCTTTTCGGTAAAGGAGGAAACGCCCAGTTGCGGCATTGCGGAGAGCGCGGTCATGATCTCGCGTTCGCCGACGATGGAATCGCGATGCGCGGCAAGCACCTCGCCGTCCGCGGAAAGGCGGGAGACCCTGCCGTAATGATCGACGAGAAAGCGCGAGAAGCTTTCAAAAATCTTTTTGGGCTCGTCCACAAGCACGGAAAAGTCCCTTGCGTACTCAAAAATCGTGCACAACTTCTCCTTTACGAAGGGGATCAGATAGGAAAGCCCATTGTCGGAGGGGTTTGCGGCGGCACGGAAAGAAATGTCCGACAGGATCTCGTCCGTACGCAGTCGCGCGGCGCGATTTTGCAGCTTGCGCGCGTCCTCGATGCGCTTAAACGCCTCCCGGACGTCCCCCTCCGTTAACAGCATTTCCGCGGCGGGCGCGATCGTGACGCTCTCCGCCCTGCCGATCACCCCAAGGAAGTCCGGCGCGTAGATCTTTATGCTTTCGATCTCGTCGTATAAAAAGTCAATTTTGATAGGATTATCCGCATTTATCGGAAAAATCGACAGCGAGTCGCCCGCCAGTCGAAACTCCCCTTTTTTGGGGGAGATCGAGGCGCGCTCGTAGCCCGCCGTGATCAGTTTTCGTAGGGTTTCTTCAATGCTTGCGGTGCTTCCCTCCGTCAAAACGACGGTTGCTTTTTCCAACAGATCGGGGCGCGGTAAAAAGCCGAACACCGCCTCGACCGTGGTGACCAAAACGTGGACTTCCCCCTGCCTGACTTTTAAAAGCGCGTCTATGCGCTTGTGCGTAAAGGCGTCGGTGCGCCTGCCGAGAAGCACGTCGCCCTTGGGGGGAAGATACGCCGCGCTCGTGCCGTAAGAAAGGATCTCTTCCGTCACTTCAAGCGCGCGTTGCTCCGTATCCGCAATGTATAAAAGAGGGGTGGGGGACGCCGCCGCAAGATGGGATTTTTGCGGGTCGGACATGCCAAAAACCAGCGATTTTTTATCGCCGGCAAGCGTTTGATAGATTTGATCGTATATTTCAAAGCCTCGTAAGTAAAGCTCTTTCATCTACCGCGAAGCGCCGTTTACGCCTCGTTGACCATCCTTTGAAATGCGGCGAAATCACCGTCCGCAAGGTACTTTTGTATGGCGTTTGCCGCCTTTTCCGCCGCGGCGGACAACGCTGCCGACGCCTCCTTCCCCGCCTTTTTTAAGACGTAAGAGGCAAGGTCCTCTTCGGGATGCGGTTTGCCGATGCCGACGCGCAGTCGCGGCAACTCTCCGCACAGGGAGGTTACGCTGCGCATGCCGTTGTGCGTGCCCGCGCTCCCCTTTTCGCGCAGGCGGGTTTGCCCAAGCGCAAGGTCCACGTCGTCGTACACGATCAGAACCTCGCCCGCGGCGGGCTTGTATTTTGCCATAGCGGATTTCACGCTCTCACCCGACAGATTCATAAAGGTGGTGGGTTTCAAAATGCGGATCTTTTTGCCCGCAACGTTTCCCTCCGCTTCAAAGGCGCGAATGGCGGCGTTTTCACGGAAGGTCAAGCCCAAAAGTTCGGCAAGCTTGTCCGCCACCGAAAACCCCACGTTGTGGAAGGTGCCCTCGTATTGTGTTCCGACGTTGCCGAGCCCTACGACAAGCAGCATAGTTTCTCCTTTCCCTTAATCGGGCTTGTTTTTCCTTTGTTTTTTCTCCGCGCGCGCCCTGCCGATCACAAAAGCGCCCGGCGGCACGTCCTCCGTCACGGTGGTGGCAGCCGCGATGTACGCGTTGTCCCCGACGGTGAGCGGTGCGACGAGGTTTGTGTTTGCGCCGATAAAGACGCCTTTTCCCACCGTCGTTTGCCGCTTGGTCACCCCGTCGTAATTGGCAAACACCGTGCCGCACCCGACGTTGGTGCCCTCGCCGACCGTTGCGTCTCCGACGTAAGCAAGGTGCGCGGCTTTAACGCCCTTTTCCAGCGTGGACTTTTTGATCTCCACAAAGTCGCCGATACGACAGCCGTCGCCGACGACGCTTTGATCCCGAACGTACGCAAAGGGTCCCACCGTCGCATTTTGTCCGATCCTGCTATCCCGCACGACGGCGTGCGTGACCGTTGCGTTTTGCCCGATCACGGCGTTTTCCACCCTGGAAAAACTGCCTATGACCGCACCGCATTGAACGCGGCTTGCCTTTACGATGGCAAAAGGCTCCACCGTCGCGCCCGGTTCAACAAGGCTTTTTCCATCGATGCGGACGGCGTCCACGTCGGGGATAATTGCCCCGTTTTGTGCGGATAATTCCGCAATTCTACGATACAAAGCCTTCTCGGCTTTGTGGATGTCCGCCGTGCTCTCCGCCCTGTCGGCAAAGGGTTCCGTGACTCGTCGCTTGGGACGAACTCCCTCCTTATACGCCGCGGTTTTGATCAAAAACCCGTCCCCGATCTCCAGCCCCGAAAACCCGCGCCGCTCCATCTGGTCGATCAAACCGTACAGGTGGCGCGCCGTAACAAGCGGCGTTGCGGGGGTAAGGAGGGCAAAGTAATCTGCTTGCGGCGGCAATGCCTCCGCCCTTTCCTCGATCAGACGATAGGGGGCGCCCTCCGCACCTCTTACAAGCCATTCCGTTGCGGACAATCCGGCAAGAAACTGCGGGGACTTTACGTTTACTATATAGAGAAACAGCGTTTTCATAGTTATAAACTATGCCGCCGCCTCTCCTTGTATTCTATCCTTTGTAGCTGTCTTTCAATCCGACGATCAGGTTGTACTCGCCCTTGCGGTTTTTCATGTAGTAGCCGAGGCGCATAAACTGGAATTTGTCGTACGCCGCAGCCTTTTCGAGCACGGGCTCCGCCTTGCCGCTAAACACGGTTTTGGTGACGGGGTTCAGCCTTTCGCCAAAGTCCCTGCCGTCCTCCACGTCGTCCAAAAGGTAGTCGTAGTCGTTGATCACCACGTCGATCGC
>DFFS01000042.1:8849-12336 GCA_002371075.1 Christensenella sp. UBA3770
ATGTATTCGCAGTTGACGGCGGTCACGTTGCCCGCTTCGTCGGTTTCGTGCGAGAGGTACTTGATGATATACGCGCCCTTTAAGCGCACCATGCCGTCCGGCTTCAAGCGGTGATACTTGGGGGGCGGGTCAAGGGAGAAATCCGTCTTTTCGATAAAGATCTGGGGGGTCAGCGTAACGTCGTGCGTGCCGCCGTCCTCCTTGGTGGGGTTGTTCTCCACCTTGACGACGATGGGCTCTTTGAGGTTGACGATGTTCAGTTTTAAGGGCTCTTTGACCACCATAACGCGGGTGGCGTTTGCGTTGAGATTTTCCCTAACGCAATGTTCCAAAAGCGCCGCTTCCACCATCGAATTGCTTTTTGCAACGCCGATCCTGTCGCAGAAGTCCAACAGCGCTTCGGCGGGATATCCCCTTTCTCTCATGCCGGAGAGCGTGGGCATGCGCGGGTCGTCCCAGCCGTCCACCACGCCGGTGTCCACAAGGCGCTTCAAATAGCGCTTGGACATGATCGTGCGGGTCAGCCCCAGCCTTGCAAACTCGATCTGGCGGGGATTATCGCCAAAGCCGCAGTTGTATTTGACCCAGTCGTACAGCGGGCGGTGATCCTCAAATTCCAACGTGCAAATGGAGTGCGTGATGCCCTCGATGCAGTCGCTGATCGGGTGCGCAAAGTCGTACATCGGATAAATGCACCACTTATCCCCCGTGCGATGATGCGTGGCGCGCAGCACCCTGTAAATGATCGGGTCGCGCATGTTGATGTTGGGGCTTGCCATGTCGATCTTGGCGCGCAGCACCTTTTCGCCGTCCTTGAACTCGCCATTTTTCATCCCCTCAAACAGGCGCAGGTTTTCCTCCACGCTCCTGTTGCGGGAGGGGCTTTCCACCCCCGGCTCCGTCAACGTGCCGCGGTTTTTGGTGATCTCTTCCGCGCTCATGTCGCAAACGTACGCCTTGCCGTCTTTGATCAGTTTGACGGCAAATTCATACATTTGGTCAAAGTAATCGCTTGCGTAAAGCTCCCTGTCCCAGGTAAAACCCAACCACTTGATATCCTCCTTGATGGAGTTGACGTATTCCACGTCCTCTTTGGTGGGGTTGGTGTCGTCAAAACGCAGGTTGCACTCGCCGTTGTACTTCTTTTTGATGCCGAAATTGATCGCCAAACTCTTTGCGTGCCCGACGTGCAAATAGCCGTTGGGCTCGGGCGGGAACCGGGTGACGATCTTGTTGACCTTTCCCTCGGCAAGTTCTTTTTCGATGATCTCTTCAATAAAATTTGTGTTTTCCATAGTCTTTCCTTTTAGCTCAAACCGTCGATGACGCCGTTTTCGTCAATGGTCATTTTGTACGCGTTGGGTTCCTTGGGAAGCCCCGGCATCAGCATAACGGAGCCGCATTCCACCACGACGAAGCCCGCGCCGCCCCTGACCGTAACGTCGGTGACCGGGAAGGTAAACCCAACGGGTCGCCCAAGCGCCTTTTGATCGGGGGAGAGGGAATACTGCGTCTTGGCGATGCAGACGGGGAAACCTCCGTAGCCCTGCGCTTCCGCATTTTCAAGCTTTGCCGCCGCCGTGTCGGAGAAGGTGACCTCCGCCGCGCCGTAGATCTTCTTTGCAACCTTTTCGATCTTGACCTTTAAGGGATCTGCAAGGTCGTAAGCAAATTTTAAGTCGTAGGCGGTCTCCGATGCGGCAAGCACCTCTTCCGCAAGCGCCGTTGCGCCCGCGCCGCCCTTCATAAAGCACTCGTTGACAACGGCTTTGACCCCTCGCGCCGCACAATAGTTTTGCACGAAAGCGATCTCTTTGTCGGTATCCGAGGCAAACTTGTTGATGGAAACGACAAGCGGCACGCCAAAGACCTTTGTCAGGTTGTCCACGTGCGCGCCGAGATTGACGATGCCCTTTTCAAGCGCGACAAGATCCTCGTTTGTCAAAGCGCTCTTGTCCACGCCGCCGTTATACTTTAGGGCACGCACCGTCGCCACCAAAACCACCGCGGCGGGCTTGAGCCCCGCTTTGCGGCACTTGATGTCCAAAAACTTTTCCGCGCCGAGATCCGCGCCGAAGCCCGCTTCCGTCACCGTGATATCGGACAGGGAAAGCGCCGTCTTCGTGGCGATCACGCTGTTGCAGCCGTGCGCGATGTTGGCAAACGGACCGCCGTGGATAAACGCCGGCGTACCGCCGATGGTTTGCACCAAATTGGGTTTGATCGCGTCTTTTAAGAGGATCGCCATCGCTTCCTCCGCGCCGAGATCGCCCGCTGTGACCGCCTTACCCGCCTCGGTAAAGCCGACGATGATCGAAGCAAGACGACGCTTGAGATCCGTCACGTTCTCTGCCAAACAAAGCGTGGTCATCACCTCCGACGCCGCCGTGATGTCAAAGCCGCCCTCGTGCGGTTCGCCGTCCGCGCCGCCCTTGGCGCAAAGCACGATCTTTCTGAGAGAGCGCTCGTTCATATCCATCGCGCGACGGAAAGAGATGGTTTTGATGCCAAGCTCGTTGCCAAACTTGATGTGGTTGTCAATAAGCGCCGCAAGCAGGTTGTTTGCCGCGGTGATGGCGTGCAGGTCGCCCGTAAAATGCAGGTTGATGTCCTCCATCGGCAAAACCTGACTGTAGCCACCGCCGGTTGCGCCGCCCTTGATGCCAAAGACCGGCCCCAGCGAGGGCTCCCTAAGCGCCAAACAGCACTTTTTGCCCATCAGCGTAAAGGCGTCGGCGAGCCCGATCGAAACCGTGGTCTTGCCCTCCCCCAGCGGGGTGGGATTGATCGCGGTGACCAAGATCAATTTGCCTCTTTTGTCCCCGGGCTTTTTGGAAACCTTTGCCTTGTACTTGCCGTACAGCTCGATCTCATCTTCACCCAGTCCCAGCTTTGCCGCGATCTCCCCGATCGGGCGCAGCGTGACCTCTCTTGCAATCTCGATGTCCGTCTTCATCTGTGTCCTCCGCAATGCGAGGGAAACTTGATCTCCTCGCTGTTGATAACCATACCGTCCGCTTCCTTTTGAAAGCCGAACTTTAAAAAGTAATCGCTTTGATACGCCACCTCAAACAGGGGCAGACTCCGTGTATAAGCGTCCATGACCGCACGGGTCAGAAAGTCCCCAAACCCAAAGCCGCGCTTTGCGGGCGTTACGTAAACCCCCTCCAGCCGAGCAGCATCTTTGCCAAAGGAAACGCGCGCCGCGCCGATCATAACTTCGTCCTCGTAAAGGGCAACGTCCACACCTTCCGCATAGGAGGTTTTTACCCCTTCGGAAAGCAAGAATTTCTCACAACTGTCGTCCACGACGGGTTTTACGTGCAGCATTTTCCCCCTCCCCTTAGTACGTATATAAAATTATATATATAACTCTACCGTTTTGTCAACCTATCTGGCAGCAACGGACAATGCGTAATTCGGCATACGCAATGAATTGACCTCCGGTCATGAATTGGCGTCGCCGCAACACCCCAAATAACCTATT
>DFFS01000048.1 GCA_002371075.1 Christensenella sp. UBA3770
TGCAGATGGAGCCGCCGCCGATGCCAACTTTCACAAAGTCCGCACCGCACTCCGCAAGAAAGCGGAAACCCTCCGCGCTGACCACGTTGCCCGCGCCCACTTTGACCTTGTCGCCGTAGGTCGCGCGAATGTAGTCGATCGTGCGTTTTTGCCACTCGGAATAGCCCTCCGAGGAATCGATGCACAAGCAATCCGCCCCCGCCTCAACAAGTGCGGGAACGCGCTCTTTATAGTCACGGGTGTTGATGCCCGCGCCCACCATATAGCTCTTGTGGCAATCCAACAGTTCGTTGGCGTTTTCTTTGTGCGAGTCGTAGTCCTTGCGGAAAACGAGGAATTTCAAATTGCCCTTTTTATCCACGAGCGGCAGGGTGTTGATCTTGTTGTCCCAAATGATGTCGTTGGCTTGGCTGAGCGTCGTGTCCTCGCTTGCGGTGACAAGCTTTTCAAGCGGCGTCATAAACGTGGAGACGAGGGCGTCCGACGCGGTGTGTCCCACACGATAGTCGCGGCTGGCAACAATGCCAAGGAGCTTTCCGAACGCGGTGCCGTCCTCGGTGACAGCCATCGTGTTGTGCCCCGTTTTCTCCTTGATGGCAAGAACGTCGGCAAGGGTGGAGGTGGGCTTCAGATTGGAGTCGCTGACGATAAAGCCCTTTTTGTAGGACTTTACGCGGGAGACCATCGCCGCCTGACTTTCCACCGACTGCGAGCCGTAAATAAAGCTGATACCGCCCTCTTTGGCAAGAGCGATGGCAAGGTTGTCGTCCGAAACCGATTGCATGATCGCGGAGACCATCGGGATGTTTAACGTAATGGGGGATTCCTCCTGCCCTTTGCGAAATTTGACAAGGGGGGTCTTCAAACTGACCTTGTCGGGTGTGCATTCGGACGAAGAAAAACCGGGGATCAAAAGGTATTCGCCAAACGTGCGAGAGGGTTCATCATAAATACGCGCCATAACGGTCTCCTTTGTTTTTATTGTTTAGATAGTAAACTAAAAAAGAGAGAAAAATCAAGTGTTTTTCCCTCTTTGCTTTTACATTTTCCCAACGACGCTTTTGATCAAGGCGACAAACGTACGTCCCGCCTTGTCCGCCGCCTGTTTGACTTCCTCGTGCGACAGAGGTTTTTCAGACACACCGGCAGCGGGATTTGTGATCAAGCTGACGCCCAGGACGTCCCGTCCCATATGCTTTGCCGCAATGGCTTCCACCGCCGTGCTCATACCCACGGCGTCCGCCCCCAAGATGCGAAAGGCATTGACTTCCTCCGGGCTCTCATAGTTGGGCCCGCTTGCCTGCAAATACACACCCTCTCTTACGGGTGCTCCAACCTCTTTTGCGCACTCTCTCGCAAGGGAGAGCAAGGGGCGGGAATACACCTCGCTCATATCGGGGAAACGCACGCCGAAACGATCGTCGTTTGCCCCGCGGAGGGGAGAGGGGACGAACTGCGCGATCTGCCCCGTGATCAGCATAAAATCGCCCGAACAAAAGCTTTTGTTCACGCCGCCGGCGGCGTTTGTGAGGATCACCGTCTTGGCGCCGAGCAAACACATCAAGCGGACGGGGAGCACCACTTCCGCCATATCGTAACCTTCATAGTAATGGATCCTGCCCTGCTGCACCACGACCTTTTTGCCGCAAAGGGTGCCGAAAACAAGCCGACCCGCGTGTCCGCTGACCGTACTTGCAGGATAGCCCGCAATTTCAGAAGAAGAGATAACGATGGGGTTTTCAACCTCTTCCGCAAGCGCGCCCAAACCGCTGCCGAGAACGATGGCGACGTCCGGCACGAAATCCGTCTTTTTCCTAACCGAACAAAGGGCTTTTTCAACAAGTTCGTATTGATCCATTTTGTTCTCCTTTGAAGCGCCGCATTGCGCCCCCGCATAAAACACGCCCGATCGGACTATGAATTTATTATAAAGCATTTTGCGCGCGAGGTCAAATGAACTGTCTTTTGGTCATCAACGAAATGAGCGGCAACGCCGCCAAAATCAACGAAAAAGATCTTTTGTCAAAATACGCGGCGGAGGACAACGTCTCCGTCAAAAGGCTCTCCGAGCCGTCCGACGATTACTCCGTGACGGGCGTGGAAAAGCTGATCGTCTGCGGAGGCGACGGCACCCTCTTTCACGCGCTTGAGGCTTGCTCCGGCAAAGCGATCGACCTGTATTATTATCCGTGCGGCACCTTTAACGAGCGGGCGAAAGCCACGGGCGGCGAGGGCGTGTGTCCGCTTGAAAGTTGCGGCAAGATCGGCGAAACCCCATTTTCTTACGTTGCGGCGGCAGGCTCCTTTACCGACCTTGGGCAAGCGGCAACCTCCTCCGCAAAACAACGGTTTAAGATCTTTGCCTATTTTGCAAAGGTACTGTCCGCCTACAAAGTGCACCGCATCCGCGCCTCGCTACAAACGGAGCGGCTCGCCTTTGACGGCACGTTTACCTTGATCATGCTCTCCAACGCAAAGCGTTGTTTCGGCTTTCCTTTTAACAGGTTGCACAAAAAACGCACGAACGAATTGCAACTGATCGCGATCCGCGCACCGAAAAAGGACAACCTTTGGGGTAGGATCAAGATGTTCTTTCCCTTCTTTCGCGTGTTTTTCCTCGGCATTTCCAAAGAGCACGTGAGCAAAAATCTGATCGTCACTTCCTTTCAAAAGGGGCGCATCCGTCTTTTTGACAAAACGACCTTTTGCTTGGACGGCGAAAGCGCAGACCTTGCGGGCGAGCTGTCGGTTGAAAAAGCCGAGGGGGCAAGCCGCCTGTTTTTGATTAACGACTAAGCCACAAGTCCCACCATTTCATGCGAAAGAGCGCCACGAGGAAAGCCGCTTCTCGTGTTGGCACTTTTCTTTTGAAGAAAAGTACCCCAAAGAAGGTGGGGGTTGCGATCGCTTGAAGCATAGCTTCTGCACGCGCTTTGGCTAAAAACACCGCACTGTGGTGTTTTCTTAACGCGTCGCGCCCCCACGCTTTTTAAAAGGTTATCGCTTCGCGAGAAATGAAAGAGATCAAGCAAAGTGCGTCGTGACAATAACTGCAAAGCAAAGTGTAGCGAGGAGCTCGGCTCCGCGGGTCAAAAGCCATGAGAGGGGAACGGTGATGTGAGTTCTTTATGAATGGCGAAAAGTCGTTTGTTCTTGCGTTTTTTAATTTATCCACAACTTCTCGCATAGCGAGAAACTTCACTGCGAACGAAGTGAGCAACTTCACTGTGCGCTTCAGCGCACAACTTCACTGTCCAAAGCAACTTCACTTCGGAACAGCCGAAACTTCACCCATAGTCACGCGCATTTCTTGTTGCACTTTTCGGATCAACGACTAAGCCGTTTCCCCTATTGACAGAAGCCGCGTTTAATGATATAATGAGAGTACGACTATCATTTTCAAACTTTGTTTGATAAAAAGGAGAACGGTTATGAAGGTTACGAAAGCAGTTATCCCCGCGGCCGGGTTGGGCACAAGGTTCCTCCCCTCCACCAAAGCAGTCCCCAAAGAGATGATGACCATCGTGGACAAGCCCACCTTGCATTACATCGTGGAAGAAGCGGTGCTGTCCGGCGCAAAGGACGTTTTGATCATCGTCAACGAGGGCAAAGAGGCGATCAACAAGTATTTCTCCCCGAGCAAGGTGTATGACAACCTCAAAAAACCGGGCTTGGAAGAGATCAAGGATCTGATCTCCTCCGTGCATTTCCATTACGCCACCCAAAAGGTTTTGGACGGCAACGGCAGCGCCATCTTGCTTGCAAGGGAGTTTTCCGGCGGCGAGCCCATCAGCGTCCTGTTTGGCGACGACATCATCTACAACCCCGAGTATCCCGCCACAAAACAACTTGTGGACGCCTTTATCAAGACGGGCGGCAAAACCATCGTCGGCTGCCAAATGCGCGAGCCGATCGAGGCGATCAAGTACGGCGTGATCTCGTACGACAAGATAGAGAACGGGCTTGCCAAGATCAACGACATCGTGGAGAAGCCGCCGATCGAAGAACTTCCCTCCAACCTTTGCTCGCTGGGCAGGTTTGTGCTTCCCTACTCAATGTTTGACATGCTTGCTTCCATTCCGTACGACCGCGGCGAGATCATTCTTGCCAACGCGATCCGCGCGATGCTCAAGACGGAGGGCGCCTACGCCTATGAGTTTAAGGGGATCCGCTACGACATCGGCGACAAATTCGGCTTTTTGCAAGCCAACGTCGAATACGCGCTCCGCTCCCCGTTTGGCGACAAGGTAAAATCCTACATAAAGGATCTTGCAAAAACGCTGTAAGCGCCCAATAAATGCAACAAAAAAAGCGACCTTGCGTCGCTTTTTTTGTTTCCCTGATCGGGGTTATAACAAAATGCAGATCATGCCGCCGCGTCCTTCGTTGACCATCTTCCCCAGCGTGCGGCGCACCTTGTTTTGGGCGTCCTCGGGGATGCCGCAAAGTTTGTTTGCCATATCTTCGCGCACAAGCTCGTTTAAGGATTTTCCAAAGAAATCGGTGTCCCAAATGCCCTTTTTATCCGACTCGAATTCGCTCATCAGATATTTGACCATCTCCTCGCCCTGTTGCTCGGTGCCGACGATCGGGTTGACCTCGGCGTTGACGTCCACGCGCATGATATGAATGGAGGGGGCGGACGCCTTGAGCTTTACGCCGCATTTGCCGCCGCTTTTAAAGATCTCCGGCTCTTCCAAGATCATCTCGTCCGGCGTTGGGGCAACCACGCCGTAGCCCTTTTCCTTTACGTCCTCTAAGGCGTCTTTGAGTTTTTCGTACGCTTCGCCCGCTTTGGAAAGATAGCGAACGTACGTCATCATGCCGTATTCGCCGTCGATCTCCCTGCCCGTCACCTCGGAAAGCACCTTGTAAAACAGGTTTTCAGAGGGGGTCACGCGCAAGGTCGCCTTGCCGCACGAAGCATCTGCCTCTTCCACCGTGCACGACGTAAAGTACTCGCTGTCGTCCGTCATGGCAGTCAAGCGGGAAACGTCCTTCATTTTTTTCACGCCCTCCAAGCCGCCTTTGATCCTGTCAAACAGATGGGTGAGAATGCTGTTTTCCTCTCCGAGGGCGCGCATCCAATCGGGGATCACAAAGTCAAGCGACTTGATCGGAAACTCCATCAGCACGCTCTCCATCACATCGCGGAAGTCCTCCTCCCCCATCTTCATCAGGTCCTTGGGGAGCACGGTGACGCCGTAGCGCTCGGAAAGGGCATCCGAAAGTTTTATCGTATCCGCGGAAAGGGGATCCTTGCTGTTTAAGATCACCACAAAGGGCTTGCCGATCTCTTTCATCTCGTTTACGACGCGCTCTTCCGCGGCAAGATAGGAGGAGCGCGGGATATCCGTCACGCTGCCGTCCTGTGTGACCACGACGCCGATCGTGGAGTGATCGCGAATGACCTTTTGCGTGCCCATCTCCGCCGCCTGTTCAAAGGGCATTTCCTCCTCTTGCCAAGGGGTGCGGACCATGCGGGGTTTGCCGTCCTCCTTGTCGCCCTCCGCGCCTTCCACCATGTAACCGACGCAATCGATCAGTCTGACTCTTGCCGAAATGTCACCCACCGAAAGCTTGATCGCCCCCTGCGGCACAAATTTGGGCTGGGTGGTCATCACGATCTTCCCCGCCGCCGATTGCGGCATCTCGTCGGTGGCGCGCATAAGGTCGTTTTCGTCTGAAATTTCGGGCAAAATCAAACTTTCCATAAAGCGCTTGATAAAGGTGGATTTCCCCGTCCTGACCGGTCCCACCACACCGATATAGATATCCCCGTTTGTCCTCGTGGCAATATCGTTATAGAGATCAAATTTGTCCATACACGCCTCCTGAAACGTTATCCGTAATTTATACGACGGCGGTATCTTTCTTATGACTGTTTTTTTGCCCCGGTTTTTCATTGGCGGCAGGAAAGATTTTTATATAAAAAAAGGCGCGAGGTTTCCCCCGCGCCGACGCGTTTTTTATTTTGTCTTTCTTTTCAAAAGCTGCTCCGCTTCATACTCCGTAACCGTGACAAGGCGCGTTTTGATCAGCCCCTTTTCCACCAAAACGGGCGTCTCTTCAAATAGGAATTCGCCGCGCACGGCAAGGAGGTCGGGGGCGTCCCCAGCCTGCAAAAGATAATTGCGCTCCAAATCTTCGATGAGGCGCATCGCCCGCTTGAGCCCTTGCTCGCTCTTGACGCGCACCATCATCGGGGTGGCGGCGTAAGCCTTGGTGTCCCCTTTGTACTGCTGACGGAAAACGGTTTGCTTGTAGTTATCCGTATTGAGCGCAAAGAATAAGCATAACGTTTTGCCGCGTATGCGCGTTTTCAATAGGGCGCGCGCGCCCTTTTTATAGCTGTCGCCCGAAAAGCTTTCCGTGAGCTTCACGCCCTTGTAGGAAAGCATCTTCGCCTTGATCTCGGCGTAGTAATCCTTGCGGTCTTGGTCCCCTTGTCGCATCTTGGCAAGGAAGCCTCTGACGTACTTTTTCAAGGTAACGAACTTGCCGTCCGCGCCCTCTTTGCCGTAGGATTCCATACCGACATTTTCTTCGGAGGGCTCTTCCGCAAGCTCAAAGGTCACGTCCTCGTCTTCCTCTGTTTCGGAGATCGGATGCGCTTCCGCAGCCTCTTCGGCAAGCTCAAAGTCCACGTCCTCCACGTCGTCCGCGTCGTCAGATTCTTCCGCGAGCTCAAAATTCACCTCTTCCGACTCCTCCGCAAGCTCAAAATCAACGTCCTCCGGCTCGCTCTCCGCAAGTTCGCCGCGCTCGATGATCAGCGCCGATTCCTCTTCGTCAAGTTTGCGCTCGAAACGCTTGATAAGCTTTTTCCCGATCAACGCTTCGGTATCCTCATAGGGATACTGCGCCGCGTAGTCCACGTAGTCGATCTGCTTTTCCGCAAACGCCGCTTCGGCAAACAGTTCCGAAAGCAGAGCTTTCGCCTTTTTCAACCCGAGGTCGCTTTTGACGCGCACCATCATCGGCGTCTTCTCATAGGTTTTTTTTGCCGAAACGTCCTTGTGGTGATAGATGCGCTCCTCGAACTTTGCGGGGTCCGCCGCAAGATACAAGCACAGCGTTTTGCCTCTGACCTTTGCAAGGAAATAAGTCTTGCGCCCAAGATAAAAACTTTCCGCCTTCCAAGACAGACGCGGCTTTACGCCAAACGACAAGGCAAAGTTTTTGAGATCGGAATAGTACTCTTTTGCCTTTTGGTTTTGAATGATGCGAGAAAGAAAACTTCTGTCGTATTTGACCTCGATGACCAAGCCGTCCGAGGCAAGTTCAAAGACGGTGTCTATCACGTCGTCGTCCGCGTCCGTCTCTTCCTGCTTTTCCTCGTTTTGATCGGACATATCGGTTGTTTCGTCTGCCGCTGAGGGCGCTTCTGGTGTAGGCGAAGCCTCGATCGGGTTTTCTTTTACGGGCTCTTCCGCCACCTCTTTCTTTTCCTTTTTCGGCGCGCGCTTTTTCTTGACGCCGCCGATTTGCTCCAGCTCCTTTTCCTCTTCCGCTTCGGTTTTGAGCGCCGTGGCGATCGCCTTTTTGGCGTCCGCTTCGCTCATTTCACTCTCGCTCTTTTTGATCAGCTTCTTTTTAAGAAGCGTCTCGTCCTTTTGCATGGGAAGCGCCTCCGCATAATCGGCGCGGGTGGGGAATTCCACCGTATAAACGCAACGATTGGTAAACGCTTCCGCAATCATTCTGCGCGCGATCTTTGCCTCCTGAACGGTGCGAATGGGAAGCATCATGGGGGTGGAAGAAAACTCCCTCTTGGCGGAATAATCGGCATGCGGATACTCCTTTTGGCTGTAGGCGTCGGGAGAAAGTGCAACGCAAGCGCAAAGCGCGCCGCCCAGCACGATCAACTTGACGATGATCTCGTTGCCGACGGAAAAACTTTCCGCGCTCCAAGCGGAACGGGCTTTGACCCGCTCGAAGGACATGCAGTAGTTTTTGACCTCATCGTAAAAGCGCTTGATCTTTTCGTTTTGAATGACGCGCGACAAAAAACTGCGGTCGAATTTGACCACTTTGACCTTGCCGTTTTTGGTCTTTCCCTTTATTTGGATCAGATCGGTCTTCATCGGAAAACTATCCATAGCCGCCCCCTTTTTGTTAAAAACAATCTATCAAAAGTATACAATACTTATGGTTGAAACGCAAGGTCAAGAACAAAAAAAAAGAGGCAACTGCCTCTTTTAATCAAACGCGTACGACCGCGCGTCGGTGATTGCGGAAAAAGCATCGTCGGGGAAAGACAGCTCCGATCGAACCCTTTTCCACTCCCGAAAAACGTCGGTATCCGACACCGTCATATTGTCGGAACAAAGGGCGACGGCGACGCCCTCTTCCCAAAACCTCTTGATCGGATGCTTTGACAAAGAATGCACGGCGCCCGTTTGCAGGTTGCTTGTGGGGCAGCATTCTATCAGCACGTCGTTTTGCTTGATCAGAGAAAGCAATTCCTCGCTCTTGACCCGCGCGCCGTGCCCGATGCGCTTTGCGCCAAAGTCCAAAGCAGCGCGGACGCTCTCCTCCCCCGCGGCCTCCCCGGCGTGGATCGTAATGTTGAGCCCAAGTTTGGAAGCAAGCGAAAAGACCTCTTTGTAGTTTTCCGTCGGATAAAGGGCTTCCGCGCCCGCAAGATCGACGCCGACAACGCCTCTCTCGCGCCATTGGGCGGCGAGCTCCACCGTCAAAAGGTTCTCCTCCCGCTTTCTCCCGCGCATACAACAAAGAATGAGTTTTAAGGGCATTTTTGTCCCTTGGAGTCCCTTGACCGCCCCTTGAACGACGTCGTTTTGCGTCGCGCCCTTTAAGGTGTGCAGGACGGGGGCAAAACGCACCTCCGCATAGGCGTATCCCATTTCAAACAACCGATCTCCAAGCGCGCGGACGGCATACTCCACCGCCTCCGCGTTTTGCATGACGGAAAGCGGCAGATCAAACTTGGTCAGGTAATCGTTAAGCGTCCCCCTGCCGTCAAAGGTCATCATCGAGCGAAGCGCAATATGATCTCTCGTAATCAAAGAAACGCCCGAGAGGTCCGCTAAAGAAAGGATCTCTTGGGGCGTCAACGATCCGTCAAGATGCAGGTGTAAATCGATCATATCCTTGTCTCTTGTAACACTTCACCCGCAAGGGAGAAAAGCGTGAGGGCGGTTGGCTCCAAAAGCAGAAAACTCTTTTCCGTGCCCCCTTTGGGCAAGCTGAGCGAGCCGGGGTTGGCGACGACGATGCCATCCCTCTTTTCAATAAACCCCGTATGGAAATGTCCGTACAGGAAAACGTCCATCTTCCCTTTGGGAAGATGATCTATATCGTATTTGTCACCGTGCGTGGCATAAACTACCTTTTCGTCAAGGAGAATGTGGGCGCACTCCGCCATCTCAAACGATGAGACCATGACGTCCACGTCGCTGTCACAGTTGCCGCGTACGGCAATGATGCGAGAGGCGTTTTCGTTTAAAAGCTCCGCCACCTCTTTGGGGGCATACCCATCGGGCAGCGGGTTCCTTACGCCGTGATAATAGAGGTCGCCGAGCAAAAGGATCTTCTCCGCGCCAAGCGCCGCCGCCTTTTCCAAAAAAGCGCGCGCCGCCGTAAGCGAACCGTGGATGTCGGAAGCAACGGCGATCTTCATCTTTCAACCCCTCTTTGTTTCAAGGCGTCAAGCGCTTCGGTATATCCGTCAAAGCCCTTGCCCGTAATGCGCAAAAAGGCGTACTCCGAAACGTAGCTGATCTTTCTGTAGTCTTCGCGCGCGTCAACGTCCGTCAAATGCACCTCCACCGTGGGGATCATCACCGCTTTCAAGGCGTCAAGGATCGCCACCGAAGTGTGCGTATAGGCGCCGGGGTTGATCACGATGCCGTCATACTTTCCGAGCGCGCGTTGGATAAAGGTTACGATCTCGCCCTCGTAATTGGACTGCACGCAGCAGACCTTTACGCCGATCTTTTTGGCGTGCGCTTTGATCTCCTTGACAAGGGTCTTGTAGTCCTTTTTGCCGTACAGATCGGGTTCGCGCACCCCAAGCATGTTTAGATTCACACCGTTGATGACAAGCACTTTCATCTGTTTTTTACCTCTTTGACGATTTTGTTCACCGCGTCCTCAACGCTGCCGTCGTTGTCCACGCTGACCTCCGCGATCGAGCGATAAATGGGCTCGCGCCGGGCAAAAAGATCTTTGATCTTTCCCCCTTGGCTGAGCGGGCGCCCCTCGTCCGAAAGCGCGGACAAGTCCCTTTTTAAATAGACGATCAAGCCGTTTTGACGCAAATTGAGACGGTTTCTTTCTTTTAGCACGGCGCCGCCCCCCGTGGCGATCACAAGGCGATGCTTTTTGGAAAGCTCCGCGATGACGTCGCTTTCGTACAAACGGAAGATCTCCTCCCCCTCGTTTGCAAAGATCGAGGGAATGTCCCCGTGCGCCTTTACGATCAACTCGTCCACGTCGACAAATTCCCTGTTCAGTTTGGACGCAAGCGCGCGCCCCACCGTCGTTTTCCCCGAAGACGGCATTCCGACAAGCACGACGTTCCTATCTTCAAACAAGATCTCGCGGACGATCGCGTCCACCGTTTCTTCCGAGGGCAACTGCCCGAAAAACTTTTCCGCGCTGTACGCCGCCTGTCCGACCAGCATATCCAGCCCGGTGGCAACGGGAAGTCCCCTGTCCTCCGCTTGCAAAGCAAGCCGCGTCTTAAAGGGGTTGTAAATGACCTCCTGCACTCCCTCGAGCCGCGGAAACAGCGCAAGGTCCACCAGTCCCTCCTCGTTGGCGGGATAGGTGCCGACGGGCGTTGTGTTAATGATATACGCGGCGTCACCGTGATGACCGACGTTTTGATAGTTGTCCTCGCCGGAGCGCGAGATCTTTACGACGCACCCCGCCCCGTTTTCCTTGGCAAGATACGCCGCCGTTTCCGACGTATTGCCCGAGCCGAGGATCAAAACCTTTTTCCCCTCAAGGGAAACCCCCGTCCTTTTGAGCGCGTACTCCATGCCGCGAATATCCATATTGTACCCAATAAGGCGCGCGCCGTCCCGCATAACGAGGTTTACAACGCCAAGCGCTTTTGCCTCCGGCGAGATCTCGTCAAGGAAAGGGATCACCGCCTTTTTGTACGGGATCGT
>DFFS01000065.1 GCA_002371075.1 Christensenella sp. UBA3770
GACGTTGAAAGAAGAAACGCTCTCTTTCATTGCCTCTTTGCCGATGGTTTCGATAATGGTATTCATTGACTTTTCCTCCTAAATTTACTAAGTGTTCATACCGTTCCGTGACGCAGAGGACCACCCGAAGTCTATGATATACTACCATATCCCAAAACCGATTGCAAGCGATTTTGCGGATATAAATATATTTTTTTAATATTTATAGTATTTTGCCGCGTCGGCAAGGGAAAAGGCGTTTTCCGTATGCGTGATCTCCCCGCAGAGGACCTCCACCACGTCAAAACGGACGTCCCGCCCCATCAGGCGCTTGGCAACGAGGTACTGCTGTGCGGTCAAAACGATCTTTCTGACCTTGTACGGCGTGACCGCTTCGATCGGATAGCCGAACTCGGTGGTTTCGCGCGCTTTGACTTCCACGAAGACAATGGTGCCGTTATCCTCGGCGATCAGGTCGATCTCACCGATCTTGCCGGAGAAGTTCTCTTCCAAAATGCGATATCCGAGACCCTTCAGATAATCCCGTGCGGCGACTTCGCCTCTGACCCAAACCTCGCGCTTATTCATTGTCCACAAAATGCGTGATGAACGTGCGGCGATGGATCGGGCACGGCCCCATCACGCGGATGGCGTCGATGTGATCCTTGGTGCCGTAGCCCTTGTGTTTGGCAAAACCGTACCAGGGATACAGCCTGTCGTACTCCTCCATCAGGCGGTCACGATACACCTTGGCAAGGATGGACGCCGCGCCGATGCTGTAGGAGAGCGCATCCCCTTTTATAATGGCTTTTGTAGGGACTTCAAGGGCGAGTTTGACCGCATCGACAAGCACGATATCCGGCTTAACGGAGAGCCCAGAAACGCACTCCGTCATCGCCTTTTTGGTTGCGTTTAAGATGTTGATCTCGTCGATCGTCTTTTCATCAATGGCGACGATCTTGTACGCGATGGCTTTTTGCACGATCAGGTCAAACAACTTTTCACGCTTCTTTTCCGTCAACTTTTTGCTGTCGTCAACGCCCTCGATAACGTCGTCCAAGGGCATGATCACAGCCGCCGCAACGACGGGGCCTGCCAACGGACCTCTGCCCGCTTCGTCCATGCCGCCGATCAGCCGCGCGCCGCCGCTCAACAGCTCGCGCTCGAATTTTAACGTGTCGATCGGTTCACCTTTCATCGTTTGGCATCTCCAACGCGATCTTTCCGAGGCGTTGCTTTCTGAAGTCCTCGATCAGGGCAAGCGCCGCCTTGTCCGCGTCTGCTTCTCCACCCTTTTTCATAAAGCCTCTCTTTTGCGCAACCCCCAAAAGGATCTCCACAGGGGTGCCCTGCTCCTCCACGCCGTAGCGAGCGGAAACAGTCCCCGCGTGATAAGTCACAAGAAATTTGATCAATTCCAAAGAGAGCTCCGTCGTATCCACAACGGCGTCGCGCACCGCCCCGATAAAGGCAAGGTGCAAGCCGGTCAACTCGCTTTTCATGCTGTGGCACAGCGTGCCGGGCGTGTCAAGCAACGAAATGCCCCCGTCAAGGCGCACCCATTGCTCCCCTTTCGTGACGCCGGGCTTGTTGCCGGTCACGGTCTTTTTTCCACGGCAAAGGGCGTTGATCAAGGTGGATTTACCCGTATTGGGCATGCCGATGACCATCGCTTTCAGGGCGTAGTTTACCCCCTTTTGCCTGTTTCTTTCCAGTTTTTCTTTGTTGATCTCGTTTAACGCGGAAAGCACCTTTGACGCGTCCTTTCCGACGGTGCTGGAGATGGCAAGCACGTTTAGCCCCGCGTCGCGGAAATGGCTGAGCCAGGCGTCCACCGCCCCCCTTTCGACAAGATCGCATTTGTTGATCACGTATAGCACGGGCTTTTTTGCGATCAGGTTGTCAAACTCCGGATTGACGGAGGAAAAAGGCGCGCGGGCGTCCAAAACGTAGATCAGACTGTCCACCCGCTTGATACTCTCCTCCATTTGGCGCTTTGCCTTCGCCATGTGACCCGGAAACCACTGTATCAACATGCCTATTTATCCTCCGACAAGAGGTCGGGCCGAAGCTCTTTTGTGATCTCAAGCTGCTTTTCCAGCCGCCACTTTGCAACTTCGCCGTGATTGCCGCCCACCAAGACTTCGGGGACTTTGAGCCCCATAAATTCCTGCGGACGGGTGTATTGCGGATACTCCAAAAGCCCCGAAGCAAAACTCTCTTCGGCGGTGCTTTCCTCGCTGCCCAAAACGCCGTCAAGATAACGCGCGATCGCGTTGATCGTAACCATACAAGGCAGGTCTCCGCTGGTTAAAACATAGTCGCCGATAGACAGCTCTTCATCGATGCAAAGGTCGATGATGCGCTGGTCTATGCCCTCGTAACTGCCGCACAAAAACAGCAAATCGCTCTCTTTAGAGAGCGAAACGACCTTTTGTTGCGTGAGGGTTTTGCCTTTTGGGGAAAGATAGATCCTTTTTGAGGCGTGCGTGGGATCCGCCGCTTGGATGGCGTCGTAAAGGGGCTGCGGGGTCATGAGCATCCCTGCGCCGCCGCCAAAAGGTGCGTCGTCCACTTTTTTGTGTTTGTCAACGGAAAAATCGCGGATCTGAAACAGCTCCAAGCTGAACTTACCCGCCTTAATCGCCTTGTCCAAAATGCCGACGTTCAAGCCGTCGTACGCCTCCGGAAAAAGCGTCAAAACCTTAATCCGCATAGACAGCCACCTCCTCAAACGCCTTTTCGTCCACAATCATTTTGCCCTCATCGGGCAAAACCACCGCCGAAAGCCTTTTCAGATAGGGGATCATGACCCCCTTTTCCCCGCCGATCTCAATGACGTCCGCCGTGCGATTCCCTTTGTAGATCTCGGTGATCTTGCCGATCTCGCGCTCCCCCGCAAATAGCGTCAAGCCAACGAGGTCGTCCACGAAATACTCGCCGTTTTTGAGCAAATCCGCCTCTTTGCGGTCCACGTAAAGCGTCTTGCCGCGGAGCAGTTCCGCATCGTCGCGGTTCATGACGTTTTGAATGGATGAGATGGCGCCGCCGTCCGTCTTTCTCGACGAGATCTTGACGCGCACGTCCTCAAGATAAGCGGATTTTACACGGCAAAAAAGTTCGGGACTATCCAAAAGGACGGATACCCGAACTTCCCCTTTGATCCCGTGCGGTTTAGTTATCCTCGCGATCGGAAGCCTCATCTCTTTCCCTGATCTCCACGTCGTAACGCTTGTTGCGCTTTGCCGCGGCGGCTTTGACGATCAAGCGGATCGCCTTGGCGGTTTTACCACCGCGACCGATGACCCTGCCGATGTCGTCCGGAGAGAGCGTGATCGTGATCAAACGATCCTTCTCGCTGATCGCAATTTCAAAGTCGGAGTTGCCCGTAAGGGACTCGACAATGTAGCCAATCAACTCTTCCATGATCATTCACCCTTCTCGCCGTAAACGCCGGCTTTCTTGAGGAGAACTCTGACGGTGTCCGTGGGCTGTGCGCCGTTGGAAAGCCACTTTTGCGCCTTTTCAACGTCCACTTTGACGATCTCGGGGTTGGTCATGGGATCATAATAGCCGACCTGCTCGATGTACATGCCGTCTCTTGCCTTTCTGCTGTCGATCGCAACGATGCGATAGCAAGGATTGCCCTTAGCGCCGATTCTTGTGAGTCTGAGTTTTACCATTTGTTTATACCTCCGTAAGTATTTGCTGTATTAAAAGGGGAAGCCCCCTCTCTTTCCGTTTTTCATGCGACGCATCATCTCGCGCGAAGCTTCAAACTGCTTCAAAAGCGCGTTTACGTCCTGAAGTTCCAACCCGCAGCCCGCCGCGATGCGCTTTTTGCGGCTTGCCTTGATGATGTCGGGGTTGTCGCGCTCTTCCGGCGTCATCGATTGAATGATCGCCTTGGTGCGAGCAAGCTTATCCTCATCCACCGAAAGATCCTGATTGCCGATTTTGGCGGAAAGCCCCGGGATCATCTTGAGCATGGACGTCAAGGAGCCCATCTTTTTCATCTTGTCAAGCTGCTCCAAATAGTCGCTTAGGGTAAAGGACGCCGCGCGCATCTTCTTTTCAAGCGCACGCGCTTCCTCCTCGGTGTAGGCTTCCTGCGCCTTTTCGATCAGGGTCAAAACGTCCCCCATGCCAAGGATCCTGGACGCCATGCGCTCGGGATGGAAGGGCTCGATGTCGCCCATCTTTTCACCCGTGCCGCAGTAGCGCACGCTCTTGCCCGTGACCGCCTTGATGGAAAGCGCCGCGCCGCCGCGCGTGTCACCGTCGAGCTTGGTAAGGATCACGCCCGTGATATCCAAAAGTTCGTTGAACTTTTCCGCCACGTTGACAGCGTCCTGACCGGTCATCGAATCCACCACGAGAAGGATCTCGGCGGGTTTGAGGAAGGCTTTTAATTCCTCCAATTCTTTCATCAACGCTTCATCGATGTGGAGCCTGCCCGCGGTATCCACGATCAGGGTGTCGTAGGCGTTCTTTGCCGCAACTTCCAGCGCGTGCTTGACGATCTTTAACGGAGCGATCTGCCCCTGTTCGATGACGGGAACGCCCGCCTTTTCACCCACGCGTTGTAACTGCAAGATGGCAGCGGGACGATAGATGTCGCAAGCGACCAAGGCGGGCTTTTTGCCGCCCTTTTTAAGCATCATACCGAGCTTGCCGCACATCGTGGTTTTACCACTACCCTGCAAGCCGCACATCAAAATGATCGTGGGCGGACGGTCGGAAACGGCAAGTTTGGTGTGCTCGCCGCCAAGAAGAGCGATCAGCTCCTCGTTGACGATCTTGA
>DFFS01000034.1 GCA_002371075.1 Christensenella sp. UBA3770
AAGGATTACAAGATCACGTATCTTGACGAGGATGACGCCGAGAACACAACCTCTTTCAAAACGAGCGGGCACTACCGCGTTAAGATCAAGTTCTTAAAAGACAACGTTGCTTATCGCTTGGATGATTATCCCGGCGCGTATACAAACGGCAACGATTACTACATCGCAAACAACGACACGTTGGTCTACGCTTTTGAGATCTTTGAGCCCAGACTGTTAACGGTTTCCTTCACCGCGCCCGCGTCTCTTTATTACGACGCCAAGTTCAAGGAGTATCAAGTTGGCTTTGCGGTTTCGGATTCTTGGACGGATTGCGCCGTTACCCTTACGAAAGACACGCACTATCGTCTTCGTTATTATCAGGATTCCGGCACCGGTTACACGCTGATTGACGGCGCGCCTTCCGCTCCCGGTAGTTACGCCGTGGAAGTTGTTTTCCTCAAAGACCTTTTGGACTACAAATACGACGGCAAAACGATCTACAAAGACAAATTCTATTCGATCACGGAAAGCAGCACTTCCGAAGACATGGTTGCCACCCCGCGGCTTGAGTTTACCGTTTCGAAAGCCATTCTTAAAGTCGGAGGCGTATATGCAAACGACAAGTCGTTTGACGGCAAGTTGCAAGCCACCTTTAACGAAAGCGGCAAGACGCTTTCCGTAAAGCCCGGTTGCGGCGACAACGTGGACGGCATCAAGGCGTCCGCGCTTACGGGGACGCTCGTCGGCACCTTTGCGTCCGCGTTCCCAAGTGACGATGCCATCACCGTAAATTTGGCGAAAGACGGTAAGTACTCTCTGCCGGAGGAATACGCCGATTATTACGAATTGGAGTACGAGACCTATTCGGCACACATCGAAAAAGCCGTGATCCAAGTGCTTTTGTCGGACGGCGTGGAAGCGCACGATGGCACCATCGTCCTCGTCACGCGCGAGTACAATCCGTATTCCATCGAAAGCGTTATCGATTACAGGCTTTCCTACGACGAGGATCTTTTGGATGAGATCTTCCATTCGCTAAACAAGGATCAGCTCGTCGTCGGCGCCCTCTCTTATGAGAAAGGGGTGAACGGCGGCACCGCCGTGGGCAGTTACCCGATCGTACTTAATACCTTGCGTCTAAACGATGAGGCAAGCGGCGCCATCTATTCCGGTCATCCCATTTCCGAGCTCTTTACTTTGGCGCTTGAAAAGGACTGCTATTACCGCATCATTGCCCGTTCGATCACGGTTTCGGTCGACGCGGGGCAGAGCAAGACTTACGGGGACTTGGATCCCGCCGAATTCAGCGTTTCCATCACGAGCGGACGCCTGATCTACGGGGACAACCTTTCTTACAGTGCAAAACGTGACGATGGCGAGAGCGCAAGCCGCTATTTGATCCGTTTGAATAACCTTAAGATCGTCGGCAAAAACGGCGAGGACGTCAGCGCCAATTATACGATCACCACTGTTTTGGAGTATTTCACCATCAACAAGAGGGTGTTAAAGATCTCTCCCAAGGATCAAGCCGCCACCTATCTTACCGGCTTCTCCTATTTAAACAACGCCTACGTTTTGGATATGACTATTAAGAACACAAACGGAGAGTACGGCGTTGACAGGACGGAGCTTTTCCTTGACAACCCGCCGATCGGAGGGGATCGCCTGAGCGGCAAGCTTACCTATGCTTCTTCACCGGAAGAGGACGATCCGCTTAAATTCCGCATTAAGCAGGGCTCGATGAAAACCGTCGTAAACGCGATGGGCAAGGACGTCTCGGCAAACTACGTCATTTTGTTTGACGAAACGCCAAAGTATTATACGATCACCACCGTTGATATCGTGGTTAAGATCAAAGAGGATGCCGTTTTGCAAAAGTATTACGGCGATAAGGAGCCCATCATTGAATTTACGATCGATGAATCGGAGAAAAACAAGCTCGGAGGTTTGACGCTTACCGGTGCAAGCTCGGTCGGGCGCGCGCAGGGTGAGATCGTGGGCGAGTATCGCGTGTATGCCGACAACACGGCGCGTTCCTTCCGTGTGTATGACGACGGCATCGACGTTACGGATTTCTTTACATTCACCGTCCGCCAAAAGATCAACAACACTTGGCGGTCCCTTTCCGGCGACACCAAGTTTACGATCGTGCCTCGTCCCGTGACCGTCACGGTGGAGGACGCCTCTTATGAGAACACCGGCCGCGAGGTCAAGCCCGTTCTTAAGTATCTCAACGCAAACGGAAGCAGGCTTTCCTCCACGCTCAGAGAAGATCTTGAAAAGAGAGTGACCATCTCTGTCCCCAAAACGGACTATCACGATGGTGAAAACCTTGTTACGCCCGCGCTCGTCGGCGAGCCGGACGCCAACTATACCTTAACGTTCCAAGCGGGCAAGATCAACATCGTGTACTTGCAAAACGTGCTTACGGTCACGCCGCTTGAAAAGACGGACGAGATCTACAGCGGACGCAAGTTTATGCTTTCCGGCATCATGCTTTACAAGACGATGCGCTTCTATAAGATCGAGACCGCCAACGGGCAGCAACCCTCGCACGAGTTGGAGATCAGCCTCCCCGTCGACAAGGAACTTGCGGGGGATGGGCTTGTGGTCGTCACACTGCGTGAGGACGGTTCAAGTAAGGCGCTCTCCTTTGCACAGTCCGGTTTGACGGTGGTTTATACCGATGACGGCGCGTATTACGTTGCCATTGCCGAAGTGCAGGAGTGGTTCTACGTGATTTGGGGCGCCGTGGTCGTCGTCTTCCTCGTCGGAATGTATTTCCTTGTGCGCTTGATCGTGTATTTGATCAAAAAAGTCAGAAAGAAGAAGGGCGTAATGCAAAAGGCAAAGAAACAAAAGAAGACGGAGAAAAAGGCATCGACAAAGCCTGAAAAGCCTGTTGTTGCGCCGCAAAACGAAGCGTCGCAAGCAGCCGATCTGCCCACCTCGGAAGAAGATAGCCTGTTTAGCGATACCGCCGTAACGGCGGAGCCAACGCCTGCGCCTGTATCCGTATCTTTGCCGGAGGAAGACGATTCCGTCGTCAATGCGGACGATATGTTTACGGACGTTGCACCCGTTGAGGAAGAGGCTCCCGTAACGCCTAAGACGAAAGACGTTGCCGAGTCGACGGATGATTTGTTCACCGACAGTTTCGTCTCGGAGCAGCCGATCGCCGACGCTGACCTTTTCGTCCCGGCGGCTGAGGTGGCTTCCGCAACCAAAGAAGAGGCGCCCAAAGCGGAAGAATCTTCAAGTGACAAGAAAAAGAAAGATAAAAAGGACAAGAAGGGCAAAAAGGATAAGGAAGACGACAAGAATAAGCCCAAGGGCTTTATGCCCACCGCTTTCAAACCGAAAGGCGACAAGAGTGCTGCTTATGCGCCCACGCGTTCCTTTACAGAGGATCTGTTTAATGATGATCAAGCCGACGTTTCTGTCGATGACGGCAGCAGCTTGCTTTCCGATTCCAATGTTTCGGACGGCGCCATCGTGGCTCCCTCCAAGCCGTCGGGGAGTGCTTCCGACGATGATGAGCTGATCATCTCAAGGAGCGGCGGATTCTCGCTTTCGGACAGCGAAGACGACCTTAAGAAAAAGGACGACGATATGTGATAAGCAAATAAAAAGTCCGTCGCATGGGTTTCGTGCGGCGGACTTTTTTGTTTGCCTAAGGGATTATTTTTCCACGCGGATCACGTTTGCAACTTCGTCGATACAGGCGGCTTGCTTTAACGCATCAAGCGCGGCTTTGAAGGTGAGCTCGGTGGTCTTTTGCGTGATCAACACGATGGTCGCTTTGCCGTGAGAACCGGCTTTTTGCACCATCGAATCGATGCTGATGCCCGCTTTGCCGAGGATCCCCGTTATCTCCGAAAGAACGCCCGTTTGATCCTTTGCGATCAACCTGATAAAATACTCGCTTTCAAAGTCGTTGTTAAAGTCGCTTGCTTCCTCTTCAAGGATAAAGGGATAACGCTTGTGAATGTCGTGCGTGGCGGCGTAAACGATATCCGAAACGATCGCGCTGCCGGTGGGCAGGTCGCCCGCGCCTTTGCCGTAAAACATCAGCTCGCCGACGTTGTCGCCCACGACGTAAATGCCGTTAAACGCACCGGAAACTTTTGCAAGAGGGTGATCGTCGGGGATAAACGCGGGATAAACGTGCGCTTCGATCTTGCCGCCGACGTTTTTGCTGATCGCAAGCAACTTGACCGTCAAACCGAATTCCTTGCCGTATTTGATGTCCTCTTTTGTCACGCCGCTGATGCCCTCACGATAAATGGCGGTATAGGGGACGCGCTTGCGGAAGGACAGGGAAGACAAGATGGAAAGCTTGTACGTGCTGTCAAAGCCGTCCACGTCTGCGGAGGGGTTTGCTTCGGCGTAGCCAAGGCGCTGCGCCTCTTTCAACGTATCCGCGTAATCGCTACCTTTCTCACTCATGTTGGAAAGGATGTAGTTGGTCGTGCCGTTTACGATGCCCTTGATCTCAAGGATATCGTTGCCTTGGCAGCTTTCGTGCAGGGCGCGAATGATGGGCACGCCACCGCCGCAAGAAGCCTCGAAGTAAATTCCCGCGCCGGTCTCTTTCGCCGCCGCTTCCAATTCCGGCCAATGCTTGGAGAACAACTCTTTGTTGGAGGTCACCACGCTCTTGCCCGCCTTTAAGCAAGCGATCAAAAAGGTCTTTGCCGGTTCAATACCGCCAAAGAACTCTGCCACAACGCTTATCTCCTTGTCGTTTAATACGTTTGCGATATCGCAGGAAACGATGCTGAGATCAATGCCCAAAGCTTCCGCCTTGGAAAGATCCTTTTCAAGAACTTGCCTGACTTCAAGCTCCACGCCGTAGTCGCGTTTGATGTTTTCCGCTTTGCTCTTTAAGATGCGATAGGTGCCGCTTCCGACAACGCCAAGCCCAAGCAGGGCGATACCCACTTTTTTCATAGTTTCCTCCTATTTGTTCAATTCGTAAATGATCTGCAGTCCCTTTAACGTTAGGGCGCGATCGTAAAAATCAATAAAGTCGTTTGTCTCGGAAAGGATCACGCTGGTCAAACCGCCGGTGGCAATCACCTTGGCGTCACCGCCGATCTCCTTTTTGATCTCTTTCACAACGTTTTCCACCAAGCCGCGATAGCCGTAAATGATGCCCGATTGCATGTTTGTGATGGTGTTTGTGCCAATGGGGGAAGAGGGAAGAGAAAGCTCCACCAATGGAAGCTGCGATGCGTGCGAAACCAATGCGTCAAGGCTGGTTTTGATGCCGGGAGCGATCGCGCCGCCAAGCAGCACGCCGTCACGCGAGATCGCGTTAAAGGTCGTTGCCGTGCCCATATCCACAACCACTGCGGGCGCGCCGTAAAGACGGAACGCCGCCGTGGAGGAGGCGATCCTGTCCGCGCCGAGGGTCTTCGGCACAGCGTAACCGATCTGCAAGCCCGTCTTGACGGAGGAATCCACCATAATTGGCTTGAGGTTCATGTAATAGGTGCATGCGTGTTCGATCGTGTAGTTTAACGTGGGAACGACGGAACTGATGATGATGCCGTCCACGTCCGAAAAGGTGTAACCGTGTGCGGTGAAAATGTCACGGAAAGCAATGCCGAATTCATCCGCAGTACGCGCTATCGTCGCGGAGATCCTCCAACTGGAGCGCATCTCTTTGCCGTCAAAAAGTGCAAGTTTGATATTTGTATTTCCAACATCCATCGCAAGTAACATATATTGATTATATCAAT
>DFFS01000019.1 GCA_002371075.1 Christensenella sp. UBA3770
GGTTCGAATCCCTAACTCTCCGCCACTGGTGAATAATACGAACCCTGATGCAATCAGGGAACGTATTATTTTTTTAAAACTTTACGTTAGGGATTCGAACGAGAGCGTTAAGAAAACGTGCCTTGGCTTGGCACGTTTTTAGCGGTTGACCGCCGCAATGCGAAAGACACACACAAAACAAAACGGAATGTCTTGAGCATTGCAAGAGCGAATCCCTAACTCTCCGCCAAAAACGAAAAAGACGAACCTTTTGGTTCGTTTTTTCTTTGGCGGGCGTTAGGAATTCTCACCCAAGGGTTCACGGCTTGCTTCGCTTCGCCCCTCCAGGTCGCAATTGTAAATTGCTTCCCGCTTTGGCTACCGACAGCGCACTGTGCTGTCGGCTTAACGCGTCGCGCCCTAACTCTCCGCCAAAAAATGCTTGGCTTTTTGCCGAGCATTTTTTTATCCAAACCGAAGCATAGCGAGGTTTGGCATATCATCACACCTGTAGGTGTGTATATCATCAAGGGCTTTTGCCCTTGCATATCATCACGGCTCTGCCGTGTATTAAAATACCGCTTTGTTTTGCTGTTTTATCGTTCTATTTCCCCATATACTTATGCACGATTTTCCAGGCTTCATCTGCGTAAAAACGATGACCTTCCTCTCCGATGACGTGCGTTATTTTATCGGCGCAGCCCATGCGTTCGTATGCCGCTTTTCCTTGTTCAAAGCACTCTTTTGCACCGCTGAGGGGAAAGATCCCGTCCTGCACACCGTTTACTTGCACATAGTATTTGGGGCACGCCATTGCAATCAGGTCGCCCATGTCAAAGTATAAGCCGATGCGCGGCACGTAGTTGCAGGAGCAATGATGCATTGCGCCAATGGAATCACGGAAGGTGCAAACGGCTGAGGACGGCATTGCCAATTTGATCCGATCCTCAAGCGCGGCAGCGTAAGCCGTTGCGGTACCGCCGCCGGAATTGCCCGTCAAGCAAATGGCATTGACGTCGACTTTATCTGCAAAATGTGTTTCCACCACGTCGATCATTCTGCAAACGTCCCAAACGCGTTCGCCAAGCGTCGTGCGCCCCATTAAAAGAGCGGTCATTGCGGGTTCCAGACAGGCGTCGAGTTCCTTATTGGGGTTTTTCAGCTCCCCGAAAGAGCGTTGCTCCATACAGATCGCGGCATAGCCTTCCTTGACCGCGCGAACGCAAAAGTCCCTGTCGCCGTTTTTGATGGATCGCTCGTCCTTTTCCTGCTTCACGATGCCGAGGGAAATATACATGCCGGGAGAATGTCCTTGGAGGCAGATCATCAGCGGGGGCTTTTTTACGCCTTTCGGCAGCAACAAATGTGCCGGAACGTAATATCCCGGTTCCGATTGAAAGGTGAAGCGTATCTCCGTACAATCGTCGTGCGGCTTCTCCCATTCGATACGAAGATCGGGGTCCGCCCCCGACATCCTGTCCATGCCAAGCAGTTCACGGAGCTTTATACGCGCCGCTTTTTTCCATTCCTTCAAATCGCCGCCGTCATAACGCATAGCCGGCGTGACCTGTTGAAACAATTCCCGTTCATAATCATAGGTGCATTTCATGTTTTGCAACTCCTTGTTCCGAAAAAACTTAACACGACTGAAACCGATTCTATTTTCTCACAAACGTTTTTATATGTCAATTACCCGAATCTTTCTTAAACCACTCAACTTTGGGAAAAACCAACCGGCACTTTGCCGTGATCGGGAGAAAAACATTGACTTGGCAGGGAATGTCATATATAATTTTTGTATCAGATGTTTTGGGTGGATGCCCTAAAGGAGCTATGTATGGCAAAACAAAAAAGCAGTGTCAAGATCGGCAAGAACGTCGTCGGATTGTTTTTCGGTTGCACCAGTTTCATCGGGATGCTCTCCCTTGTGGTCTCGGCAGCCAAGTATAAGACCTCGGGGGCGATTGGCGGCGCGATCGTTATAGGTGTGATCTCCGCCTTCTTGCTTATTTACAACGGCGTAAAGATCCATCGCAAGCGTCAGTATGCGGCGTACGAGGCAGCCATGAAAGCCGCGGGCTCAACGGGCAGCAGCGGATACGGATCCAAGCCCAAGTCGCAGCCCAAGCCCCAACCCAAGCCCCAACCGAGCAAGTCTTCGGGCAAAAATTACGACTTTATCGATGCGATCCAACGCGGGCGCTATTACGATGAGTTTGCCTTTGCCGGCAGGTACGGCAAGGCGGAGTTGTACGTGGGGGTGGATTACAAAAACGACGAGTACATCATTCAGCCCGAGATTGAGATCAGCTACAACAAATACACCGTCAAGACGCAGTCTGACGTTGACGCCTATGACAACATCGTCTTGAGCGCTTACGAAAAGCAGTTTAATCAAATGGTGCGCATCTGCAAGGATTGGAATGTCAGCTACGACATTCGCGAGCCGAAGGTCACCACCAACATCCACAACGGCGAGATCCTTTGATCTTTGCAAAAGACGGCAAATCTCTGCCGTCTTTTTGTTGCCCGGCGGGGCGGCTTGTTTTAAAAAGATTGTGTTTTCTTTGAAAGAATGCTAAAATAAAAATATGGAAAAAGCGATCAGGGAACCCAAACAACAAAGATCCATCGAAAAGAAGGACCGCATCATCAAGGCGGCGTACGAACTTTTTTCCGAAAAAGGCTATTACGGCACCGGCACGTCCGACATCGCCAAGAGGGCGGGGGTATCCACCGGCATTGTGTACGGGTATTTTTCCGACAAGCGCGACATTCTCTTTTACGTTTTAAAGATCTACATTCGCGAGACGGCGTCTCCGGTCATGGACTACGTAAGCGCGCTTTCCAAAGGCGTGACTTTGCCGGAGATGCTGGAGAGCATCATTTCCTTGACCGAGTCCATCCACAAAAAGAACGCCAACCTGCACAACATCTTGCACGCGCTTGCCGTGGTGGACGCGGACATCAACGAGGAGTTTTTGCGTTTGGAAAAGCACATCACCCTCTCTGCCACCGAGCGGTTTGCGGAGCTGGGCTTTGCATCCGACCTTATGCAGGAAAAGATCCATATCGCGATGAACCTGATCCAATCCTACGCGCACGAGGCGATCTACGATCAGCACGACTATATCAATTACGACGATATGAAAAAGGCGGTCATCGACGCGCTTGTGCACCTGTTCCGCTAAGGACTCAGGTTTTTTGGTCAAAGAACAAGACGGCAAAAAGGTAAGCCGTCTTTTTTCTTTGTCTCGGGCGCAACGTTTTGCGTTTAAATCTAAGTCAGCATTCAATGCGAGAAGGCCTCGCGAGAATAGCCGCTTCGCGTGTTGGCACTTTTCTTTTGAAGAAAAGTACCCCAAAGAAGGTGGGGGTTGCGATTCCCCCAAACCCCTAAACGCTTTTTAAAAGGATGCCGCTTCGCGAGAAATGAAAGTGATTTAGAAAAGAGTATCGTGACAATAACTGCGAAGCAAAATGTAGCGAGGAGTTCGGCTCCGCGGGTCGAAAGCCATGAGAGGGGGAAAGATGCGGCGAGTTCTTTAAGAATGGCGGAAAGTCGTTTGTTCTTGCATTTTCAATTCATCCTCAACTTCTCGCGCAGCGAGAAACTTCACTGCGAACGAAGTGAGCAACTTCACTGACGAAGTCAACTTCACTGTGCGCTTCAGCGCACAACTTCACTGTCCAAGGCAACGTCACTTCGGCACTTCCGAAACTTCACCCAAAGTCATTTGCATTGTGTATTGTACTTTTTGTTTTGTGTTTGAAAGCGGGTTTTGCTTGCCAACGGCGCGCCTGTATCGCTATAATAATACTGCGCATAAAATATCCGTGCGCGTTAAAACTACACTAACGGAGGGGTTTTATGATCTCGGACGAAAGGCAAAAGATCCTGGCAAAAAATTTGGTTACGTATTCCTGCGAAGTGCAACCGGGCGAAAACGTTTTGATCGAGGCGTCCGGCGTCCCTTATCAATTTGTAAATTTGCTCGTAAAGGAAGTGTTTGCGGCGGGCGGCTATCCGTTTGTTTCGCTTGGCGACAACAAGATCAAGCGCGAGATCATGATGGGCGGCGGCGAAGAGTTGTTTAAGCGTATGGCAAAATACGACGAGATGAAGATGCGCGATATGCAGGCGTATATCGGCATTCGCGGTGGGGAAAACAGCTACGAGCTTTCCGACGCTCCCGCCGAGGCGATGCAGGCGTATTCCAAGTTTTACGCCCATCCCGTTCACCACGATCTTCGCGTAAAAAAGACCAAGTGGGTGATCCTGCGTTATCCCACCGAGGGCATGAGCGAGCTTGCGGGCATGAGCACCGAGGCGTACGAGGACTTTTATTTTAACGTCTGCTGCCTTGACTACAAAAAGATGGGCGAGGCGATGACCCCGCTCGTGGACTTGATGAACAAGACGGACAAGGTGCGCATCGTGGCAAAGGACACCGATCTGACCTTTTCCATCAAGGGCGTCGGCGCGGTCAAGTGCAAAGGCGAACGCAACATTCCGGACGGTGAGGTTTACACCGCTCCCGTCAAAAACAGCGTGAACGGCGTGATCCATTACAACGTTCCGTCCATTGAGGACGGCATCAAATTTGAGGACGTGCGGCTGGTGTTTAAGGATGGCAAGATCGTGGAAGCCACGGCAAATCACACCGACGAGGCAAACAAGATCTTTGACACCGACGAGGGCGCGCGCTACGTGGGCGAGTTCTCCTTTGGGCTTAACCCTTACGTAAAAAAGGCCATTGGCGACATCCTGTTTGACGAAAAGATCTCCGGCTCCATCCACTTTACGCCGGGCTGCTGCTACGACGACGCCTACAACGGCAACGTCAGCGCCGTGCACTGGGACCTTGTTTTGTGCCAAACGCCGGAATGCGGCGGTGGGGAGATCTGGTTTGACGACGTGCTGATCCGCAAGGACGGGCGCTTTGTCGTGCCGGAATTGGAGGGGTTAAATCCCGAGCATTTGGTTTGATGCAAAATGAAAAAGGGCGGCGGTTTTGCCGCCTTTTTTTGAAAGCCGAAAACGGGGGCTTTTTTGCTTTTGAGAGTAAAATCATTACATAAGTAATGGAAAACGCCGAAATCTTGTCCGAAAGTGCGGTTAAATGTTTGCCAAGTATATTTTTATCGTGATATAATACACGAAGTGAATTTTTTAGGAGGACATTATGTCTTTAGTTACTTCGAAAGAGATGTTTAAAAAAGCATATGACGGCGGCTACGCCATCGGCGCCTTTAACGTCAACAACATGGAGATCGTTCAAGGCATCACCGAAGCTTGCAAGGAGGAGAAGGCTCCCGTTATTTTGCAAGTCAGCAAGGGCGCGCGTGCATACGCAAATCATACTTATCTCGTAAAGCTCGTCGAGGCTGCGGTCATCGAGTGTCCCGAGATCCCCATCGTGCTCCACTTGGATCACGGTCCCGATTTTGAGACCTGCAAGTCCTGCATCGACGGCGGCTTTACTTCCGTTATGATCGACGGCTCCGCACATTCTTTTGAGGACAACATTGCGGTCACCAAAAAGGTTGTGGAATACGCTCACGCTCACGGCGTTGTGGTCGAGGGCGAGCTTGGCACTCTTGCCGGCATCGAGGACGAAGTCAGCCACGCGGTCGGCTCCTACACCCGTCCCGAAGAGGTCGAAGAGTTCGTTGAAAAGACCGGCGTTGACAGCCTTGCCATCGCAATCGGCACCTCTCACGGCGCTTACAAGTTTAAGCCGGAGCAGTGCACGGTAAACGAGAAGGGCGTTTTGGTTCCGCCTCCTCTCCGTTTTGACATTCTCGAAGAGGTCTCCAGGAGACTTCCCGGCTTCCCCATCGTGTTGCACGGTTCCAGCAGCGTTCCGCAAGAGTACGTTCAGATGGTCAACGCGCACGGCGGCAAGATGCCCAACGCGATCGGCGTGCCCGAAGAGCAGCTCCGTCACGCGGCTGCGCTTTCCGTTTGCAAGATCAACATCGATTCCGATCTCCGTCTTGCAATGACCGGCACCATCCGTCAGTTCTTTGACGAGCATCCCGACAAGTTTGACCCGCGCGAGTATTTGAAGCCCGCACGCGCCAACATCAAGGAGATCGTCCGCCACAAGCTCAGAGACGTTTTGGGCTGCGCCGGCAAAGCATAATTTGTAAAATTTTTAATCAACAAACTTAAATGGAGGTAGTTTTATGATTAAGGTAGGTATTAATGGTTTCGGAAGAATAGGTCGTCTGGTTTTCCGTGCCGCTTGCGGCAGGAAGGACATCCAGGTGGTCGGTATCAATGATCCGTTCATCGATCTCGATTACATGGTCTATATGCTCCGCTATGACAGCATTCACGGCAAGTTCGACGGTGAGATCTCCGTTGACAAAGAGAACAATATGCTGATCGTGAATGGCAACAAGATCAAGGTCTTCGCTCAGATGGCGGCTTCCGATATCGATTGGAAGAGCTGCGGCGCCGAGTACATCGCAGAGGCGACCGGCATCAACACCACCACCGAGAAGGCTTCCGCTCACTTTGTCGGCGGCGCTAAGAAAGTGGTCATCACCGCTCCGTCCAGCGACGCTCCGATGTTTGTTTGCGGCGTCAACCTTGACAAGTACAACAAGGATATGAAGGTGGTTTCCAACGCTTCCTGCACCACCA
>DFFS01000068.1 GCA_002371075.1 Christensenella sp. UBA3770
GGCAGAGCAGCTGATTTGTAATCAGCAGGTTGTTGGTTCGATTCCGATCACCAGCTCCACAAGGAGAGATTCCCGAGTGGCCAAAGGGAGCAGACTGTAAATCTGTTGTCACCGACTTCGATGGTTCGAATCCATCTCTCTCCACCAAAAAAAAAGATCAATCAACATCGGATTGGTCTTTTTTTTATCCCAATCGAATTTGCAAGCAACGATTTACAGCTGACGTAAAAAAAGATATGATTACACTATGAAAAAATTAAAGTTTAGCACGGATGAATTTGTTTTAGGACTGACGGTTGACGAACCGTCATTATTTCTACCTTGGTCTTTGATGGAAAAGGATCTGCCAGAACTATTGAAAGGATATAAATATGAAAAGGTAACAGACCACTACTATTACGCAAGGTCAGTTACATTATTTGATAAACAACTTCACGGAGATATTGGGTTTCACTTTAATTGGCCGGCAAACTGGAGATGTTGGAATTAAATAGCGCAGATATAGATTACTCTAACGAAGAGGCGCTCTTTCGCTCCTTTGAAAAAGTGCAAAAGACTTTGGAAAAGCGCTTTGGAAAACCTTCAAAATTGGCTTCTATACTATATTTTTTCACCAAAACAAATAAGCAGAATAAAGAATGTGTATGGAATTTTAAAAAAGTAAAGCTAATACATACCTTATTTGATCGATTTGGAATGGAACAACGCTTGCTGATAAATGTAAAAGGGGTAAAATGAAACACTACATTATTGCAAAATTTAAGGATAAAAAGGATACGGAAAGGCTGCTGCCGGAGATTTGCCGCTTGTTTGACAAAGCTCTGCTCATCGAGGGCGTGACGGACGTAAAGGTGCATCCGTCAAATAGCGACAGGGAAAACCGCTACAGTATCATGATCGAGATGACCATGACGCAAGAAGGTTTGCTTGCCTACGACGCTTCGGAAATGCACAAGGAATGGAAGAGGACGTACGGCGACAAAATAGAAAGCAAAGCGATATTCGATTGTGAAGAATAAACGCTCCCTTCGGGAGCGCTTTTTTATGGTATTACTAAATTACGATTAAGCCGGTGCCCCCAAAGTTGACTTTTTTTGGTATATGTCATATAGTATATGCAATGTATAGGAGGTGCAGTTATGCCACAAGTTTCCTTATGGGTATGGCTCGGCGTTGTCGTGGTTGCGACGGTGGTTGAGCTTTGCACGATGGATATGACGTCCATTTGGTTTGCCGCCAGCGGTATTGTCGCTTTGATCTTAAGCGCCTTCCCGCAGATTCATTGGCTGGTGCAATTGATCGTATTTATCGTACTTTCCTCGGTGTTTATCGTCGGATTGCGCCCGATCTGCCGCAAGATCATGCTCAGGCATATGAACGAGAAAACAAACGTTGATTCCTTGATCGGTAAAAAGGTGTTTATGATCGCTACCGCCAAGTTTGGTCAGATGGGCGCGGTAAAGATTGCCGACGTGGTTTGGAGCGTCGTCCCCGAAGACGAGTTGAAAACCATTGAAGAAGGCAAGATCGTGGAGGTCGTAGCCATCAACGGCAACAAACTCATCGTAAAAGCAGTTGAAGAAGCAGACAACAAATAGGAGGTTTAAACTATGAATGCAGCAGAAATCGTATTAATGGTACTAGGCATCGTCATCCTTGCCGTTTTGGTCACCGGTATTCGCGTGGTCAGACAGGCGACGGCGGTCACCGTCGAGCGCTTGGGTAAATACCGCAAAACGCTTGAGACCGGCGTGCATTATGTGCTCCCGATCTTTGATAAAACTTCGCGTCCTATCTCTCTTAAAGAGATAGTGGCCGATTTTAAGCCGCAACCCGTGATCACCAAGGATAACGTCACGATGCAGATCGACACCGTCGTTTACTTCCAGATCACCGACGCAAAACTTTATACTTACGGCGTGGATAAGCCGCTCTCCGCAATTGAGAACCTTACCGCCACGACCCTTCGTAACATCGTGGGTGAGCTTGAGCTCGATGAGACTTTGACTTCCCGCGATACGGTCAATTCCAAGATGCGCATCATCCTTGATGAAGCCACCGACCCGTGGGGCATCAAGATCAACCGCGTGGAGCTTAAAAACATCCTCCCCCCGAAGGACATCCAGGAAGCCATGGAAAAGCAGATGCGCGCCGAGCGTGAACGCAGAGAGGCCATCCTTCGCGCCGAAGGTGAGAAGAAGAGCAACATCCTCGTAGCGGAAGGTGAAAAGCAAGCCAAGATCCTTCGCGCAGAAGCGGATAAGGAATCCAAGATCCTCGCCGCAGAAGCCGAGAAGGCGGCGTTGATCGCCGAGGCGGAAGGTAAAGCCACCGCCGTTGACCTCATCAACAAAGCCAATCCGAACAGCGCGTATATCACGCTGGAAGGGTTCCGCGCATTGATCGAGCTTTCTAAGGGTGAGTCCACCAAGATCATCATTCCGTCCGAACTTCAAAACCTCACCGCAACTTTGGCGGCGCTGAAAGAGGGCGTGACCGACAGCAAAAAGAAGTAAAAAACAAAAAACTGCCGCGCAGGGTAACTTGCGCGGCTTTTTTTATGTGGTCAACTTCGTTTTTAAAAAGGAGAGGATCTTGCTTTCCAGCCGGGAGACTTGCACTTGCGAAACGCCCAATATCTCCGCCACTTCGCTTTGCGTTTTGTCACGGTAATACCTTAAAAGGATGATCTTTTTATCCCGCTCGTCGAGATTTTGGATGAGGTCCTTTAGCATGATGCGGTCGATGAGGTCTTCGGTTTTGTCCACCGTTTTGATGTTGTCTATGAGGTAGGCGCCGCTGTCGTCGTCAAACTTTTCATATAAAGAGACGGGCATGTGCGTGCTGTCCATCGTAAAAACAACCTCGTACGGATCGATCTTAAAGTGTTCTGCGATCTCATCGATCGTTGGCTCTCTGCCGTTTTCTCCGCGAAAAGTGTCTGTAAATTTGTTGATCAATAGTGCAAGTGTTTTGGTGGAGCGCGACACTTTTACCGGTCCGTCGTCGCGGATCTGCCTTTTGATCTCTCCGCTGATCATCGGAACGGCATAGGTGGAAAATCGCACTCCGAAATCAGGGTTAAAATTCATCATCGCCTTATATAAGCCGTATGAGCCGAGCTGGATCAGGTCGTCGTATTCGATCACGGTGTTGCGATATCTGCGAATGATGCTTTTGATCAAAGGCATATTTTCGGCGAGAATCGTGCTTTTTGCCATCTCGTCGCCTTGCTGCGCCAGTTTGATGAGGCGCATGGTTTCCTCGTGCTCAAGCATGCTGTTTGATTGTTTTACGCATCATGACCGCTGTGCCGCGCCCTTGTTCCGACCTGACGTCCAATTCATCCATAAACGCTTCCATGATCGTAAAGCCCATGCCGCTGTGTTCTTCGGCGGATTTTGTGGTATAGAAAGGTTTTTTCGCCTGCGCTACGTCAAACAACCCTACGCCGTCGTCGGTGACGGTGATCGTGATCACGTTGTCATCATAGACCGCCACTTCGATGTGGACCATGCCGGAGCTCCCGGGGTATGCATGTACAATGACGTTTGTTACCGCTTCGGATACGGCGGTTTTTATGTCGTTGATCTCCTCAAGCGACGGGGAAAGCGGGGTGCAAAAAGCCGCGACGGCAGCGCGTGCAAAGCCTTCGTTTCCGACGATTGCCGGCAATTCGATTTTCGCATGATTTGTCAATTTCATCTTTTATACCGCCTTTATGATTTGATACAGTCCGCTGATGCGGAAGACTTTGTCGATCTGCGCGTTGAGATTTGTGACGCACAGTTCGGCGCCGTTGTCGGTGATCTTTTTGTACCTGCCAAGAAGTACGCCGATCCCGGTGCTATCCATAAACCCGACTTTTTTAAAGTCGAGAATGATCTTGCCGCATAGATGTCGCTTGATCTTATCGTCAAGATACTCCCTTGTGGCTGCCGCGCTTTTTTCGTCAAGCTCACCGTTTAGGGAAATGATCATTACGTCGTTTTTTATCGTATTTGAAAACTCCATAGTATCCTCCGTGAATTATGTTACCTTTATGCTGGTTTATCAATGCGGGTGTTTTTGCCGTTTTGGATGCTTTTTACCCTTTTTTTGTCGACCGATTAGGGTATAATCAGCCTCGTATTTGCCAAAACTTCGCCTATGAACGATTTTTATGCTTGCGAAAACCACGCGGAAATCAAAGATTACGATCAACCCGAAAGTTACAGGAAGATCAAAGAAACGGAGATGACCAGAAATGTTAAGTAAGACGGAATATTTGTTGTTGGACAAAAAGATCGCGCCGAAAAGTAAGGAAGGGCGCACTTTGTTACTTGCTTTTCTCGTAGGCGGCTTGATTTGCACGGTCGGACAAGGCGTCAGTGATCTTTTTAAGCTTGCTGTCCCGGGTGCGGATCAAAAGCTTTTGGGTGAGATCACCTCTTCCGTGATGATCTTTCTCGGCGCGGCGCTCACGGGATTTGGACTTTACGATCGGATTGGCAAATATGCCGGCGCCGGCTCTATTGTGCCGATCACGGGTTTTGCCAATTCCGTCGTTTCTCCGGCAATGGAATATCGATCGGAGGGAATGATCTTCGGGGTCATGTGCAAAATGTTTGTCGTGGCTGGTCCCATCATCGTCAGTGGCGTCAGCTCATCCATCGTTGTAGGACTGATCTATTGGCTCGTGGGGGTATTGAAATGAACGGCGGCGAACAGACGATCCTTTTTGAAAACAAGCCGCGCGTTCTGTCGGGGTACAGCATCGTCGGACCGAAAGAGGCAATGGGACCACTGGATCCGTATTTTCACAAAAGACTCAGAAAGGACGATTTCGGGCAAAAATCCTATGAAAAAGCCGAATGTAAGTTGCATATGAGCGCGATCTCGGGGGCAATCATCGCAGCAGGGCTTACTCCGAAAGACATCGACGTAAATATCGGGGGCGATCTGTTGAATCAAATCATCACGTCCTCCTTTTCCGCACGCGAACTTGATATCGCTTTTGTGGGGATGTACAGCGCTTGCTCGACTTTTGCGCAAGCGTTGATCGTCGGCGCCACCCTGATCGACGGTGGATACGTTTGCCGCGCGGCGTGCAGTACAAGCAGTCACTTTTCCACAGCGGAAAGGCAATATCGTTATCCTTTGGAACTTGGAACGCAAATGACCCCGACCTCGCAATGGACGGTTACTGGGGCAGGTTGCACGTTGCTTGGGAAAGAGGGTAGCAACATTTTTGTGGAAAGCGCAACGGTCGGAAAGGTTGTGGATTTCGGCATCAGCGATGCCAACAATATGGGGGCGGCAATGGCTCCTGCGGCAGCAAAAACGGTTGAGCAACACTTGAAAGATACCGGCAGAGAAGTCGATTATTACGATTACATCGTAACCGGGGATCTTGGCATTTACGGAAGCAGGTTGTTTCTTGAACTTTTAGAAAGTGAAGGCATTCATGCGGCGAAAAACCATAAGGATTGCGGTGAGATGATCTATGACAAAAGACAGCGTTGTCCGCAAGGTGGCAGCGGCGCGGGATGCAGTAGCGTGGTTTTTAATTCCTACTTTTTGCACCATATGCGCGCAGGCGGCATCAAAAGGATGCTGCTCGTGCCGACGGGAGCGCTCTTATCAAAGCTGTCTTCTTTGCAGGGAGAAACCATTCCGGGGATCGCAAACGCGGTTTCATTTGCGGTGGAGGAAACATGTTAGGGGTTTATTTGCGTGTTTTTTTTGTGGGAGGAATCGTGTGTTTGATCGGACAGTTGCTGATCAATTTGACAAAAATGACGTCGGCAAAGATCCTCGTGACCTTTTTGCTGCTTGGCGTCGTGTTGGAAGCGGTTGGAATCTTTGATACGATAAGAGAGTTTGCGCAAGCCGGGATCACCGTTCCCATTACCGGCTTTGGCTCCACGCTTGCAAAAGGGGCAATCGAGGGTGTAAAGGAAGATGGCATAGTAGGCGCGCTGACGGGTGGAATGAAATCCGCTGCAGCCGGGTTATCCGCCGCAATATTCTTTGGATTTTTGGTCAGTTTGATCTTTAAAGCAAGGACAAAAGTGTGATCAATTTAGGGCAAGAAGCGGGGCTTTCAAACGAAAGATCCTTACTTCGTAGGGACGGAGCCCCATCGTCTTGTTGAGCGTCTTGCTGACGATCGGATAATTGCAAATCTCACAAACGGCGCTTTCGCCAAGGAGCTCTGCGGGCGTATTTGCGTTTTGATGCTTTGCCGAGGCGTTGGCAATAACCAAGAGACGCTCGCTGTCTGAGCTTCTGACAAAACAGACAAGCGACCCTTGCGAATAGTCGGTGAATTTGCCGATAGAAAGGGCGGACGAGGCTTTTCTGAAAGCGATCATCTTGCGATAAAATGCAAATATGCTGTCTTGACTATCCATTTGCGTCAGCAAATTGATCTTGTGATAATTGGCGTTAGCAGGGAAATACGCCACCTCTGCATCCGTAAAGGCGGCGTTGGGGTTGTTGTCCCATTGGAAGGGTGAGCGGGCGTGAAACAAGGCGGGATCAACGCCCGGGCGCGCGTCCTTTTTGGAAAAAACAAAGTTGCTCATTCCAATCTCCTCTCCTTGAAAGATGCAGGGGGTCGTCTGCGCGCAAAATAGAAGCACGCAAAGGAATTTAGCGGCAAAGGGATGCGTCTCATCCGCTACTTTGGCAAGTTCGGACACAAGTCTGCTGTGGTCCTTGTCTTCAAACGCAAGCGTCAAGGACGGGGCACACACGGATTCTTGGATCGCAAGATAGCTTTTAACAAAATCTTTTAGAGAAAAAGAGGAGTGCGTTATCAGATCTGTCCCGGCAATCAGCGCGCCGTTCACCAAAGAATCGGCGATCGGTTTTTGTTTTTGGAGCAAATAGGGGAAAAGCCCGAAATCGACACCTTCCGTGCAAAGAATGATCGGAAAATCCTCTTCCACTTTTTCTTTTACGTCGCGCAAAACGCGGAAGATGAGCTTTCCATCGTCAAACAAGTCTTCGCTGACCGTGTATATTGTCTTTTGATCGCGCAAAAGCATCTTTTCTGTAGAAAAAGCAAGGTTTTCAATCATGAATCCATCCACTTGCTTTTGTCTCCAAAAACGGAAAACGTCAACGATCTCTTTGCGGACGCGGGGGTTATCGTAATTGAGTTCGGGGTATTTTTCGTTATAGAAACAACGGAACCACTCGCCGCTTTTGCCGTCATGGCTCCACACGGGTGTTTTGAAACGGGTTTTCAATGTGTCCGGTGGGTTTTTGCCACGTCCGGCGCGCCAAACGTAATACTCTCGATAGGGGTTTAGCGTCGTAGCGGATTTGCTTTTTTCAAACCAAGGATGCGAGCTTGACGTTGCGGCGATCGGAAAACTTAAAAAGATCTTTATGCCGCAGTTGTGGGCTTTTTCCAAAAGGTCTTCAAAATCGTCCATTGAACCCAAGGCGGGATTGATGCGACAAAAATCCGTTACGGAGAAGAGTGCGCTGTCCGAATCCGTCTCCAAAAAGGAGGTCAGCGCAAGTGTGTCAACGCCAAGCGAAACAAAATAAGGCAATTTGGAAACAATGCCTTTGAGATCACCGATCCCGTCACCGTCAGAATCAAAGAAACTTTTGGGATAGATCCGATAAATGACCGAACTGTTGTAGCAAGCGGACGCAAACGAATATTCCATATATGAAATTATATCTCAAAAGCGTTTCGTTTGCAATTATTCGCCCGACGGAAAAATACATTTCTGTTGATTATCTTAATAAAATATAGTATAATAAGCGTGGTGAATTTTATGTACCAATCATTGTACCGTAAATACAGACCCGACACCTTTGATAAAGTGATCGGACAAGACCACATCACCAAAACTTTGGTGAATCAAATCAAAAGCGGCAACATAGCGCACGCTTATCTTTTGACCGGCACGCGTGGCACGGGCAAAACTTCCGTTGCAAGGATCTTTGCTCGCGCGATCAACTGCCTTTCGCCCAAGGACGGCTCTCCTTGCGGTGAATGCGAGTGTTGTAAAAAACTTATCAGCGGCACAAGTTTGGATGTCGTTGAGATAGACGCGGCAAGCAACAACTCCGTTGACGACGCTCGTTCCATTCGCGACAACGTGCGTTACGCGCCCGTTGATTGCAAGTATAAGGTTTATATCATCGACGAGGTGCATCAGCTTTCCGGCGCGGCTTTTAACGCTTTGCTGAAGACGTTGGAAGAACCGCCCGCACACGCCGTTTTTATTTTAGCCACCACGGAAGTTCAAAAGATCCCTGCGACGATCATGAGCCGTTGCTTGCGCTTGGATTTCCACTTGGTCCCGCAAGAAACCTTGGAGCAGCACGTTGCCAAGATCTTTGACAACGAGGGCGTAAAGTACACCAAAGAGGGCGTCAGCGCCATCGCAGCGGCAGGAGAAGGCAGCGTTAGAGACACGTTGTCCGTTGCGGACATGTGTGTTTCTTACTCCGATCTTGTGGATTATGAAAGTGTGCTTGACGTGCTTGGCGCCAACGACCCGCAAATGATCGCAAAGATTGCTTTAGCAACCTTGTCGGGCGACGTTAAGGGGGCGATCGATCTTGTGGAAGAGGGCGCTTCTCTTGGAAAAAGCGTGCAACTTCTCACGCGTGATCTTACCAAATATTTCCGCGATCTGATCATTATCAAGCACGATCCCGCCTGTAATGCGATCTTAAAACTTCCCAATCGGTTGTTTGACGCAGCGGCGGAGATCGCAAAATCCTTTGGATCGGTTCCTTTGATGCGCGCATTGGACATTTTCTCAAGCGTTGAAGCCAAGTCCAGATATTCCAATCAACCGAAGATCTTACTTGAAACCGCCATCATTAAGACGGCAACTTTGTCAGGTGAGGACGTTTCCGATCTGATCGCAAAAGTGGGCGCTTTGGAAAACAAGCTCAAAGAGCTTGAACTCAATCCACCGCAAAAACCCGATTATTCCGCAATCAAAAAGATGCTTTCGCCGTCCCCGGTTACAAACACACCGTCGCCTGTTGCGACAACGGAATTGCCTTTTGAAGATCGTGCGACAGAAAGTTTTGCGGAGTTTGATCCGACCAAAGCAAAAGCCGTGGATTCTTTGCCGTTTGAGGTTTCGTCCGCTTCTCCTGTGGAGAGCGCGCCCGCGCCGAAGGATATGTCCGAAGTCACAACCTTTCTTCCGCAGGAAATCCGCGATCAAATGACGAAACTGCGCGGTAGGGTCCTCGGACAACTCAGGAATCATCCTTTGAAAATGCTGTACATCTCTTTGGGCGGCGAGGGAAGCGATACGTTGATGAACCTGCAAGACGGCAAGATCACCATCGCATTTTCGCGGGAAATGGACTATAATTACTGCAATACGCCGCGCAATATTGAGGAATTAAAGAAAGTGATCTCCGCAGAGATCGGAGAAACGGTGGACATCTCCCTGATTTATTGTAATAATACGGAAAAGGGTGGTTTATCCACGTCTGATCTTTTGAAATTGTTTTCCGGCGCGGAGAAGATCAACATCAATAGAGGAGGTAGGAACTAATGGCAAAGTTTAACGGTTTCGGCGGAGGTGCCAATATGGCGCAACTGATGCGTCAGGCACAAAAGATGCAACAAGACATGCTCGCCAAACAGGAAGAACTGAAAAACACCGAATTTA
>DFFS01000043.1 GCA_002371075.1 Christensenella sp. UBA3770
GACCGTATGGTGGACGTTTTCCCCTCTTATCAGCAACAGCAGGTCAGGTTGCAGCTCTCCATGGTGCTTCAGGCGGTTATTTCGCAGCAACTTATCCCAAAAGCGGATGGCACGGGCAGGGTTTGCGCGCTTGAGATCATGCTCAACCATCCTGCGATCAGCGCATTGATCCGTGAGGGCAAGACGCACCAGATCGCAAACACGATTATGACAAACCGCAACTGCGGTATGACTCTGATGGATGATTCGATAGCAAACTTCTTGCGCCAAGGCATCATCACGCAGGAGAAAGCAATTTTGTACTCCGTCGATCCCGATTATATGCTTGCGCAAGCAAAGAAAGGTTGATCTCAATAAACAAAAGAGCAGTGGGAAACCACTGCTTTTTTGTTGTCTTTTAACCAATGGTCGCCAATTTAAGTCCCCCACATAATGAAAAAGCACTTGCCGAAGCAAGTGCCCTTGGTGCGATCAGGGGGACTCTTTTATCTTGCGCCGGGGTTGCAAATGCTCCTCCGCATTTGGCGACAACTTGCCTTATAAACATGGTTTCTCAGTTGTCGCTACCAACCCGTTCAAGTCCCCAACAAAATGAAAAAAGCACTTGCCGAAGCAAGTGCCTTTGGTGCGATCAGGGGGACTCTTTTATCTTGCGCCGGGGTTGCAAATGCTCCGCCGCATTTGGCGACAACTTGCTTGATAAGCATAGTTTCTCAGTTGTCGCTACCAACCCGTTCAAGTCCCCAACAAAATGAAAAAAGCACTTGCCGAAGCAAGTGCCTTTGGTGCGATCAGGGGGACTTGAACCCCCATGGTTGCCCATACGCCCCTCAAACGTACGCGTCTGCCTGTTCCGCCATGATCGCACGACAATGTTTATAATAAAAGTTTGCTTTTGGTTTGTCAAGCGATAAAAGTATATTTTCTCAAAATTATCCGATTGTTTGCTTCGCCTCGACATCGACGACATCTCACGGGAAAATGTGCTTCGTTTTTTACAAAAAAAGACAAAAGCGTAAAATTTGATAGAAAAATCAGAAAAACTCTCAAAATAATAAAAAATCTTTTAAAATCGGTATTGACAATCACAATCAACAAATATATAATTAATATAGAATTCTCTAAACGGAGGCTATTTCAAATGTTTTATAATTTCAGAAAAAACAAAAAGGCTTTTACCTTGGTTGAGCTTATTGTCGTTATCGCGATCATCGCCATCTTGGGCGCTGTCGTCGGTGTGACGGTTTCTACTTTCGTTAACAGGGCAAGAAGGACCGCTGCTACTTCTCCGTTGACCAGCTTGGCTGAAAACTGGGAAAACAACAAGATGGCAACCGGCAGTGATCTTAGGACCTTGAGCCAATTCATTCAAGATCTGTATCCGAATGATACCGCAAGCTTCACCTCCAGCGATGATTTTTGGGGTTACAAGCCCGCTGATTTTACCAGTTCAACCAAGACTTTCTATATTTATTTCCACAATGATGATTGCGGCGATTACTATGGTGTTTTGACAATTGAAAAGGGCGAGTTCATAAAGTCCAACGTCAGCACTACGGAAACCGCGCCCAGTAGCCCAAAAGCCTTTACGTTGAAGACTAAGAAATCCTAAAATGCAGCATATTCCGCCGCTTGTCATCTCTTGACAAGCGGCGTTTTTTTATTTATTATATAAATAAATTCGTTTTCATGGAGTGGCTATGAGCAAGATATTTTTCGATACGGATTGTGAACTTTGGTATACGATGCTCCCCGAACTCGGTTGTGAGCTTTTTAAAATGCCGTACACGATAGACGGCAAAGAGTACTTTTACGATATGGGTGAGGCGACGGACTTTAAGGCTTTTTACACCGCTGTACGCGGTGGTTCGATGCCAATCACTTCCGCCTTAAACGCACAGATATACACCGAGATTTTGGAGCCGTATTTCAAAGCGGGTGAGGATATGCTGTATATTTCTTTTAGCAGCAAGATGTCCGGTACGTTTAATCACCTTGAAATGGCGCTAAAACCCTTGCGTGAAAAATATCCCGCGGCTCGTTTTCGCCGTTTTGACACCAAGAGCATCTCTTGGGGCGCGGGCATTCAGGTTTACTATGCCGTAAAATACTTCCAAGAAGGGCACACCACGGACGAGGTTTTAAGTTACCTTGAGAAAAACGTCAACAGTTTCACTGAGTATTTTGCTGTTGATGATTTGTTTCATTTGAAGCGCGGCGGCAGGATCAGCGCCGCGGCGGCAGCCTTTGGGACGCTGTTTTCCTTAAAACCCATTCTTCACGTCAACAACGATGGAGAACTTCAGGTGGTCACCAAGGTTACGGGTTCCAATAAAGCGGTTTCCACTCTTGCTGAAAAAGTCAAGTCTCTTGGCACAGAGCTTAACAAATACCCGATCGTCGTTCTTGACGCCGACAACAAAGTAGGGGGCGACAAGCTGGAGGCAAAGATCAAGGAATCTTTCCCGAATGCGGAAATATGGCGTTATCCAGTGGGTCCTGTGATCGGCACGCACTGCGGACCGGGGACGATCGCGGTGATCTTCCGTTCTACCGCTCGCTGATATGAGAAAACTTGCGGCAATTTGCATGTTGATCGTTTTGGTCGTTTGCCTTGCCGCATGCGCGCCTGCCGAAAGGACCGCGCGCGGCTTTTCGATGGGTTCCGAATACTACGTAAACTATACGTCTTCCGCTGATTTGGATGCGGAGATCGCGGATCTGCTCTCCTCCATAGAGGAGAGTTTTTCCGTTAAGGTGGATGGCTCATTGACGGCAAGGATCAACGCCGCAAGTAAGGATGAGGTGATTTCGTTGACATCGGAGGAAACGCAGCTGCTTTCCGATGTTTTTGAATTGTCGAAAATGACCGATGGCGCCTTTAATCCCGCAATACTCCCCCTTGTAAAGCTTTGGGGGTTTGATCCTCCGTATGAGATGAACGGCAAAGTTCCGCCGATGGAGGAAAGCATCCAAGTGGCGAAAGAATTGTCGTCAATGAGTTTGTTTGACTTAAATACCTCTTTGAACAGTATCGTCAAAAGCCGCTCGAACGCTGCGCTTGACCTTGGCGCCGCGATCAAAGGCTATGCGGCAAACAGAGTGGCGGACTTTCTTTTGCAGGAAAAGGGTGTGTCCGAAGCGCTCGTTTATCTCGGCGGGACGATTGCCGCCGTCGGACGCAGTTATGAGATCGGGGTTACGCCGCCAAGAGACTCGGACGAAAGCTATGCTTTCCGTTTTACTTTGGAAGAGGGGCGAACCTGCGCCACAAGCGGCGATTACGAGCGGTTTTACATCTACAATAACACGCGCTATCATCATATTTTGGACGCGAATACGGGCTACCCCGCCGCTTCCGGTGTGATTTCTGCAACCGTCGTCCACTCGAACGGATTGATCGCAGACGCATTGGCGACGGCGGTCGTTGTGCTTGGCGCGGAAAAGGGCGCGGCGCTTCTTGAAAAATGCGGCGCAACGGGCGCCATCGTTACGTCGGAGAAAAGGATCGTTACTTGCAATTTAACGGTAACGGTCAAGGATAAGTCGTATGAAATTGCGTAGACCGTTTCGATTGTTTCGCATATGGGACGTGCTGTTGATCCTTGTGCTGCTTGTCCTCGTAGGCTTAACGATTTATTTTGCTTTGGCGCCGAGAGACGGCGCATTTGCCGAAATTTACGTTGACGGTAAACTCTATAAAAGAGTTTCCCTTTCAAATGATACGACGATCCAACTTGAGCACCTTACCGTGGAGGTTGCAAACGGAAAGGTGCGCGTTATAGACGCAGATTGTCCCGACAAGATCTGTGAAAAACGGGGCACGATCGGCAAAGTGGGGCAATCGGTGGTTTGTCTTCCCAATCGTGTCGTCGTGAAGATCACGGGGAAGAGCGAAGTGGAGGCAATCTCATGACGGCAAAGAAAGCGGCGCAAACGGCGGTGCTTCTTGCAGTCGCCTTGATCCTCGGTTTTTTGGAAAACCTGCTTCCGCCCGTTTTCCCCATGCTCCCTTATGCCAAAATCGGGCTTGGCAACGCGGCGGTGTTGCTTGCGCTCATTTGGCTTGGCGTGCCGTATGCGGCAGTTGTGCTTGTCTTGAAGTGTGTGATCATCGGGTTGTTTTCCGGTGCGCCGACAATGATCTTGTATTCTCTTGGCGGAGGTGTGCTTTCCTTTGTCGTTATGCTGCTGCTCTTAAAGGTCGGGGCAAATGGCGTTCCTGCCGTCAGCGCCGCAGGAGGACTTATGCACAATGTCGGGCAGGTGCTTGTTGCGATGACGATTACCGGCACCGTCGAGATCGCCGTTTTGCTTGTCTATTTGGCGCTCTTCGGACTGGTTGCCGGTGCTGTGATCGGCGTGATCGTGTATTTTGTGGATCGTGGCGTGATGCGAGGCAAAAAGGAGGAACCAAATGCTTGAAAGTGAAGTTTTCAAACGCAGGACGATCTTGTTTGATAAGCTTGAAAACTTCGGATTTTTCAAGCAAAACGACTCTTTTATTTACGAAAGAAAAATCTATGACGGAATGTTGGCGCGGATTATCGTTTACGACGATGGAAACGTTAAGGGCGACGTGATAGACGAGGACCTCAATGAGCCGTACGTCAACTTCCGCCTGGATAATGCCGTCGGCGCCTTTGTTACCGGCGTAAGAAATGCATACGTTGCACTTTTAAACGAGATCGCGGAAGCTGTCACGGCGAAAAAACTGTATGACAAAGACCAAACCAACCGTATCGGCGCTTATATCGAACAAAAATATTCGGTAAAACCGGAATTTATGTGGAAAAAATTTCCCCACTTCGGCGTTTATCGGAATGCCGATTCAAAAAAGTGGTTTGCGATCATCATGGATATCGGTCGGGACAAGGTTTTTGCCGGAGAGAGCGGCGAGATCGAGGTCATGAACCTAAAGCTTGATGATAAAGCGGAAGAATACCTGCGTTGCGGCGCGGCGCATCCGTCCTATCACATGAATCACAAAAGCTGGTTGACCGTTGTGTTTGAGGACGGCGTTTCGGACCAAACGATTAAAGAAATGATCGAGATTTCTTTTGAAAACACAAAGAAAAGGTAGTTTTCCTTCGTTTGCAAAAAAACATAAAAAAAGCGCCCTAACGGCGCTTTTTATATAACTCGCGTTCTTTTTATATTGATCACGCTTTTTGCGTTGGGATCGGCGAGATAGCCCTCAAAAATGATGTTCTCGGCATAAGAGCGAGCCTTTTTTTCCAAAATCGGGTTTGTCACCGTCCAGGCAAGCACCTTGGGCGATTTGCCGCGCAGAATAATGGAGCGACGGTCGTTTAGGTGAGAGACCTGATAGGAAATGAAATCGGGGCGAATGCGATTTGACCAGTAAAGGGCAAAGCTCACAACGTCCGAGGCAAGGATGCCGAGCGGCACGGTGGGCACGTGGCGACGATACCAAGAAAGGGCGGTGGGACTGAAGGACTGAATGGCGTAATCCCCTTGATAGTTTTCCAGTTCTTCCGCAACCCTTTCCGCAACGCGGGTGCGAACGTAGGTTTTGATCTCGATCAAAAGCCCCGTCCTGCCGTTGACGTAGTTTAAAACCTCACGGAAGGTGGGGATGCGCTCGTTCACAAAGGGGAGGGTGTAGCGAGAGAGTTGCTCATAGGTAAGATCCTGCAATTCGACCCCTTCGCCAAAGATGCGCTCAAGCGTGTTGTCGTGATAAACGACAAGCTCGTCATCGGCAAGGATATGTACGTCGATCTCAATGTTGTAGCCCTTTTGAATGGCAGCTTCGTAGGCTGTCAGGCTGTTTTCGATAATACCGCCGCCGTGCAGACCACGGTGCGCGATAGGCTTGTCGAACAGCCAGCTATGATCGATGACTTTTGGTTTGATTTTTGCCATGACGAACGCTCCTTGTATTTAATATTATAGCACAAGTTTTGATTATGTAAATACTTTACCTCATAAAAAAAATATTATATAATAACTTATGCGGCAAACGCCGCGTCGGACAATATGGACAGGGATCATATCAGAAATTTTTGTATCATAGCGCACATCGATCACGGCAAAAGCACCCTTGCCGATCGCTTGATGGACGTTACGGGGACGGTTTTCGAACGGGAAGCGAAAGAACAGCTTCTTGACAATATGGAGATCGAACGCGAGCGCGGCATCACGATC
>DFFS01000035.1 GCA_002371075.1 Christensenella sp. UBA3770
ATGGAAAACTCGTTGATCTTAAATTTGAGCGCTTTCCCAAGCAAATAATGCCCCGACTCATGCACGAGGATCATCACCATCAATGCAACAATGGCAACCAATATGGATAAGGCGATCTCGCCCGCGCTACCGATCATAAAACTCATAGGTCATGCACCACCTTACGAGTATATTTTTCCACTTGATCGTTTATGTCAAACACGTCGCCGAGATCATAAGCGCCGCTAAGGGAAAAGTTGTTCATAACCTTTTCAAGAGTTGCCGCGATGGCGGAATATTTGATTATACCGTCAAGATAAGCGGGGACCAAGACGGAATCCGCAGCAAGCATCGCCGCGGGATAAAGACCGCCCTTTTTCCCTGCTTCACGCAAAAGTCCGAAACAGGGATATCGTTTGAGATCAACCTCGGAAAAACTTAAAGAAAACGGCGTTTTCAAGGCTTTTACGGGAGAAGCGATCCTTTCGGGATACGTAAAAGCGTATTGAATGGGCAAACGCATATCCGGCTCGGACAATTGAGCAACAACCGCCCCATCCTTATAACGCACCATAGAATGCACGATGCTTTCACGGTGAATGACGGTTTCGATATTTTCAAACGGAATGTTAAACAAGTGTTTTGCTTCGATGACTTCAAAGCCCTTGTTTACCATCGTAGCGCAATCGATCGTGATCTTTTTGCCCATTTTCCAATTGGGATGTTCAAGTGCGCGCGCAGGCTGTATGTTGTCAAGTTCCTCGATGGATACGTCGCGGAAAGCGCCGCCGCTTGACGTAATGATCAATGCGTCAACGTCGGAGCGTTGTCCTGCGGACAAGCATTGAAAGATCGCGGAATGCTCGCTGTCAACGGGAATGATCTCGGTGTTTAATTTATGGGCGCTTTGCATAACGTATTCCCCTGCCGAAACCAACATCTCCTTGTTGGACAAAGCGATCCGCGCACCCTTTTGCATGGCGATCAAGGTGGGTCTCAAGGCGTCGATCCCAACCACGGCGTTGAGAAAAACATTATATTCCGCCGTTTCCGCAGCGCGAATAAGCGCGTCTTTCCCGGTGATCAACTTGCAAGGATAACCAAAATCGTTTTCCGTGGGCGTATTGACGCCGCTATAACAAACCGTAGGGACTTTATAACGGTTTGCAACGGAGACAAGCCCCTTGACGTCGGAATGCGAAGAAACCAAAGAAAGAACAAATCTTTCGGGGTTGTTTTCAATGATGTCCAAAGCTTGTCTGCCGATGGAACCCGTTACACCGATGATCGCAATACGCTTCATAAGATCACCCCGTTATATATTGAGAAGAACAACGCCACGATCGGCGCAACAAAGAGCAAACTATCCATTCTATCCATTACACCGCCGTGCCCGGGGAAGATTTTACCAAAGTCTTTGACGTCCATTTTCCGTTTAATTAAAGATGCGACAAGATCACCGATGATCGCCGCAGTCGTGCACAAAATCGCAAGCGCAAAGTATGCGGGAACGGAAATAAAATATTTGTCAAATAATCGGATAATTCCGACGTTTCCGAAATTGTTAAACACACCGAAAACGTCAAACAACAACAAAACCGCCGTGGCGCCGATAAGCCCGCCGACATACGCGCCTACAGCGCCGGCAACCGTCTTTTTGGGGCTGACGTCAGGCATCAGTTTCTCCTTTCCGAAAAGCAATCCCGCAAACAAAGCGAACGCGTCGGACAGGAGCGTTACAAAAAGGACTAAGAACAATCCGAGAAGATCCCCCGCTCCGTGATTGATCACAAAGAAGGAAGTCGTCAAGATCATCGGATAGAACAAAATAAGCGCAGTATAAAAGAAATCGTTTAAAGAGGACTTGTCCCTTGTAAAAAGAAAAACCGTACCGGTTAGCAAAAACGAAATCATGGCGGCAAGCAGCACCCCTGTCGCGCCGAAGAACCAAAATAATGGATAAAACGAGACGGCAAAGACGATCAGCGGAAGCAAAAAGGCGTTATAGCCGCTTTTCTTTCCAACCTGCCACATTTCAAAAGCGCCCAAAAGCATAAAAGCACCGAAAAGAATATCCGTAAGCGCAACATAAAAGGTGCGCAAATACAAGATAAACAGCAATGCTACGGCGATCAAAACGATCGCAGTCAAATTACGCTTTAGCATCGGCTTTTTTCAAACCTCCGTACTTTCTGACGCGTGAAGCATATTCATTTAACACTCCAACAAACTCTTTTTCATCAAAATCAGGCCACAACGTATTTATAAAGATCAGTTCCGCATAAGCAGATTGCAACAAAAGAAAGTTGCTGAGCCTGACTTCACCGCCCGTGCGAACGACAACGTCGGGATAACTGAGTCCTGCGGTGTACAAGGCGTTTTTGACGTCTTCTTCCGCAACCGTTTGTTTCCCTGCGGCAACAATTCGGTTGACCGCCGATGTGATCTCTTCCCAACTGCCGTAATTCATTGCAACGACCACGTTCAAACCGGTGTTACCACATGTTTGAGCGGTCATCTCCGCGCAAGAGTCGGCGATATCCTGCGGAAAACGTCCCAAATTTCCGATAAAATGGAGTTTTACGTTTTTGCTCTTGTATTTGTCGATCTCACTGAGAAAGTTGCGAAAGATATCAAATAAGGTGTCGATCTCCTTTTGCGGGCGTGACCAATTTTCAGTAGAAAAAGCATAAAACGTGACGGTTTTGATCTCGTACTTGATTGCCAAATCGACAACTCGTTCGAGAGCTTTCGTCCCCATTTTATGCCCATAATTCCTCGGCATGTGGCGGCGTTCCGCCCACCTGCCGTTTCCATCCATTATAAACGCGATATGCGAAGGCGTCATTCGACCTCCTTATACGTTCAAGATCTCGCTTTCCTTCTCTTTAAATGCCTTGTCGGCGCTTGCGACGAAATCGTTGAGCATTTTATCAACGTCCTTTTCAAGCGACTTGATGTCGTCTTCTGTGATGAGCCCATCCTTTTTGAGCTTCTTTAAGCCCTCGTTTGCATCGCGCCTGTGGTTGCGGAGCGTAACTTTGGCATTTTCGGTAACCTGCTTGAGCTCCTTAACAAGCGCTTGACGACGCTCTTCGGTAAGATCAGGGAAAACCAAGCGGATCACCTTGCCGTCGTTGCTCGGCGTGATGCCGATGTTTGCGTCGACAATGGCTTTTTCCGCCGCTTTCAACGCGCTGCCGTCCCAAATAGAGATCACGATCATCTTCGCTTCGGGAACCGTGATACTGCCCATTTGATTGAGCGGGGTCGGCGTGCCGTAATAATCCACCATTACCTTGTCGAGAATGTGCGGATTCGCACGTCCGGCGCGAATATTCAAAATGTGAGCCTTGTATCCGTCAACCGTCTTTTTAAGAGCGGTCTCGTATGTATCCAACAGTTCCAAAACTTCCATAATATCGTATGACATAATCAATTCTCCCGTTACTTTATTTTATAGGCGAAAACTCCCTATCAATGGATCAAAGTGCCGATCTTTTCACCCTGCACCGCTTTCATGATGCTGCCCTCGTCCTTGAGTCCGAAGACGATCAGAGGGATCTTGTTGTCCATGCAAAGCGAAGCCGCCGTGTAATCCATCACGCCAAGGTGGTTGGACAACAGGTCAAGGTAATTTAACGTTTCATACTTCTTGGCGTTGGGATTTACCTTGGGATCGCTGTCATAGACGCCGTCAACGTTCTTGGCAAGGAGGATAGCTTCGGCGCCGATCTCCGCAGCGCGAAGAACCGCTGCCGTATCGGTGGTGAAGTAGGGGTTGCCCGTTCCGCAGGCAAAGATCACGATCCTGCCCTTGTTCAGGTGGTTGATGGCTTTGCGCTGTATGTACGGCTCGGCAACGCGTGTGATCGTAAGTGCCGTCATCACGCGGGTATCCGCTCCGTTGCGTTCAAAGGAATCTTGAAGAGCAAGCGCGTTCATGACCGTTGCAAGCATCCCCATATGGTCCGCCGTTGCCCTATCCGACATAAACTTTGCCTTTCCGCCGCGCCAGAAGTTGCCTCCTCCGACCACGATGCCGACCTGTACGCCGGCTTTCTTGATGGCAATGATGTCTTGAACGATGCGATCAATGATCTGCGGGTCAAGCCCAGAGCCGGACTCACCGCCAAGCGCTTCTCCGGAAATTTTGATGATCACTCTTTTATAAGCAGCCATACTTCCTCCTAATTTGCGACCGTTGCGATCGTCTTTGCTTATAAAAAAGGGCAAAAGTGAATTTGCCCATTTTTTTGATCGATTACTTGATCTGGCTCATCACTTCGTCAACGAAGTTATCCACCCTTTTCTCAAGCCCTTCGCCCATCTCAAAACGAACGAATCTCTTGACCGAGAGGTTCAAGCCGTTGTCCTTGTTAACGGAAGCGAGATATTGCTTAATGGAGATATCGGGATTTTTGACGAATTGTTGATCCATTAAACAAACGTCCTTGTAATACTTGTTGATACGACCGAGAACCATCTTCTCAACGATAGCGGCAGGCTTGCCTTCGTTAAGGGCTTGTGCGGTAAGGATCTCCTTTTCCTTCTCAAGCTCCGCCTGCGGGACTTCGCTGCTGACAACGTAAGAGGGTTTCGCCGCGGCGATCTGCAACGCAACGTCGTGCGCAAACGCGCGGGAAGCCTCAGTGTCGGCACCGGTCACTTCCACCAAAACGCCAACCTTGCCGCCCATGTGGATGTAGCTTTCAAGGATGCCGTCGTCGGAGGTGTACTTCACAAAGCGGC
>DFFS01000058.1 GCA_002371075.1 Christensenella sp. UBA3770
GTCCTTGGTGGAAGACGCCGCTGCCGAGCCGATGGCAAGCAGGGATGCAAGCCTGCCCGCGTGCGACAGGTTGCCGATCACAACGCCGGCGCGCGCATAAGCGTAGATCGCGCCCGTGGAAACGTTGTACGAGGTACCCACGGCGGAAATATGTGCGACGGATCTTGCGTTTAAGAGCATAAAGTTGGGGCTGTCGCCGAGGGCAAATCCGCAAATGCCGCCTGCGTACGATCTGCCGTACTGCGCTTTGATGTCGCCTGCAAAGCTGACGCGGGTGACGACGCCCGACTCCGCCCTTCCGATGATGCCGCCCGCGGACAAAATGGAGTTGTCCGTAGTGATGACTTTGGTCAGGATGTCGGCGGAGCCCGTCACGTGGCAGTTTTCAACGTGCGAAGCAACGGAGTGTCCGATCAACAAGCCGCAGTTGAGCTCGCCTTTGGAAGTGTCGGAATCCTTGTCGAAAAGGATGGATGCGTCCGCAAGCGTAAGGTTCTTGACGACGGCGTTTTTGACAAAGCCGAACAAGCCGACGTTGCCGTCCGTGTTGCACTTTGTAATGCTGAGCCCACGGATCGTGTGACCCGCGCCGTCAAATACACCGCGGAAAGGATTGCCGCTGTTGCCGATGGGCGAAAAACTCTTACCCGTAAGATCTATATCCGACGTCAGACGGTAATAGATGGGTGCGTCCACCTTGTTTGTGCCAAACTGGAGAGTATAACTCTCGGATACGGAGGCAAGGTCCTCCGCGCTGCCGATCAAAACGACGTCTTCCGACCTGCCTGTGCCCAGATGGTACACGACGGTCTCCGAACGAGCGATGACGGCGTCGTTTGCGTCTTTTGCAAAAACCGTATAGGCGTAGTCGCCCGGAGTCGTATAGGGGGAGACGTAGGAGTTTTCTTTTACGGTGATCAAATAGCCGCTGCGGTCCATAAGCGTACATTTGACGGTGTAAGACGCGGCACCGTCGTACGCGTCCCAAACAAGACGCGCGCCCTCCATGCGTGCGCTCAAAGTGCCTTCCTGCGTCTTCTTTTTGCAGGAGGGAAACAAAACGAGCGTCAAGCACAAGGTTAAGATCAATAGTAAAGTGACGACTTTTTTGCGCATAATTTTTCCTTTATATATCAGTATATATAATTTTCCACCTTTCGTCAACCCAAAGTTCGGGAGGGCTTGTTCTATTTCTTCACCTTGCCGCGTAAAGTTAAGCATAAAACTTTTGGAGGGTTTGTATGGAAACAACGTACGGTGAATTGCTGCTTGGAATAAGCGAAAAGTATTCGGACGAAATCGTGGTGGAAACCTCGGTGGACACGTCGGAGCGCGGCGGCGCGGAGAGCGTCGTATCGCTGGAGGCGGAGGCAAAGACGGTCGGCGTGGAGCTCGTAGACGGCGAGGCAGAGGTCTCCGGAAAGGTCAACTACCGACTTTTGTATTTGGACAGGCAAAGACGCCTTTGCGGTCTGGATTATTTTAAGGACTTTTCTTGCCGCATAAAGGGGGATGCCATCACGCCCGGCGGCAAATGGGCGGCGGATCTCCTCGTTCCCGACGCGGAGGCTCACGTTAAAGGGGAGGAGGTGACGCTCTCCGCCATGGTGGACGTTTCGCTGACTTATTACGGCGAACAAAAGGCAAAATCGGTGGCGACGATCAGCGAGGCGGAGACTTTAGTCTCCGAGATCACATCGGAGCGTGCGTTTACAAAGGAGAGCACGTTGGAACTAAGCAAGGTTGCGGACGTAAACTTGGGCGTCAAAAAGATCCTTTTGTTCTCTGCCGAAGCGCTTCCCGTCGAGTGTAAGGAAGTTGAGGGCGGGACAGAGCTTTCCGGCGAAGTATCGGGAACGATATTGTACGTAAACGACGCGGAGGAAGTGACGGAACTGAAGGTGTCGTTGCCCTTTGGCGAAGCAGCGGAAGAGGACGTGCGTGACGCCGTCGCTTTTGTCAAAACCGCTCGCGTGATCTTGACGGACGACGAGGAGGGCGGCGCCGTGGAGGTGGAGGCGACGGTCGTTTTGCGACAAGTCGTTTATGAGCAAACGGCGCAAAGCGCCATAAAAGCGTGTTGCGGTGAGAAAAAACTGGTGGAGGAAACGTCGGAGAATTTTTGCGGGACGTTCTTTGTCGGTAGAAAAGTTTTCTCAGAGACGCTTGGCGGCACGGTCGCGGTGGAAAGGGAGGGCGACGTCGCCTTCGTTCGACCCGGGTGTCGTGCGATCGCAGAGGTAAGTGTCGGTAAGGATGAAATAAAGGTCGAGGGCGTCTCTGCCTTCCAAATTGTTTTGCAAACGGAGGATGGATACGTTTCCGAGCAGGGAGAGTTGCCTTTTGTGTACGTTTTGCCGTTTGACGGCGCGGAAGAAAACCGGACTGCCGAAGTTGCGGTCAAAGTAACGGACGCCGTGGGTGTGGCGCGCGGCAAGGACGTGACGGTCAGCGCAAAGGTCTCACTGGACGTAAGACTGTTTGAGAAAAAGTGTTTTTCTTATCTTTCGGACGTCAAAGAAGCGGGCGACATTCCGGAGAGCGCGGCGGGCATCAGCGTCTACTATGCGGAAAAGGGGGAGGACGTGTTTTCCATTGCCAAAAAGATGGGCGTACTGCCAAGCGCGCTTGTCAAGGCAAACCCATTTTTGACAGAGCCGCTTGAAGATAATCAGAGGGTGTTGATCTTTAGACAGAAATGATCCTTTATAAAATAAAGGAGGTCCCCGATCATGCGCGGGCGACCTCCTTTTTATATTGGATAAATAGAATATTATACAAATAGAACTATTTTTTAAATAAGCGGGCGATCCAACTGCGGTACTCCACTTCCTCCTTTCCCGTTTCTTCGGCGGCGATAAAGCACAAGGGCGGGTACGCCACACACCACCAGTTTTTGCCTTCGCCCGCGCCAAGCTCCACGATCACGGCGTCGTATTCCCCCTCCTTTAGCGTTAAGTCGCCGTAGCTTTTGGTGGGAAAATGCTCTCTGCCGAGTTTTACGCGGCTTCCGTACGTGTATCCGCACGAAAGCAACGTGTCGTTTGCCGTTTTTGCGATCTCCTGTCGTTTGCTCTCAAGGAGGGTCCACATCGTTTGTTTGTCCTTTATGCCCACCGACAAGGGGGCAAGGTATTGCACGATCGCGTCACGCACCGCAAGTTTAACCGACTGATCCTCGTCCGAGTCGGAGTTTGCGCGGACGTGTATCCTTATATAATCGGGGCTTTGCGCGGGCTTGGAGCAGGAGATCAACAGCAGGGTCGCCGAGACGGCAAAAACGATGAGCATCAAAAAAATCAATATGTAGCGTTTCATACCGCAAGTTTTGCCTCTTCGTCGCTTTTTATACGTCGGGTTTATTTTTTTCGGTTCTTCACATACTGATTTCAAAAAATCGAGGTAAACATGAAAAAAGCGTTGATTTGTATGATGGTGATGGTCTTTTGTTTAGCGCTGAGCTTTGCGTTTTTTTCGTCAAGTACCGCCGACGCCGAAGTTTTGAAAAACGGCTCCACCGGCACGCTTGTCAAAACTGTGCAGACCAAACTGAAAAACTGGGGATATTACACGGGGAAAGTGGATGGCGTTTACGGGCCCAAAACCGTGGCTGCGGTCAAGTATTTTCAGCGGGTAAACGGGCTTACGCAGGACGGCATCGTCGGCGCAAAGACCGCCGCCGCAATGGGCGTGACGCTGACTTCTTCCGCGAGTTCTTCCACCGCAAGCGGTTACTCGTCCGGTGACAGCTATCTTCTTGCCAAGTGCATCTATGCCGAGGCGCGCGGCGAACCGTACACGGGGCAAGTGGCGGTGGGCGCGGTCATCTTAAACCGCGTTCGTTCTTCCAAGTTTCCCAACAGCATTTCCGGCGTGATCTATCAGCCCTATGCCTTTACCTGCGTCGCGGACGGGCAGATCAATCTTACCCCCGACGCCAACGCAAAAAAGGCGGCGCAGGACGCTTTGAACGGGTGGGATCCCACCAACGGTTGCTTGTATTACTACAATCCCGCGACGGCAACCAGCAGTTGGATCTGGTCCAGAACGGTCATGCTCAGCATCGGAAAGCACAATTTTGCCTTGTAAGGAGAAAGCATGGATCAGCAAAGTATCGAGAAGAGAGAAAGAACAAAGACGACAATTATAATTGTCGTAATTGCACTGTTGGCTGTTTTGTCCGGCGTGTTCGTCGCCCTTTACGTCACCGCTAAAGCAGGAAAAACCGCCGCCGACGAGCGCTACCGTGCCTATGCCGAAAGCAATTATCGCAAAAGCTATTACGCCCTTTTGTACAACGTGGACGGGCTGGAGGGCGCCGCTGACAAATTGACCGTCGCTTCGGGCAAGGCGCTCAGGCAGGAATACCTTTCCGACGTGTCCTCATACGCCACCGCCGCGGCGGAAAACATGTCCGATTTCACGCCCGACGAGGGGGGCGACTCCAAGATCTTGAAGTTTATCAACCAGGTGGGCGATTTCGCCAAATATTTGGACGACAAACTCAACAAAGGGGGAAGTTTTTCGGAAGAGGACGAAAGGACTTTGCGCGAGATCGCTGCCGCCGTCCGCGACGTCAAACAGAGCCTCGTCGCGTTGTCGGAAGAGGTGGAACAGGGGGATTTTTCCTTTGTGGACACACTGCGGCAAAAGGACAGTGAGTTTACAAAAACACTGCGTTCTTTTGAAGAAAAGGAGGTCGATTACCCCTCCATGATCTACGACGGACCGTTTAGCGACGCGCTCTCGGACAAAACACCCAAGGCGCTCAGCGGCGAAACCATATCGGAAGATCGGTGCAAAGAGATCGCGGCAAAGATCCTTGAAATCCCCAAAAATTCCGAAATATCCGTAAAAGATGGCGGTAAAAATATCTTTGAAACCTACGATTGCGAGGTGCAAACCGCCTCCGGCGTCGCCTATGTTACGGTTGCCAAACAGGGCGGTTTCCCGGTTTCGTTCAGTCTGCCGGAGGACAAGCAAAACGGCGTGCATATCGAGTCGTCCGACGCGGAACGTTATGCGGAAAACTACCTTGCCGCGATCGGCTTTGACAATATGAAAGCCGTATGGGCAAGCCTGTACGACAACGTTTATTATATCAACCTTGCTTGCACTCGTGACGGGGTGATCCTGTACCCCGACCTTGTCAAGGTAAAAGTCGGCGGCAGCAACGGCAAAATCGTGGGTATGGAGTGCTTAAACTATATCTACAACCACGAGGAGCGCACGTTGGAAACCCCCGTGGTCACCGAGCAGGAAGCCGCGGAAGCCATCAGCGAATATATCGCGCTCTCCTCTTGTCGTCTTGCCGTCGTCCCCACCAAAGGTGGCGGCGAAGCGTTGACGTACGAGTTTTACGGCATCAAGGGCGGTGAAAACGGCGATAAGTACTTTGTTTACGTGGACGCCGTGAGCGGGGAAGAACTGAAGATCATGCGCGTGCTGGATGGAGAGAGAGGACTGCTGCTACAATGATGCGGAATAGGGCGTTAGTCGCAGTGAAGTTTTGATTGTAAACAATCAAAGTGAAGTTGTGCGCTGGCAGCGCACAGTGAAGTTTCTCGCTGTGCGAGAAGTTTGGGATGGAAAAATTGACCTGCGGCTCATGAATTGCAATCAAAGACTGCATTAAGGACGGTTTTAATCGGAAATTCAGAAATTGGGAATGAGGGAATCTTCGTTCCCGATTTTTTGTATTATTCTTAACCGTTTGCGAAGCCGATTTATGAGCCAAAGGCTCAATATTCCGCATTAAAACGTTTGACACGCGCTCTCACGTGAATTTATAATAGCAATGTTAATTTTTACTTTACCCTATAAGGAGGTACTTTATGAGTTTCAAACAAACAGTAGACGGTAACACCGCTGCGAGCCACGTTGCTTACGCTTTCTCGGAAGTCGCTGCGATCTACCCGATCACTCCCTCTTCCCCCATGGCGGAAGTTGCCGACGAATGGTCCGCGCAAGGTCGTGTGAACATGTTCGGTCAAAAGCTCCGTTTGGCGGAGATGCAGTCCGAAGGCGGCGCCGCGGGCGCTGTGCACGGCTCCCTTGTCGCGGGTGCTTTGACTACCACGTATACGGCGAGCCAAGGCTTGCTTTTGATGATCCCCAACATGTACAAGATCGCGGGCGAGCTCCTTCCTGGCGTATTCCACGTTTCCGCCAGAACTCTTGCCGCTCATGCTCTCAACATCTTCGGTGACCATTCCGACGTAATGGCCTGCCGTCAGACCGGTTTCGCCATGCTTTGCTCCTCTTCCGTACAGGAAGCTATGGACCT
>DFFS01000040.1 GCA_002371075.1 Christensenella sp. UBA3770
GGATCGCAAAGGCGATGATCGAAGATGCGGAAAAACGCGGCGTTTTGAAAGAGGGCGCCACGATCGTTGAGCCCACCAGCGGCAACACCGGCATCGGGCTTGCCTCCGTGGCGGCGGCAAAAGGCTACAAACTGATCATCTGCATGCCGGAGACGATGTCCGTCGAGCGTCGCATGTTGATGGCGGCTTACGGCGCGGAACTGGTGCTGACAGAGGGCGCAAAGGGCATGAAAGGGGCGATCGCTAAGGCGGAAGAGCTTGTGAAAGAGATCCCGGGCGCTTTCCTCGCAGGGCAGTTTATCAACCCCGCAAACCCCGAGGCGCACCGCAAGACCACGGGTCCCGAGATCTATAACGACACGGACGGCAACGTCGATTACTTCGTCGCGGGCGTCGGCACGGGCGGCACCATCACCGGCGTCGGTGAATTCTTAAAGGGCAAGATCCCCTCCGTCAAGGTGGTTGCGGTTGAGCCGGCGACTTCCCCCGTGTTGTCCAAAGGGCAGGCGGGTCCGCACAAGATCCAAGGCATCGGCGCGGGCTTTGTCCCCGATGTTTTGAATACGTCCGTTTATGACGAGATCATCCCGGTCGAAAACGAGGATGCGTTCCGTTTGGGCAGGGAGATCGGCAAGAAAGAGGGCGTCTTGGTCGGCATTTCTTCCGGTGCGGCGCTCTATGCGGCGATCCAAGTTGCAAAAAGAGAGGAAGCGGAGGGGAAGACGGTGGTCGTGCTGCTTCCCGATACGGGCGACAGATATTTGTCCACACCGCTGTTTCAAGAGAAATGATGATCTCCACGCGCGGTAGATACGCCTTGCGGGTCATGGCTGACCTTGCAAATACGGGAGGAGAAAAATTCGTTCCCTTAAAAGAGATCGCCGAAAGGCAAGAGATCTCGCTGAAGTACCTTGAAAGCATCGTGACCGACCTTGTCAAGGCGGGGCTTTTGGAGGGCAGGCACGGCAAAGGCGGCGGCTACCGCTTGCTCCGCGCGCCCGAGGATTACACCGTCGGCGAGGTGCTGCGTACGATCGAGGGGGACCTTGCTCCCGTGGCTTGTCTTGGCAAAAACGCCGCGCCGTGCGAGCGCGCTTCGATTTGTCCCACCATAAAGATGTGGACGGGGCTGTACGACGTGGTCATCAAGTATTTCGACGGCATCACCGTGCGCGATCTGACAACCCTCCCCGACGTTCCCGATTACGTCATTTGAGGTCGTTTCCCATGTCCCTCCGGTCTTCGGAGGGACTTTTTTTTTATAAAAAACTCAAAAACCGTTGACGAAATAACGGCGCTGTCGTATAATGATAACAGTTGAACAAGTATTCAACCGTTCAACCTTGGAGGTGTGATATGAAAAAGATCGTTTCCGACCTTTGCGAAGACGACGTTATCCACGTGGGCGTGGTTGAAAAAGTGCGTGCCGCCATCCCCGACGAGGACGTTCTCGTTGACGTGGCGGAGCTTTTTAAGGTGTTTGGCGACAGCACGCGCACCCGTATTCTTTCGGCGCTTTTCGTGTCGGAGCTTTGCGTTTGCGACATCGCCAGTTTGTTAAATATGACAAAATCCGCCGTTTCCCATCAGCTTCGCATCTTGCGTCAAACCAAGATCGTAAAAAACCGCAAGCAGGGGAAGGAAGTGTATTATTCGCTTGATGACGAGCATATCTCGCGTATTTATAAAATGGCTCTTGAACATTTATCGGAGGAAAAATAGATGAAAAAGGTTTATGAATTAACAGATCTGTGCTGCGCCGCTTGCGCCGCCGAGATCGAGCGTGACGTGAAAAAGATAGAGGGCGTTGCTTTTTGCAGCGTAAACTTCATTATGCAAAAGATGACCGTCGACTACAAAGACGAGGCGGACGTTCCCTCCGTTTACAAGGCGCTTGTCAAAGCGGTGCGCCGCGTGGAAGCCGATTGCGAGGTAATCGAGGTAAAGTGACGTGAAACGCGACAAAAAGCTGTTGATCCGCATCATCGTGGCGTTTGCGGTGTTTGCCGCCGCCCTGATCCTGTTCAAATTGACGCCGCTACGCAGTTTCGGCGCCGTTGCGGAAGGGTGGAACCTAAGCGATTTCCGTTTCTATTTGTACGTTTTGCCGTTTTTGATCGCCTATTTGATCGTCGGATACGACGTCATATACAAAGCGGGCAGAAACCTTGTTTCCGGCAGGCTTCTTGACGAAAACTTTTTGATGGTGGTGGCGACCTTTGGCGCCGTGGCGCTTTTGGACCTGCCCGAAGCGTGCGGCGTGATGCTGTTTTATCAGATCGGCGAGTTGTTTCAGCGCTATGCCGTCGGCAAATCGCGCCGTTCCATTGCCGCGCTGATGAACATTCGTCCCGACGTGGCGCGCGTTTTGCGTGACGGCGAAGAGGTTTTTCTTTCCCCTGAGGAAGTTGCGGTTGGCGACGTGCTTGTTTTGCGCGCCGGAGAGCGCGTTCCCGTGGACGCCGTCCTTATGGATGGAGCAGGGAGCTTTGACGTGTCTTCCCTGACGGGTGAGAGCTTGCCTCGTGATGTCGCAGCGGGGGACGAGGTGCTCAGCGGCTCCATAAACCTCGGCGGAGAGATCAAACTGCGCGCGGTAAAACCCTATGGGGAATCCACCGTGCAAAAGATCCTTGATCTTGTGGAAAACGCCGCCGCCAAAAAGGCGCAGGCGGAGAACTTTATCACAAAATTCGCGCGCTATTATACGCCCGTCGTCGTTGTCGCGGCGCTCTTGATCGGGCTTGTCCCGCCCCTCTTTTTGGGAAATTGGGGCGGGTGGATCAAAAAGGCGCTGACCTTCCTTGTGGTCTCCTGTCCTTGCGCGCTTGTCATCTCGGTGCCGCTCTCCTTCTTCGGTGGGATCGGCGGCGCGTCCAAAAAGGGCATTCTTGTCAAAGGGGGCGCGGCGCTTGAGCGCTTGGCAAAAGCGAACGTCTTTTTGTTTGATAAAACGGGGACCATCACCGAGGGCAAATTTTCCGTCGTGGAGGTGTTTCCGTCCGAGCGTGCTTCGGAGGTGCTGACGGCGGCAGCCATTGCCGAAAGCGCGTCCAATCACCCGATCGCACGGTCCGTCGTTGCGTTTGCTCCGGCGGTGGATCACGCGGGTTATACGATTCGGGAAATCGTCGGACGCGGGGTCAAAGCCGTCAAAGAGGGTGACGAGATCCTTGTCGGCAACGCGGCGCTCCTTTCGGAGGAAGGCGTCGATTTTGAACCTTGTAAGCGGGGCGGCACGACCCTTTACGTGGCGAGAAACGGCGCGTTTATCGGGTGGTTGACGGTTTCCGACACGCCCAAAGAAAACGCCGCAGAGGTCGTTGCGGCGCTGAAAAAAGAGGGTTGTATGACCGTTATGCTGACGGGCGATCACAGGGGCGCGGCAAAAGAGGTTGCCGAACGGGTGGGCGTGGATGCTTACGTTGCGGAATTGTTGCCGCAAGATAAGGCGGCGTATATGGAAAAGATCCTTAGGGAGCAGGCGGGAAAGACCGTTTGCTTTGTCGGCGACGGCATCAACGACGCTCCCGTCCTTGCCATGGCGGACGTGGGCGTTTCTATGGGCGGCATCGGCAGCGACGCTGCGATCGAGGCTTCCGACGTGGTGTTGATGCGGGATGACCTTGCCTCCATAAAAGAGGGCAGAGGCATCGCCAAAAAGACGATGCGCATCGTGCGCGAAAACATTGCCGTCGCGCTTGGCGTCAAGGTGGGGGTTCTCCTTTTGACGGCGGTTGGGCTGATGGGGGCTTTTGCCATGTGGCTTGCGGTGTTTGCGGACGTCGGCGTGGCGATGCTTGCGATCCTAAACGCGATGAGAACGCTTCGCTGAAAAAACCGCCGTTCGGGCGGTTTTGTTGTAAAAGTAGATTATTCCACTTGTTTTATAAAAATCTTTATTCTTCGTCTTTGGGTAGGATCAAGCCCTCAAGCTCGATGCCGATCACGTCGATGGTCATGCGGACCTTTTCCGTATCTCCCTCTTTCGTGTAAGTATAGCGGATATACGATTCGCCTTTTCCGACGGCGTTGTTGACGTAGATCGCCGTATAGGTCTTATCGCCCGCCGTGACGGTCTCCAGCGTGTAGGTCCCCACGCATTCAATGCCGATCACGTCGTCAAATGCGTCGGGGTCGTCAACGATCAGTTGTCCCGTTTGGGCATATCGCGCGAAGATGGCTTGCAGGTGCGGGTTGTCGTAATCCAACCCGATGATCCTGATCCCATAGTATTCCTCAATGGCTTTGAGCACGCCGGCAAGGTCGGTCTCTTCCACGCCCGGGGCAATGTCGGAGAAGTAGTAGGACGCAAGCCCGAAAGCAAATTCCGAATTCAGATTAAAACCGCTTTTTTTGACCGTATCTTTCAAGATGCCGGTCACCAGTTCCAACAGCGGAACGGTCAGCTTGTACGTTCCGTCTTTTTCAAACGTGATGCTCGCTTGTTTTTTGTCGATCGCACCGGTGTACTCATCTCCGAATACGGCAAAGTACGAAACGTCAAAACGCTTTGTGACGTCAAAGGTCCTGCCCGATCTGACCGCCTTATAAACGGTGGGAAGGACGCCGTTTGTCCCGTCAAAGTAAGCTTTGCTTACTTCGCCAAAGGTTGCGGCGCGCATGATGGCTTTTTTGATGCTTTCTTTGTTTTCAATGTCGCCGTACAGGCGGTTTAACTGGCTGACCTTTTGCTTTTTGTATTGATACAGCGCGTTGGGAGCGGCAAGCCCGTGCGACGCAAGTTTGTCTTGCAACAGTTCCGCAAGGATGGCGTGGCCTTCCGAGGAGGGGTGCACGCCGTCTGAGCAAAACAGGCGTTGCCAACGATCGTTGTCTTTTTCGTAGATGCTTTCAAACGCCGAGTACACGTCGATCAGTTCAAAGGGCTTGACGGTGTTTCCGTCTTCGTCAACGTAGGTATGCTCTTCCGCGTAGTCTATGAGGGTTTGGTTGATCGTGCGGATCAACTTGTCCATAACCGCGTGATATTTTTGGGGCCCGATACCCTTTGAGGCAAGCACGCTGCGTGCATAAGAGGGAACGAGCGGGCTGTCTTCTCCGGCGGGGTTATACAGCGTTTGCACAAAGATCAGGGCGTTTGGATTGAGACGCTTGAGGGTCGCAAAGGTGTTTTCAAAGTTTGCTTTCGCCGTCTCCTGACGGGGGGTGATGCGATCGTAAACGTCGTTTGAAAGGTCGATCATCAGCTGATTGTGGCTGGAGTTCAAAAAGTCGTTGCCGATGTTGGAGATGTGAATGATGTCGGCGGTGGAAATATAGGTGCGCACGAGGTTGATACCGTCGTCCTCTCGCTCGACAAAATGCATCAGGTCTTCCGTCGTATAGGCGGTCACGGCGCGATTGTGAAACGAAAAGTCGTTGATCGTGCCGACAATGCCGTAGTAGCCGTAGTTTTCGCGCTCCGTCAACGGGCAGGGACCGGCAAGCGCTTCGCCGATGGAGTCGCCGAGGAAAAGGATCTCCGTTTTTTTCTCTGTCGTAACGGCAGCTGTCTCTTGCGTTTCTTCGCGCTTTTGCACGCAGGCAAAAAGCGCCGTGAACGTCACGACAAGCACAAGCAATATGGCGGTAAGCAAAAATATCCTTTTCATTGTTCTCTCGTCAAATATCTTTGACAACAGCATTATAAAGCATAACGCCTTTTATTGCAAGCGGCGCAAGACGGTTGCCCGTTTTCTCCGATCGGCTCCGCCGTTTTTCTTAGAAAAACCCATCGGTATCGAATGGTGAAAAATCGCGAAGAAAGGACAGTTTTTTTTGATGTGAAAAATTATTATTTATATGTAATTTTTGCCAAAATCTTTTTAAATATATAATTTATCGCAATTTGTAAACATTTATTGACAAAATTTAACAATTAAGTTAAAATATATATTAAGACTACAGTTTTAGTACGTCGAAATTCAAAAGAGCGGGGATGCTTGCCTAATGAGCCAAAACGCAGCGGATCACATCAGTTTTTCCATCATAAACGACAAGACGGTCGGCGCTCTCACGATCCACGTTACAAGTGTTCCCGATTATAAGGTTTTCGATACCGAAGACGACGTTGCCGCCGCCGGCGCCATCAAGCAGGTTTTTACCGCCATCATCAACGAGTTTTCACATTTTGCGTCGCAATCCTCCGTTTCTGCGGAGCTGATGTTGTCGTGCAAATCCGCCGAGAATCAGTTGTTCCGTTCCTTTGTGGATATCCACGTCGTTTTGCGCGCCGTGGACGTTGATTACGCCGCGTGTCTCAACAACCTGATCCATTGCGGTACGTTGTTTGTGGAGACGCTTGGCAACTCCAAAATCGTTTGTGAATATTGCGATTTCAAAGAGTACGCGCAGATCGTTTCCGATTTGAACATGGACGAGGTTTTGACCATTCGTCGCCCCGATGAATACATCGGTTTCCAAAACGCCTTTTTCCCGTTTTGTTACAACTACGACGCCGTGGAACCCAACGATAAGGACATCGACGCCATCATCAACGCGATGATCGCAGAGAAGGATTGTGCCGTGGTCTTATCCATCATTCCCACTTCCTTTACCTATGCGGAGCAAAGCTTCCTTTCCGTCAATTACAATTCGTTAAACAGGCTTTGCACCGGCATCATGATGCCGCGCATGGGCATGTACAAGGAGGCACGCGCCGAGATCCCGATGCGTACCTACAAAAAGTATTCCGCTTTTTGCGCCGAGCCCGTTTGTTTGTTTAACATGCAGGTGTGCGGCGATCGCTTGGGGGCAAGAAACATCGCGTCCAAATTCCTGTCCGTTTTGACGGATGAAAAGGCGCAGTTCTCCACCCGCTTTGAAATTTGCGAAACCAATCATTTCGCCGATCTGTTAAGAAGCATTTACGCTTCGCCCTGGGCGGTTTCGGACGCGATCATGCAGTACAACCGCGTCGCATCGCCGTATCCCCAAATGCAAAACGCCTGTTGGCGCTTGGCGTATCTGTATTTGCCCGCCGAGATCGCGCAGGTCTTCCGCGTTCCGATCGGCACCAAAAAGATCACGGACGGCATCGATATCCATTACATCAACAAGCGTAACAAAAAGTTTGGTCAAGACGTCATCAATTCCGCGGCGTTCACGATCGGTAAATTGCAAAACGTGATCGGCGATCAGTCGTATATCGGCGTCGGCAAAAAGGATCTGACCAAGCATATGCTCGTCGTGGGTACGCCGGGTTCCGGTAAATCCACCTTTTTGGTGGGGCTCATGGACCGGTTGTGGAAGCAGGGCATCCCCTTTTTGGTCATTGAACCCGCCAAGACGGAGTATCGCGGGCTGATCGATTCCATTCCCGATCTGCAGGTGTTCTCTCCCGGCAACAACGAGGTCTCGCCTTACGTGATCAATCCGTTCGTTCCCCCCAAGGGCGTTTCGGTGGAAAAACACAAATCCATCGTCAAAGCGGCGTTTTCCGCCGCGTTTGAGATGTGGACGCCGCTTGATCAACTTTTTGACGAGACGCTCAACATTTGTTACAGCGAGCAGGGCTGGCTGGACAGCGACGTCGTGGAAGAGGGAGCGGATTGCTTCTCGCTGATCGATTTTGTAAAGACCTATCGCGAGGTGGTTGCTTCCAAGGGTTACAGCGGGGAGTATAAAAAGCAGATCGAAGCCGCCGGCGTACTGCGCCTCAACGGTTTGTTGGAGCAAAACATCAACATCTTCGACACGCGTTATTCCGTGCCCATCGAGGACATCTTAAAGGCGCCCACCGTCATTGAGCTTTCCAACGTAAAGGACATCAAGCAAAAGTCCTTTATCATCGCTTATCTTTTGAACAACATTTACGCTTACGTCGAGGCAAACAACAGCAACGACGGCAATTTGAAAAACGTGATCCTTTTGGAGGAAGCGCACGTCCTTTTGGACGCCGGCTCCGTGGTGGGGGACGAGGGTCCCAACGCAAACGCCGCCGCCGTCAAGTTGCTTACCGATATGCTTGCGGAGATCCGCTCGCGCGGCGTGGGCATCGTCGTGGCGGATCAGTCGCCAAAAAAGGTCACCTCGCCCGTGATCTCCAACACCAACGTCAAAGTGATGTTCCGTTTGGTGGAAAAGGCGGATAAGGAGATCGTAAAGAACTCCACCGGCATGACCGACTTGCAGGAGGAGAGGCTCTCGCGCTTGTCCACCGGCGAGGCGCTTTTGTATTTTGACAAATTGGACGAAGTGGAAGAGATCCGTATGGACGACTACCGCTTGTCGGCGGGCATCGCCACCGATCTCAGAGACGCCGACGTCAAGGCGCGCATCACCTATTGGCAAAAGCACGCCTATCTTTTGAAGCCGTTCCCCGATTGCGATTGCATCGGCTCCTGCAGCGGCGGTTGCGACCCGTTGAAGAGAAACAGGGCGCGCATCATTGCGGATAGGATCTTCCGCAAAAATTACCCCAAAAACTTCCACGATTTTGAAACGTTTAAAGCCTTCTATCGGCAGATGAACCTTGCCGTTAAGGAGGAGACCCTTGCCGTGTTTAAGGGCGCTGTGGACCCCGCCGACGTGTTGGATTGCGCAAAGGTGCATTTCCTCAGAAAGGTAAACTATTTCACCAACATCGAGGTCAACTTCACACTCAGAAAAAACACGTACGCACGTGCGAAGAAACCCTTGCAATAAAGGGAGAATAAAAAACCAAGGAGGAAAGTGCAATGGCAGATGATTTCAATGATTCGTTTGACGGCAGTTCGGTAGAGGAGTTTTCTTCGGATTCCTATACGGATTTCTCAAGTGAAGAGACCTACGAACAATCGTCGGACGCATTCATCAGCGATTATGACGACACGATTTCCGCCACGGACTATGAGACAACCGAGGATGACAGTGGGTTGGAGGAAAACGACTATGATGACTCTTATAACGATTACGTGTCGGAAGAGGAGCAAGAGGAAGAGTATATCGTAGAGAATGACGATTTTGAAGAGACCGTAACGGAGCCTTCGGCTGACCCCGAAGACGCTTTTATTTCCGATCTCGATGAAGTGATCCAAGAGGAGGACGAAGGTTTATCCGATGAGGAACAAAGCGAACTCTACTTGGAGGAGGATGAGGAAGAACCGCAAGAGGTTGAACTGCAAGAAGAAGAGAGCCAAGAAGAGTATTTGGCGGACGAGGACGACGAGCAGATCGCGGAGTCGGAAGAAACCGATCCCGATGCTTCCGAGTTTGTTGCCGACACGGATAATATCCAGCCGCAATACGGCACCCTCGCAGAGTATTTGAACGGGCACAACTACGGGCAGGAGGATTATGACGTTTATTCACAAGATCCCGAGTGGAGAAGATTGTATTCAATTGAGTACCCCGATGCGGAATTGCCCCCGCTTACGTCGGAAAGTATTGACAACATTCTTGCGCCGTACGAAGGGAAAACGTATGATTCCTTGGGTGAGTACTTAAGTGATCACAACTTCGGACAGGCAGATTATGAGATCTATTCCCAAGACCCCGAATGGCGCAGATTGTATTATGAGCAATATCCCGATGCCACGCTTCCGCCCCTCAGTCAGGAAAGGATCGATGACATTCTCGCCCCGTACGAGGGAAAAACGTACGATACGGTGGAGGACTACCTCAACGACCACAACTTCGGGCAAGGAGATTACGATATCTATTCAAGGGATCCCGAATGGCAACGCCTTACAGGAAACGATGCTCCGAGGATTTTAGATGATTTCGAACAAGGGTATACGGCAGAGCATCCCGATTTTAAAGATTATTATCAATCGGGGCGCTTTTATGATCAAGGTGCTAATGAATATGGTTTTAACGGAACGTGCGGACCAACTTCTCAAGCCAACGCAGTTAATTATTTGTTAGGAACCAATGAATACACGGAGAACAAGGTCTTAAAAATTGCCGTTGAAAACAATTTATGTACCTTAACCGGGCCTTCCGGTGATCAAGGAGGAACAACAACGCAACAGTTTATGGACCTGTATGATCGGGTCAATGAGCAGACCGGTGGTCAGCTTAATGTTGAGTTGCACGATTTTGACAAGGCACTAAGCATTGAAGAAATGGCTTCGAAAATCGAAGAGGGAAGCGTGTTGAACGTAGCTGTTGACAGTAGCGCCTTGTGGGATAAAGAACGTGAATTCAGTCCATTCGGATACAATGAAAGTTTTTATACCGATCATTGGATAACGGTGACCGGAGTCGATAGGGATGAATCAGGTGAAATCCAAGGTTTTAAAATTATTGATTCCGGCGGTGGAGTCGACTATGTTGACGTAGATAAATATGATAGAATGTGTTTTGGCACCGATCAGCACAGAGTCAACGATCCAACGATGATCGTTGTTTCCAAAAAAGGTTAAGGAGGATTAAAAATGAAAGCATTATCAGCTGTAATGAAGGATTTGGATTTTAGTTTGTTTGGAGGAGCAAAGGTCCCCCATGGGTTATCTCATCCGATTGTCAGATATGAAAACGGGGAGTTCTATTTTGCTGTTTTCGCTTTTGGATTGTCTGCCGAAAAGGTCAGAACCAATCAGCTTGGGAAACCTTCTAAATGGGCTTTGGCGGATTTGGAATCAGGGGAAATTAAGTTCACTTTTTCTTGTATGGAAAAGGATTTTTCACCTGCTTCGGAAGATATCCTTTATGATATGAGCACATTTGCGGGAGATCGTCCGACTCAAAAAGATGTGGAAAAGGTTTACGAACAATTTGAGGCGATCAGAAGCACATACGTAAGCAATAAAGATGCTGTTTTGCCGCTAATAAAAGAATATATGGAAGCTTTATCCAAAGTCGTGCCTACAGCATATTTTAAATTTTATAAAGATCTTTCGAACATTTAACGAAAAGGGAGGATAGAAAAATGCCAATTGTAGAAACCATTAAATATGAAGGACCGCAAGACGCCCTTGTCTGGAGAAATTCAGGCAAGGAATACACCATCGGAAAAGATGGCAGCATTAACATGGGATCGCAGCTGATCGTCGACGAGTTTTACGAGGCGATCCTGTTTGCCAACGGCAACGCGCTTGACTTGTTTAAGCCCGGGCGCCACACCTTGATCACGCAAAATATTCCGATGCTCAAGGAACAGTTTGAAAGGCTGACCACCTCTACGCCGTTCCCCGTCAAAGTGTACTTTATCAACAAAGTGCATCAGTTGGAACTCAAGTGGGGAACGCAGGGACCCATCATGGTGGACGATCCCGTTTACAGCATTTTCCTGCACGTCGGTTGCTGCGGAACGATGGCAATCAGGATCTCCGATTCGAGAAAGTTCCTTTTGAAGTTTGTCGGAAACAAAGAATCCTACACAAACAACGATCTCGTCGGTAATTTGAGAGGCATCATTTCCTCTAAGGTCAAGGAGTATATCTCCAAGATCATGATCGAGGGCAGGGTCAGCTTCTTTGTAATGAATGCAAAGATCGCCGACATAGCAGAGCTGGTGAAACAACAGTTGCAACCCATTTTCGATTCGTACGGCTTGGAGATCCAGTTTTTTAACATCGAGACCATCGACGTTCCCAAGGAAGATTATCAAATGTTGCAAGACGCCAAGAATAACAGGGCGTATTACGACATCAACGCCGAAAAGTGGGAGAAAGAAAAGATGTTTGAAGTTCTCAGAACCGCTGCCGGCAACGAGGGCATGGCAGGCAACATGATGGGTGCCGGCATGGGACTCGGCATGGGCATCGGCTTCGGCGCTCCGATGGGACAGGCGATGGGCAACATCACCAATTCCGTCTTCGGATCCGCGCAAATGGGCGGCGGCGCAGGCGCATCGCCTCGTCAAAATGAGGCGCCCAAAAACATATACAATCAAAACAGCGGTTTGGGTATGAACGTCAATGACTTTTTGAATAAAAACATGGCAAACGCCGCTCCCGCCGCCCCCGCAGGCGCAGCAGGGCAACCCGCCCCCGCGTTCTGCCCGCAGTGCGGCGCGCCGTTGATGCCCGGCGCAAGGTTCTGCTCAACCTGCGGCGCAAAAATCGAACAGAAAAACGTGTGTCCCGCTTGCGGCGCGGAAGTTCCGCCCAACGCAATGTTCTGCGGCATGTGCGGACAAAAGCTTAAGTAAAAGGAGGGTTTGACAATGAATGAAAATAAACAAATCGGTAAAAAAGCGTTCTCAGCCGGATTGATCATCTTTACCATCATTATCGCGGTTTTGAATTTGATCATCTTTACGATCTTTAAGCCCCTGAAACTGGAAACCAATCACTTAAAATTGATCTTCTGGTTCTCATACGGCTTTATGATGTTGGCGTACGTCTTGCAGGTGGTTTCCATCTTCACCGGCAGATATGAAAACGGGGTGGAATCCGTCTTCTTCAGCATTCCGATGTACAAGGTGGCCATTTTCTACTTTGCCGTTGCCGCTGTGCTCTCCTTGCTCTTTATGATACTGGTCAGCTTTGGCGTCGCGGTGCCGTTTATGCTGATGTTCATTTTGGAGATCATCGTCTTGGCGGTGTTTGCCATCGCGTTCGTGCTTAGTTACACGCACAAAAACGTCGTCCTTGACATTGACAAGAACATCAAAGCAAACGTCTTTAAGATCCGCACGCTCGTGACCGACGTGGAGGTGCTTGCCGAGGCGGTGAACGACAACGCCGCGCTCAAAGCAAAGCTCGCCCGTCTGGCGGAGGATATCCGTTATTCCGATCCGATGACCAACGATTCCGTCAAGGATCTTGACCTTCAAATGAGGGATCTTGTCGCCGAGCTCGAGCTTGTCGTCAGCGAAAAGGACTACGCGCAAGCGGAGACCCTTATCAGACAAGCGACGTTGACGATGTCAAAGAGGAACAAGCGTTTGGCTGACGGAAAATAGGAGTTAGACAACTATGGCAGAAAGATTTACCAGCCAAAGATGTCAGGACTGCCAGGGCGGTCTTGAATACAACAAGGCGGGGAAATATTGGGAGTGCCCGTATTGCGGCAAGATCTACGAGAGGGAACTACGTTTCAACAAGGTCCAAATCGACGGTCTTGCCGGCATCAACGACCTGGTGCGTTCCACCCTTTCAAAGGTGGTCAAGCTGGATTTTTCGGGTGCGGAAAGGGACTATTTGGAGTGTGAAAAGATCAACCACTTAAGCGTCGGCACCGCGATCGCGGGTATGGCGCTAAGCCTCTTCAAGGCGTTTACCACAAAGGACAGACAGGCGGAGATCGCCAAGCTAAATAGCTTGGCGCAAAAGTTTTCAAAGGACTTTCCCACGATAGAAGACGAGGAGGAGATCCTGTACGAATATATTGCGTCGCAAGACATCTACGCCATGCTCGTCGTGCTTTACAGTACGATCAAACAGACAAAGCGCTTGGAGCAAATGTATTTGTTGCTTGATTGCAAAGAAGTGTACGAGCAAAGCATCTCCAAATTTCTCCTAAACGTGCTTTTGAAGGATGGGAAGGTGGAGGACGCGGACGTCATCATCGGCAATCTGTCCGAGGCAAACAGCCGCTTTGGCATCATGTCGGTGCTCAAGGACTATCCTGGCAACGACAAAAAGGTCCAACATATCCAAATCCTTTTGAAAAGGTACAAATCCGAGTTCAGCCTTGCTAAAACCTTCGAAGATTATTTTGACGCCACCGAGGATCCTTCCGACGTGGTGATCGGCATCTTCCTCGCGGCAATCGAAAAAGGGGTCCAATTTAACGTGGACAGCACGTTGGAAATGGTGCTTGAGAACTGCACGGACGAGGACGCCGCAAACAGAGTTTTCGGCGCGCTTTCGCACGTGCGCTTTTCCGATCAGGCGGCGGAGACGATCGTCAACTGGTGCCTTTTGGAAGCGGAGAGCGCGGAAATCTGCGCGATCGGCATAAAATCGTTGTTTGAAAGCAACACGATCTTTGAGCTCACCTACGATATGTGCGTTCTGCTGTTCGATTCCGATCAAGACCCCGATCTGATCATCGGAAAGTTTAAGGTGCTTTTAAGCACGTTGCGCGCTCCGAGTAGGTGCTTGGACAGGTTGATCTCATACGTTCTCCTTGAAACGGACGGCGAAACGAGAGGAGAGCTGTTTGACGAACTGTTCTCTCGCGTAAACAGCGTGTCGCTCAGCGTTCTTAACGATTACGTTTTGAAAGTGTACGACGATGGGGAAGAGAAACGGGACATCTTGCAAAAGGTCCTGGAAAAGTCCAAGACCTCTTTCGACTACTCGCTTTTGTCAAATTATCTGAGGACGGATATCGATGAGTCGGAGACCCGCGAAGGGGTGATCGAAACTTTGCTTGAAGCAAAGTTGATCCCCGATTGCGAGTCGTATACATATTATCTTGTCAACGAAGACGAGTTACATTCCGACGAAATGTTGGATCTTTTGGATCAAAAGAACATTCGTCCCTCGTCTTCCGCCTTGGATCAGTATTTCCGAAACGTTGACCCCGACGAGTTTAACCCCAAGATCGCTTACCTTGCCACAAAAGCCTCCTATCGCTTGAGCGCGGAGGCGTATGCGCGCTATATCCTTGAAATCAGCGAACCGCAAAACCGCAAAGCGCACAGCGCGGTCGTGTATTTGGAACAAACGGACGTTTCGGCGCTGCGTAACGCGCAGTTTTCCGCAACGGTCGCAGGCAAAAAGGTCACCGGCAATCTTGCGGAGATATATATTTTCGTCACCGGCGACGAAGCTTTCGTCGTGCAGGAAGTTCTCGGCTGCTTGAAAAAGCAAAAAATCAGGATCGACGAGACCATCGAAGTGGAGGGGGAGAAAAAGAGCGTGAAGATGAAGAAATTCATCGAGGAAAATCCCACCGCCGTCCCCGCTTCCATCAAGAGCGCCGTCGTTCAATTTTTATAAAAATCTAAACAAAGGAGGGAGGTATGACTCAGGAAGAATATGATCGTTATATGGCCGAGCAAGAACGGTTGATCAATGAGTACAACGCGTTGGTCGCAAGAAAAAGCCGGTTGATCGATGAGTACAACATGCTTGTCGAAGAACTGACTTATGCGATCGAAGCGACCGTCAGCGTGATCAATCAGACGAACAAGGTCAAAAACCACATCGTTCCGAGGCTTACGGAGTCGGAAGCGGCGGTAACGGTAGTCAACGGCATGGTCAAAGACGTCCAGCGCGAAATAGAGCAACTGGCGGAAAAGTATTTCTTGATGAAAAACATTTCCACGGCGTCCAAGAAGATGATGCAGCTCAACAACGAGTATCAACAAAAATTCGGGCTGTACAACATGCTGCGCAGGGTCACGCTCGGTTACGTTGTCGGTGTTGACAGCAACATCATCAGCAACGAGTCGTTGCGCAAAACCGTGGAGAAAAACTACCTGCAAAACGCCGATTACTGGATCTCGCACTGCATTATGGCAACGATGCTGTGGGTCAGCGACGAAAAGGAGGCGGCGTACCGCGCGCTCAACAAAGCGCTCAGCATCGACCGCAAAAAGGCATCGCTGTTTTTCTTACTTTTGAACTTGCGTTTCGGCCGCAACGAGGAGGCGGGAAGGTGGTTTGAATTTTACATTCAGGACATCGACGTCAACAACGTCGGCGACGAGATCATCATCTTGTTCCAAGCTTATCTTTACAACGTTTGCGGCAACGAACCGGAGATCAAGGGACGTATCCGTGAAAAGTTGGACGGTTTGCTTGCGGAAATTCGCCAAAACACGCGCGATTATGACGAGGACATCAAGGTGTCGCTGTTAAAACACATTTCCGCTTACGTGCACAAGACCAGAGAAGAGTTTGAGAAGATGGAGGATTTCTGCAAGGATTACAAGACGATGATCCAAGCGTTGGAAAGCGCCGAAAAGAACGGTGATTTCGCCAAATTCTACAACGAGCTCTACGTCAGCGACGACAATGCGCCCAAGGATCTTTTGACCCGTATAGAAAACGTGTTGTACGACCTTATCAACACCTATGACGAGGTGGAAAAGATCATCATCCGCGATATGAATTACAACGAGATGATCCTCAAGGCAAACGGCGACATTGCGGCGGCGCAAAAGATGTATCAAGCCAAATACAACGAGGGCAAGCCCCAGACGCTGGGCGAACTGATGATCAGGCTTTCGCTTCCGACGGTGGGCGACGACGTGGATATCCGCGTCAAAAAGTTTGCCATTTCCTTCTTGGTGGAGAGCATCAAAAAAGCCTTTGAAGCTTATCAACAGGAATATCGCAAAACCGCAGTTGACGTCCACGAGGTGGTCATCGATTCCTTTACCATCAAGGTGGACGAGAAAGAGCCGCGCAAAGCCGCCGAAGACCTTAAGCAAACGTACAAGAAAAACAAAAATAAGCTTGTCAACAAGGATAGGGGCGTAAAAGCCTTTACGGGGCTCAGTGTCTTCTTCTGCATCGCGTTTGCCATCATGGTCGCGCTGGTGTGCGTGC
>DFFS01000063.1 GCA_002371075.1 Christensenella sp. UBA3770
TGTTGACGTTTTGTCCGCCCTTTCCTCCGTTTAGGAAGATATCGGTACGGACGTCCTCCTCCCTGACCTCCGTTTGCTGCAAAATGGGATAAACGGAAAAAGCCACCCTTTCGCCAAGCTCGCGTTTGGCGAGGGATGCAAGCAATCGATGCGCGCCCTCCCCCATCGTCTCCGCGCGGAAGAAGGCGTCGGTTTCCTCCTTGAGTGCAACACTGAGCCCTTTTGAGCGGCAAAGCGCGGCAAGGGTGGCAAACGCCATTTGCTTTTCATTATAATATTGTGCGTATACACACACGCCCGCGCCCGCATGCGAGGGAGCAGCCTCCCCATCTTCCAACCGAAGCAGGATCAGCTCGCGCCTGAGGAGCTCCGCATTGGCGTCCGTGGGATCACCCTCCCACCTGTCAAGCGCGGCAAGCACCCCTTTTGCGGCGCGACGGCGCTTCTCATAATGAGCGGAAAGACGGGCGTCTGAAAGAACTTCGCCGCGAGATAACAGATCGGAGAGCATTTCGCTCTCCGCCCGAACCGCCTTTGCGGCGGAAATAGTTTCCTCTAACAGCTCTTGTTCCATATCACAAAAACATCCGAAGTTTGTTTGGCACGATCTTTACGGTCAGCTTGGGCATCTCAATGACCTCGCCGTCCACCTGCACGCGCGCGGGCTCTTCACCCAAGATCTCCACCTCCGCCTCGGTGCCGCAAAACGTGTGCGTGCACGGCTGCTTGTTCATGCGGCCCAAAAGGAAGGGCACAAGCCGAATGGGGATCATCGGTTTGGGAATGTTGTCGATGACGACAAGCTCCAAAACGCCGTCCGACGCGCTGTTGTCCGGAGCGAGCGCCATGCCGCCGCCGATATAGCTGCCGTTGCAGACGCCCACCATAAAGACGTCCTGCTCCCCCTCGTTGTCGCCGATCTTGTAGCGAACGCGATGGGGCTTAAAATGCGTGAGCACGTAAAACAAGGAAAGGTAATACTTGATCTTGCCCTTAAAATGCTTCATCGAAGCGTATTTTACCAAAACGTCCACGTCCATACCCAAGCCGCACACGTTTAAACAACGTTTGCCATTGAGGTCAAGGTGATCAAGGAGGGCAACCTCCCCGCCGAGCACCCTTTTCATCGCCTTTTTGACGCAGCCGGAGATGCCAAGTTTCTTTGCAAAATCGTTGCCGGTGCCGCACGGGATCAAGCCGAACGTGATCTTGTCAAAATCCACCACGCCGCCAAGCGCCTCGCTGAAGGTGCCGTCGCCGCCGATGATCAAAACGTTTGCCGCCTCGCAGGAAGAATTGATCTCCCGCACGATCTCGGTGCAATGCCCGACGTGTTCGGTGGGATAAAAGAGAGCCTCGTTGCCGCTTGCCTCAAGGATCTTGCGAACGGCTTCCGCCGCGTGCTTTGTCTTTTTCATCCCGGAACTGGGATTGTAGATAACGTGATAAAGACTCATAAAAGCTCCTTCCCCGTGGTTTTACTTTAGCATACCACGCGCGCAAAAGTCAATAGTGACACAATTGCGGGAAAGCAGTCGGCAATTAGCCGATCTTAACGAAACAGACCTCTTTCATGCGCTGATCTTTGAGCGGTTTGTCCATCCTGTCCGTCGGAGCAGCCGCAATGTCGTCCACGACCTCGATGCCGTCCACGACCTCGCCGAACGCCGCGTATTGACCGTCCAAAAAGGCGCAATCGGCGTGACAGATGAAAAACTGCGACGAAGCGCTGTCCGGTACGTTGGTGCGCGCCATGGAGATCACGCCGCGCTTATGGGACAGACGGTTGGGAACGCCGTTTGCCAAAAACTCACCTTTGATCCGCTCCTTGCTGCCGCTCATGCCGGTGCCGGTGGGGTCGCCGCCCTGCACCATAAAGCCCGCGATCACGCGGTGAAAGATCAAGCCGTTGTAAAACCCCTCCGAAACGAGCTTTTGAAAGTTGCGGACGGTGATGGGCGCGTTGGCGGGATCCAATTTTACGACGAGGGAGCCGCCCGACTCCATCGTAATTTGAACAAGATCGGTGACTTCGGTGGTTTTGATATAACTCATAGTATTCTCCTTTTTGCGGCTTTGCCGCATGATGCTGAAATCAAGACGTCAGCCAAAGTATTTTGCCGCTAAAGTGCGGAAAGCGGGCAAACTGCGACGGATCAGATCCGTCGAAACGCAGTATGCGATGCGCACGTATCCCTCGCAACCGAAGCTATCGGACGGAACGACAAGGATATCCAGCTGTTTTGCCGCCTCGGAAAACTCGCTTGCGTCACCGGACGGAGCCTTTACAAACAGATAAAAGGCGCCCGAGGGATAAGCGCAGGTGAAGCCCATCTCGGAAAGCGACCCGTAAAGCAAGTCACGGTTTTGCAAATAAACGTTGACGTCCGCAGTCAGTCCGTCGCACTCCTTGACAAGGCGTTGGAAAAGCGCCGGAGCGCAAACGTAACCGAGCGCGCGGCCCGCGCCGCAAACGGCAAGATACAATTCCGTCTTCTCGGCGGCAAGGGGAGAAACGGCGATGTAGCCGATCCTCTCCCCGGGCAGGGAAAGCGACTTGGAATAGGAATAGCAAACCACGGTGTCGTCGTAGTATTTGGGGAAGCAGGTCGCCTGTTTTCCGTCAAAGACCAGCGCGCGATACGGCTCGTCCGAGATCAGGTAGATCGTGGTGCCAAACTTCTTTTCCGCATCCCTAAGCGCGGCGGCGACCGCCTTGACTTGCTCCTCGGGATACACCACGCCGGAGGGATTGTTGGGGCTGTTGATGATGACGGCGCGCGTGTGCTCGTTTAGCAAAGAGCGAAAAGCCGCAACGTCGATCTCAAGCCCTGCCGCGGGCGGGCAAACCACCAGTTTCGCCCCCGCTTTTTCGGTAAACACGCGATACTCGGGGAAAAACGGCGCAAAGGTAACCACCTCGTCGGCGGGGTCCTTTACAATGGCGTTGAGCGTGATCGTAAGGGACGCCGCGGCGCCGCAGGTCATATACATCAGTTCGGGATCAAGACGGAAGGAGAACGCCTCTTCGTAATGCTTGGCGATCACGTCGCGCGTGCCTTTATCCCCCTGCGCGGAGGTGTAGCCGTGCAACGCGATCTCGCTCTCCGTGGAAAGCAATCGTAGCAGCGCCTCCTTGACCTCGTGAGGTGGCGGAACGCTGGGGTTGCCGAGGCTGAAATCAAAGACGTTTTCCTCCCCGACGAGAGCTTTTCTCATCTTGCCGTACTCAAACAGTTCTCTGATCACGGAGCGCTTTGCTCCGAGAGCGTACATTTTTTCGTTACAAATCATATTAACCTCAAAAGTTTTGCGGCGTTTAAGCCGAAAATTTGTGCTTTTTCCTCTTCCGAGATGGCAAGCGCATCCACGAAAGCCTTGGTGTCTTCAAAGCTTGCCCACGGACTGTCGGTGGCAAAGAGAACCTTGTCCGCTCCGTGCGCGCGAATGATGGACGCAGCGAGCGTTTTGTCCATATACCGTGCGACGACGCCGGTATCGAAAAACACCGGTTCGCCAACCAAGAGGTCGTAGACCTCTTCCCACATACCGAAACCGCCCATATGCGCCAAGATCACGTTGTGGGCGCCCGTCAAACGGAGCATGTTTTTCGCCCGTTTGGGGGTGCAATGCGTGCAATCGGGGAAGCCCAGATCCAAACCGGCGTGCACCGAGACCAAAAGCCCCTGTTCCGCCGCCGCCTCGATGATGCGCAGGTTTTTTGTATCGTCGATAAAAGTTTGCTGATAATCGGGGTGGATCTTGACGCCCTGCATGCCCATCTCTTTGATGCGCAGGATATCCCCTTTTACATCCTCACTTTCCGGGTGGATGCCGCCAAACGACTTTAGGGCGACGCCAAAGGCGTCAAACTCGCCGTCGTTGATCCTTTTTGCAAAAGCGTTGACGGAAGCAAACTGCGACGGTTTTGTGACCACGGGCAAGACAAGAGCAACATCCGCGCCGATCCTGCTTGCCGCAGACGCCAGTCCCTTTACGGTGCCGTCGGAATAATGTTCGATACCCGCCTTTGCCGCAAGATAAGCCACGGAACGCTCCGCAAGCGCATCCGGAAAGGCGTGACAGTGAAAGTCGATGATCATATCACAGTTTGGCGATGTCCTCCGCCGACAAAAGCTCCGCACCCGACTTTAACAGGATCTCGGAGGCTTTGGAAAAATCCGACGCCTTGATCACAAGGGAGGCTTTGCCCTCCTTTTCAATGGTCAAGCCGTACATATACTCCAAATTGATCTCGGTTTTGGCGATCTCCGAAAGGAAGGCTTGCAAACTGCCGACCTTGTTCATAAGGCGCACGACCAACACGTCGGTGAGCATAGACGAAAAGCCGTTTGCTTTCAAAGCGGCGTCCGCCTTTGCCGGATCGCTTACGATCAAGCGAAGAAGACCGTATTCGCTGGTATCCGCCAAGCTCAAAGACAGGATGTTTACGTTTGCCGCCTTGATGACCGCAAGGACTTCGTCCAGCCTGCCCTCTCTGTTTTCAATAAAAACCGATAACTGTTTCGCTTGCATTTTGTTCTCCTCCTTTTATACCAATTTACGTTTGTCTGTGACGCGCACGGCTTTGCCCATGCTGCGCTCGATGGTGCGGGGCTCCACCAGCTTGATCTTTGCGTTCAAGCCGATCATTTGTTGCACCGCTTTGCCGATCTTGACGGACAGGGCTTCCAAGCCCTTGATCTCGTCGCTGAAGAACTTGCCGTCCACCTCCACCATGATCTCCAAGGTGTCAAGGTTGTTGACGCGGTCCACGATGATGTGATAGTGCGGGCTGACGCCGTCGATGGACAAAAGCGCCTCTTCCACCTGCGAGGGGAAGACGTTG
>DFFS01000016.1 GCA_002371075.1 Christensenella sp. UBA3770
TTATAACCGAAAATAAAGTCCAACAGAAACCGGCACGCGTCCTCTGCCGAATTTGCCTCCGCGCCAAACGGGATCAACCCCTCCGAAAGCAAGCGGTGCAAAAGGGCGCCGCAAATGGTTTGAACGGAAAGTTTCTCCGCATTTTCCATTGCCGCCACACGCATGGCAAGCGTCTGCAAGCGCGCCTCGCACTCGGCGTCCGTCATGCACATCACGAAGGAATACACCCCTGCGTACGCCTGTTTGACCGAAAGCGGAAACGCCTCGAAGACAATGGGCTTCTCGCAAGAAATGCGAATGGGCACAACGCTTTGCGCCACGTAAAGCCGCCCCCTGTTTTTGCGCAGATACAGCGTTGCAAAGATCTCGCGCTTTAAGATCAGATCCACCTCGTAACGCAACAGCATTTTGGAGAAAAAGGCGTCGACGTGGCGATTTTCTTTTTGGGCAAAATAACCGAGGATGCGCTCGTTTGTCTTGCGGCTGCCCTCGTCCAAAACAAGCAAGACGCAATCGCGAAAGGCTTGATCCGTCAGCATGGACGCAACAAATTCCTCCGCGGTGCGCGCGTGCTTTTTGACGTAAGTCTCCAAGACGTTCACAACCTCGTCCGGCATCCGTCCCGAGAAGCCGACGGCGCATTTTTTCAGCCGCCGCCACCCCTTTACGATGACGTCCTGCGGATATTTTCGATACAGCGAGAACAGGCGCTTCAAACTTTGCTCGCTGCGTTTTTTATCCCCGTTGTTAAGATAAGCGGCTGCGCTGACGAAATACGCGCCGGGAACGTACGGGTTCTCCCCGATCAGTTTTTCGGCAAGTCGGCAAGCGACCGCGTGCTCGCCAAGGTTTTCCGCCGTCAGGATCGCGTAATAAAGCTCGCTTCCCCCGTCCTCCACACCGGCAAGCAAGGGGACGTATTGCTTCTTTTTGTATTTGTCGATCAGGACGTAAAGCACAAAGCCGTTTTTGGGGTCCAAGGAGATGATCTCCTCCGCCGTTTCCACCGCTTTGTCATGCTGCTTTCTTTTCAGATACGCCCGTAGGCAAACGATGCGCGCACCGAGGTACTGCTCAGACGCGGGCGTTGCCTCAGACGCAATGCGCAGGGCTTCGTCCACTTCCCCGTGCGACAAGGCAAAGTTCGCTCGCATGACGATCATCGGATCGCTTTCGGCACTCTTTTGCTCCTCCTTCCCCACGATAAAAAAGTCCGGCTTATCGGGTTTTTCGTCGTGTTCGGGATCCAATTCCTGCATGACTTCGTCCATCGCGTCAAGCGTGTCGTCGTCCCCCTCGTAATGGGCTTTTTTTGCAATGTAATGCAACGATTCGTAAAAGTGCCCCAACTCGCTGGACGCGCGCGCCAAAACGTCAAACAACTCCGCGCGCATGCCGCGACCGTAGCAAAGGGCGTCCAAGGCAACGTCCACCGCCTCGGCGTAGCGCCCCATCGCGATCAAGATCTCCGCATACGAAACCTTGTATTCCGTCGACGGCTTACCTCTCAGGGCTTTTTCGGCATAAAAAAGAGCTTGGTCAAGCTCCGCTCGACCCAGCGACGACCGCGAAAGGCTAAAATACTCTTCGGGCGTACGGTCAAATTTTATGATCATATTTTTGCCAAATGTCAATGACGTCCTGCTTGGTGAAAACGTACTTCTTGCCGCAGAAATGGCACAAAACTTCTATCTCGCCGCGCTCCATCAGCAAATTGACGGAATCCCCCCTGCCGAGGGAGATCACCGCGTTGCTCATTTGCTCGCGACTGCATTTGCAACGATAAACGGGCGTGGTCTCGGGGAAATACTCAATTTCAAAATGGCCGAAATAATCCTTTAAAATATCCGACGGATCCTTGACCTTTAAGATCTCACCGACGTTGGCAAAGGAAGAAACGATGTCCTCCACCACCACGAGGATGTGGTCCGGGCAGCCCGGCATGGGTTGCACCAAAACGCCGCCCGCCGAAGTGCAGGTGCCGTCCTCCCCGATCAAAACTTCCAACGCAAGCGCCGTGGGCGAACCCTCGCTGCGGGTAAAGTACCAGGCAAAGTCCTCTTCCAAATTGCCGCGGACAAGCTCCGTCTTGCCGACGTACGGGTCCTTTAACCCAAGATCTTTGATGACGGTGATAAAGCCCTCGTTGCCGATGCCCTTAAACAGGTCCTGCTTGCCGTTGCCGAGCGGGGGCAAAACGGCATCCTTGTTTTGGACGTATCCTCTGACCTTGCCGCCGGCGTCCGCCGCCACGATGATGGAGCCCAAAACGCCCTTGTCCGTCACGTGAACGCTCAGTTTTTCCTTTTCACCCTTGAGCTCGTTGGACATATAAGCGGCAACGGACAAAACCTTGCCCAAAGCCTCCGCCGCAAGGGGAGAAAGCGCGTGCAATTTGATCGCTTCGTTTACAAGATCGGTTGTTTTAAACGCAACCACTTTTACCTGTCCGTCAAAGACGAGCGCCTTGGCTATCTTGTCCATTACTTTTTCCTCTTATATGAAACGTGCTTGGTGTTGTTTTTCTTCTTTTTGTCGTTGGAAGCGGGTTCCTCTCTATAGAGAGCCGCGTCCTCCGCCCTTGCCATGGTGGCTTGACCGATGGCGGTCTTTGCCTGCTCGTTCTTCTTTTTCTTTGCCTCTTTGTAGGGGTTCACGCCACGACGCGCCTCCTGCTTTCTGGCGCCGAAGTTGCCGCTTTCAAACTGCGGCAGGATATAGTTGCCGAATGCCTTTTGCGCCGAGCTTGTCCAAAGCCCCGCAAGGAATGTAAAGCCCAAGCCGAGCATAAGGATCCCTACGAGGAAGTTAAAGATCGTGCCCGCCGCAGACAACATAAAGATGCCGATCGTAAACGCCGAGGCAAACAGAGCGCCCGGGAACAGGATCAAAAAGAGCAACACGCTGTTTTTCAACGCGTCCTTTAAGGGGAAGCGATAGCACGCAAACATCGGAAGCAAGAAGTACAAAATCGCCACCGCGACCCACGTAAGCAGGATCAGGAAGATAAACAGCACCCAGGAACCGCCCGTCGCCGCGCCCGCTTTTAACAGCGAGATATGCCAATACCCGCCGTACAAAACGCCGCACATAAAGGCGCCGAAGCAAAGCGCCACGACAAGGAAGGGCTTCCAAAGCCTTTTGATGCCGCGGAAGAAACTTTTGATCGGACGCACGTTCTCCCCCCACATGTAACCGCGCATACAGTGGAAAACGCCGGACAAGCCGAAGATCATGGGCACGATAGACGCGGAAAGAACGGGAATGTACAAATGGAAATAATGGTTGAAGAGAATCTTGTAGCCCTCCGCCATCGTGTTTACCACACCGGGGTAACCGATGCCCACCTGTCCGATAAAGTTGTAATTGCCCGAGCCGAAGAAGTAATTCTTTGCAAGCATCGGCCAAATAAAGACGCAGAACATAAAGGGAAGCGCAAAGATGAAGGCATAGACCAAGTTCATCAAAAGCATTTTTCTGAGATTCTCCGAAAACACGCTGAAAGCGTGCTTAACGGAATGCTGCTCCACCTCGCCGGTATTCGTGCGCCTGTCTCTGTCAACGGTTAACTTTAACAATAAATCAACTCTGCTCATAGTCACTCCTGCCCATATTTTACACTAAAAATCAAAAATATCAAAGTAAATATAAGTCAATTCTTTGACATTCGGTGTTTTTTTTGTTAGCATTTATGAAGATACGGCGTTAAACGCCGAATGATCGGAGGCATTATGAGAAAAATCAATCTCGCCGTCGTTGGCGCGACGGGCATGGTCGGCAACAAATTTTTGGAAGTTCTCACCGAGCGCAAGCTCCCGGTGGAAAACTATTATCTCTTCGCCAGCGCAAAGAGCGCGGGCAAAGTGATCGATTTTATGGGCAAACCCCACACCGTGATCGAACTGACGGAGGAAAACGTCAAAAAGGTCAACGTGGACATCGCCCTTTTCAGCGCGGGCGGCTCGGTCAGCAAGACCTTTGCTCCGATCTTTGCCGCACAAGGCGCCATCGTGGTGGACAACAGCAGCCAATGGCGTATGGACAAGGACGTCCCTCTCGTTGTGCCTGAGGTCAACCCCGACGACGTTTTGTGGAACCACGGCATCATCGCCAACCCCAACTGCTCCACCATTCAGGCAATGCTTGCCTTAAAGCCCCTTGACGACAAATACACGATCAAGCGCGTGGTTTACTCCACCTATCAGGCGGTCAGCGGCGCGGGCGTGCAAGGATATATGGACCTGAAGGACGGCATCAACGGCGAAGCGCCCAAGAAATTCCCCTACCCCATCTTTGCCAACGTGATCCCGCAGATCGACGTC
>DFFS01000003.1:0-14552 GCA_002371075.1 Christensenella sp. UBA3770
TGGAGCTGGAGTTCTTCTGCGAGCCGGGCACCGACCTTGAGTGGTTTGCTTATTGGAAAAACTTCTGCAAGGAGTGGCTCCTCGGTCTTGGCATCAAAGAGGAGAATTTGAAGCTGCGCGATCACGACAAGGAGGAGCTGTGCTTCTATTCCAACGCCACCACCGACTTTGAGTATAAGTTCCCGTTCGGCTGGGGCGAGCTGTGGGGTGTGGCGGATAGGACGGACTACGACCTCAAGGCGCATATGAAGGTTTCGGGCAAGGAGCTCTCTTACCTTGATCCCAACACCAACGAAAAGTACATTCCTTACGTCATCGAGCCGTCTCTCGGTGTGGAAAGAATGGTTCTTACCATTCTTTGCGACGCCTACGACGAGGAGGAATTGGAGGGGGGCGACGTGCGCGTTGTCATGCACTTCCATCCCGCCATTGCGCCGTACAAAGTGGCGGTTCTCCCGCTGCAAAAGAAGGCGCTCGGCGACAAGGCGACGGAGATCTATCACGATTTGATGAAAAAGTTCTCCGCAACCTACGACGAGGCGGGTTCCATCGGCAAGCGCTATCGCAGGCAGGATGAGATCGGAACGCCGTTTTGCGTCACCGTGGATTTTGACACGCTTGAAAAGGGCACCGTTACGGTCAGGGATCGCGACAGCATGAAGCAGGACGTCGTGCCCGTTGCCGAGCTGGAAAGCTACATTGCGGAAAGGGTCAAATACTGATTCGTCAAAAAACACCCATCCTTTCTATTATCCGCAAAAAATCAAGGATACTCTCCCCCTTTGGGAGCGGTATCCTTTTTCTTATGGGAAGATGCATCGTTGTAACGTCGGGAAAGGGCGGCGTGGGAAAGAGTACGATCACAGCCACCCTCGGCATGGCAATGGCGGAGGCGGGGGCAAAGGTCACTTTGGTGGACGCCGACGTGGGGCTCAACAACCTTGACCTTGTGCTGGGGATAGAAAACGCCGTTTCGTACGATCTGACGGACGTGGAAAGAGGACGATGCCGCCTGACGGAGGCGCTTGTCAACCATCCTTTTACCGAAAATCTTTCCCTTTTGAGTTCGCGCGCGCTCGGCGGGGCAAACCTGTCGCAAAAGACCTTTTCCGCCGTCATTGCCGCATTGCGTCGCGGCTCCGACTACGTGCTGATCGACTGTCCCGCCGGCATTGACGAGGGATTTCATCGGGCGGTGTCATCGGCGGACGAAGCCATCATCGTCACCACGCCCATCCCAGCCAGCGTACGCGACGCGGATAAGGTTTCCGACCTTTTATCCGCCTATCGGCTGCGACGGGTGGAAGTGGTGGTCAACCGCGTTCGCGGGGATCTTGTTCTCAAGGGGGAGGCGCTTGGCGTAGGTGACGTAATGAGCGCGTTGCGGCTGCCTGTGGTGGGAAGCGTTCCGGAGGACGACGAGGTTTTGCTCTCTGCGACGGTGGGGCGCATTACGGACAGGGAAAGCAGGCACTATCGATCCGTTTGCATGATCGCCTCTCACGTGATGCTCGGCACGGATACGATCTTTGACTGTACGGCGCGGTACAGGGGGATCCTTGGTTTTTTCAGAAAGATCGCGAGGTGATATGAAAATCGCAAAGGTGGGTTTGGAACGCATCAAAAAGGTGCTTTTAAGGGACAAGGCAGGGGCGCAAGAGGACTTGATCGCGGTTTTGAAAAGCGACGCTTGCGAGCTTTTAGACAACTACTTTGAGGTGGATCCGCGCTCCGTAAAGGCAGAGGTCGAAGTGGACGAGTTCGGCTACTACGAGATAAAGCTTTCGGCGCGGGCGTTTCGCGTTCGCGGCGCGTTTCACGGCGGATAGTCTTTTTTCCGCCCACGCGGCATATCCTGTTTTATGAATTATCACGGGATCAAGCGCATCGGCGGCAAGGGATATGAAAACAAGTTTGTGATCGTTCGGCGAAAAAAGAAAGGGGAGTTTGCCTTTTTCTTCTTTCTCTGTCTGTTTGGCGGCGCGGTGTATTTGATCGCCTCCGCTCTCTTTCATTCCTTGCTGTTTGAGGAAGTCAGGGCAAGCCTGACCGCGCTCTTTTGAAGATCAAGATCCACCCTCTCTTTTTCGTTGCGCTTGTTTTTTACGCCCTCATCGGCGGCGGCTTCGGCTATTTGATCGCATTCTTTGCCGTGACGCTTCACGAGCTTGCGCATTATGCCGTCGCGCGCATTGCGGGCGCAAACGACCTGACGATGGTTTTGATGCCGTACGGCGCCGCACTCTCGTCCAAAGGGGAGATCCCGCACTTCGGCGCCGTGCTGATCGCGGGTCCCTTTGCCAACCTCGCGCTATCTTCCTTTTCACTTTCGCTTTGTTGGATTTTTCCCGAATTGTACGGATATCTCAATGGTTTTATCACGCTTAACGTGGCGCTTGCCGTCTTTAACCTGTTGCCCGCCTATCCGCTGGATGGCGGCAGGTTGTTTCGTTTGCTTTTTCCCAAAAAGTGGGCAAGGGTGTTTACCGCCCTTTTGACGCCGGCGGTGGGGGTGGCGGCAGTGGTTTTGTTCTTTACCGCAAAGAGGTTTTCTCTGTTGACGGTTGCGGCGTTTGCGGCGCTGTGGTTTGTTTCTCCCATCGTCGGCAGAAGAAACCGCGTCAGGGAGGAAGAGCCGTTGTACTGTTTGGCAAAGACGGACGAGGAGGGGAGGCTTCGTCCCGCGGCGGTCGTAAGGGGCAAGCGGACGGTCAGGCGCCTTTCTGCCGCCGAGGTCGCGTCGCTCCTTTTAGCCTTTCCGTCAAACACCCCCATCGGGGAGGCGATCGGAAAGATATAAATAAACTTGTTATTTATATCGCCGTTATGCTATAATAAACGAAAGAGGACAGGATGACCTTTGAAGAAATACTTTTGAAAACCGAGAAACCGGCGCGTTACAGCGGCGGCGAGTACAACACGCCCGACATGGATAAACCTTGCGACGTGCGTTTTTGCATTTGTATGCCCGACCTGTATGAGGTCGGCATGTCCAACCTCGGCTTAAAGATCCTCTATCACGTTTTGAACAATCAAAAAAACGTCGTATGCGAGCGTTGCTTTGCTCCCGCGCTTGACTTTCACGCGCTCCTTAAAGAAAACGGCATTCCGCTGATGAGCCTTGAGACAAAAAAGCCCCTGCGCGATTTTGACATGATCGGCTTTTCGGTGCAGTACGAGATGCTGTTTACCGGCATTTTGTATATGATGGAAGCGGCGGGCATCCCCTTTTACGCAAAGGACAGGGACGACACCTTCCCCGTGATTTGCGGCGGCGGTCCCGCGGCGATCAACCCCGAGCCCATCGCGGATTTCTTTGATCTGTTTATGGTCGGCGAAGGGGAGGAAGTCATCGTTGCCCTGACCGATCTCTACGCAAAATGCAAGGCGGCGGGCAAAACCAAGGCGCAGTTCCTTGCCCTTGCGGAGAAGATCACGGGGGTTTACGTTCCCTCGCGCAATACGCCCAAAAAGAGAAAGACGGTCAAAAAAGCCGTCGTACGTGATTTTGAAAATTGCTTTTATCCGACGGCGCAACTGATGCCCACGTTGGAGGTCGTACACGACAGGGCGATGCTGGAACTGTATCGCGGGTGCCAAAACGGTTGCCGTTTTTGCCAAGCCGGCTACTATTACCGTCCCATTCGCTTCCGCAGCGAGAAGACGGTCAAGTCGTTGATCGAAAAGCTGATCCGTGAAACGGGCTTTGACGAGATCTCCTTGGGATCCTTGTCCACCGGCGACTATCCGTATTTGGAACAGTTGCTTTCGGAGGTCAACCCCCTCTGCGCCAAAGCGCACGTACACCTTGCGCTGCCGTCCTTGCGCCTAAGTTCCTTCAAAAAGGAATTTGCCGAGAGCAGTCGCAAAAGCTCCCTGACCTTTGCGCCGGAGGCGGGCACGCAAAGGCTTAGGAACGTCATCAACAAAAACGTGACGGAGCAGGAGATCAGAGAGGGTCTTTCCGCCGCGTTTGACCAAGGCTACACGAGCGTCAAGCTTTACTTTATGCTCGGGCTTCCGACGGAAACGGACGAGGACCTTTTGGGCATTGTGGAACTGGTCAAAAACATTCGCCGGCTGTATCACGAAAGCCACAAGGGCGGCGTCAACATCTCGGTCAGCTGCTCGGTGTTTATCCCCAAGCCGGGCACGCCTTTCCAATGGGAGGCGCAGATCACGCGGGAGGAGATGAGCCGCAGGCAGTTTCTTTTAAAGGATGAGTTGCGCAAAGTAAAAGGCGCATCCTTTCACTATCACGACCGCGAGACCAGCGAGCTGGAGGCGATCTTTGCGCGCGGCGACAGGGCGCTTTCCGCCTTGATCGAGCTTGCCTATAAAAAGGGCGCGATGTTTGACAGCTGGACGGAGCATTTTAAGTACGACATTTGGGAAGAGGCGATGGCGGAGCTTAAGGTGGACAAGCAAAAATACCTTGGCGCGCAACCGCTTGACAAGCCACTGCCGTGGGAGTTTATCGACATCGGGGTCAGCCGTGCTTTCCTTTTGAAAGAGCGGGAAAAGGCTTACAGGGCGGAATGCACGCCGGGCTGTGACAAAGGCTGTCAGGGCTGCGGCGCCATGGCGCTTGCCCTTTGCGATGAGGTGAAAAGATGATCCTCGTGCTAAAGTACTACAAACGCGGAAATATGGCTTATATTTCCCACATAGACCTGTTGCGCCACTTCACAAGGGCGTTTCGTCGCGCGGGCTTTGACATCGAGTTTTCGGGTGGGTTCAACCCGCATATGCTGATCAACCTCGGCACGCCGCTCCCCCTTGGCATCAATTCCTCTTCGGAGTATTTGACGGTCAGGACGGACGTAAGCAAAGAGGACTTTTTGCGGGAATACAACCGCGTTGCCCCCGTCGGCATGGAGGGGATACGCGTCTTTGCGCCCAAGGTCAACCCCAACGTTGCGGGGCGCACCGTCGCCGCAGATTATTCCGTCGCGCAACAGGGCGCGGAGGACGTCCGGCGGGAGGTTGAGGGCGTCGTGAACTTGTTTTCTTTGGAGATGCCCATCGTGAAGAAAGGGGAAACGTCCTATAAGGACGTCGCGCCGCTTGTCAACGCCGTCAAGGTGTTCCCCGGGAGGCTCAACCTGTCGCTTGCCGCCGGCAACACGACCCTTCGCCCCGACAAGTTTGCGGAGTTTCTTGCTGAAAAATATGGGTTCACGGTCAGCGTCGCCGACCTTTGGAAATATGAGCAGTACGTCCGAGAAAAGGGCGTTTTGATGGAAATGGACAAGTATTTGGAGGGGCTGGAACAGGAGCCGTCGGAGTCATAAAGCGGTCTTCGATCGCAAACGGCAAGCTATGCTTGCGGCAAGGTCAAAAAGAGGATAATTATGAAACTGAATTATAAGAGAACGATCAAAGTCGGTTTGGCGTTTGCCATCATCATGCTGTTTTGGACGGCGTATGATTTTGTCGTGCCGCTTCTTTTGGAACGCGCGTTTGGTTTGTCCAACAGTTTGCGCGGCGTGGTCATGGGCATAGACAACGTGCTCTCCTTATTCTTGCTTCCGATCTTCGGCAAATGGTCGGACAGCATCAACAGCAAGCGCGGCAAGCGCACGCCCTTTGTGTTTGTGGGCACCATTCTTTCGGTGGTCATCATGATCTTCGTGCCCATCACGGCGGCGTCGCAGCTAAAGGACGCAAAAGCCCTCCGCTCCGAGATCTACGCGGTGGAAACGACGGCGGACTTTACGTACGAGGCGTCGGACGGCAGGGTGTACTCTTCCTCCGAGGAGTTTTATACGATGATGTACGAGACCGAGTCCAAGTCGGGCGTCGGCTACGCGTATTCCGATCACGATTACTTAAAGCTCAACGACAAAAACACGCTTGAGGATTATCTTGCCGTGGCGTCTTACGGCGTGACGGAGATCCAAAAGGACGGAAACAAGTTCTACCGCATCGAGACCACCGTTGCGGAGGGGACGACCATCTCGCAAAAGATTGAGATCACCGAGGCGGAATACAAGGAGATCAAGGCGCACAACGACGAGTATTCCAAATTTGTGGAGCCGGGCATCGCGGTGTTTGCCAGTGAGGAAGTTAACACCAAGATCACCAAGGTCCACCCCGAACGCATCGGCATCTATCTTGCCGTTTTGTTCCTCGTTTTGGTGGCGATGGCAAGCTTCCGCTCTCCCGCGGTGGCTTTGATGCCGGACGTTACGCCCAAGCCGCTGCGCTCGCAAGCAAACGCGATGATCAACCTGATGGGCGGCATCGGCGGCGCGCTTGCCTTTATCATCTATACGGTGGGCTTTATCGTGGCGGATAGTCCGTTTACGCAGATCTTTGCCATCTGCGCTGCGGCGATGGTGGTGCTGCTCGTAGCCTTCCTGCTGCTTGTCAACGAGCCCAAATACGTTGAGGACTGCAAAAAGGAATGCGAGGAGTACGGCATCAGCAACGACGACGAAGCGGTGGAGATGGGCACGGCGCCGCAAGAGGACGCCCTTGCGGAGGAAACCGTTTCCGCAGAGGAACTTGCGGAACGCAAGAAGAAGCACGAGCGTGCCTTCAAACGCAGTTTCTTCTTTATCTTGGCGTCCACCTTTATGTGGTTTATGGGCTACAACGCCATCTCAAGCAACCTTTCGGTGTACTGCACCAAGGTGCTAAACCAGTCCGCAGGCGTTGCCTCCGTCATTTCGGGCGCGTCGATGGCGGTCTCGGCGATCGCGTTTATCCCCGTCGGCATTCTTGCGGTCAAGATCGGCAGACGCAAGAGCGTGCTTTTGGGCTTCTCCCTTGCGGTGGTGTCCTTTATCTTAGTTTTCCTTTTTGTCAGACCCGATCATTTGGCAAAATACCTGTTTGCGATCTTCTATTTGATCTCCGGCTTCGGGCTTATCATCACAAACGTCAACACTTTCCCGATGGTGTTGGAGCTTTCCTCCTCTTCCAGCGTCGGGAAGTATACGGGCTACTACTATATTTCCACCATGAGCGCGCAAGCCATCACCCCCTTTATTTCGGGTTTGGTGATGGATTACTTTGAGGACCAATATCTGTTCCTTTATTCCGCCATCTGCGTGGCGATCGCCTTTGTGTTTATGTTCTTCACAAAGTACGGAGATTCCAAGCCCTTGCCGGCAAAGTCGACGTTGGAATATTTGGGTGCCGGCGACGATTGAGGCGTCGGATAGCGGCACATATGCTGCGCTAACTACCTCATCGTCGGGCATCACGTACACAAAGTACGCTCAACCCCGCCTCTTCGGAGAGCGCTTGCCTCTGTACCACTCGCCGACGCTTCAAGGGAAAAGAGGCAAAGCCTGTTAGGAGGAGAAGGGTGCCGTAATACCGAAGAATGAAAATGCTTGATTAAAAGCACGAAATGTGAGAAACTGAAGTTAGAAAGCAGTTTTTCAAATAATACAATTACCAAAGAGCTCGCAGAAGGGTTACAGATGCGAGGCTCGAAAAGTCGAGGGGAATGAGCGTACTGCTTGTACGTGGTTCTACCGCGACGCAGGCAGAAACAAAGCAGATGTGCCCTTATGTGGGCTCGTAAAGGAGAAAAGATGAAATTCGATTGCGAACTCGTCGGTAAAGTCGGATCAATGGCGTTGATCGACAAAAAGCGCAACGCGTTAAGCTACGACACGGTGGCTCGTATTTCCGCGGATCTGCGTCCCGGGGACATTTGGGTCACGTCGGGCGCCGTGGAAGTGGGCAGGTTGGACTACATCAAACGAAACGGCAAGGAGATCGATGGTGACGACGAAAGCGTCAAAACCGATTACAGCGCGCAGGGGCAAACCGTTTTGATGAACACGTATCGCCAGTTTATCGACCCCAAGTTTTCCGTCAGGCAGATCTTGGTGGAGCATCAGCACTTTAACGACCCCGAAAAGCGCGAGCACCTGCACGCCTTGTTGACCCGCTCGATGGCGCAGGGGGCGATCCCCATCATCAACTACAACGACGCGGTCAGCTGCGAGGAAACGCGCAACCTTGAGATCCGCAACCTCAAGCTGAAGTCGGCGCACGTGGTGCAATGTGTGGACAACGACGAGACGGCGTCTCAGATCGCCTGTTTGATGAAGGCGGAAACCCTCCTCATTATGACCTCAACCGAGGGCATTTATTTGGACAGCAAGGATAAGTCCACGCTTGTCCCCGTGATCGGCGGCAAGGACATAGACGAACTGATCAAAAACGTGGAGTATCACCAAACTCTTTGCGAGGGGGCGTCGCGTAAGGGCGCAAACGGCGCGTTTGCCAAGCTGGAATATATCAAGGAACCTTTGAGAAACGGCACCACCGTGATCATCGGCTCTTCCGCTTATACGATCCCCGAGCTGATGTCCGGCGCCGCGCCGAGGACGATCATCAAAACCTACTGATCCTTTGAAAAACCGAGGAGAGGGCGACCTCTCCTTTTTTTATGTCTGATATTCTTTTCGACTTATGCCATACTACTCGTCGGAGGAAGTATGAAAGCAACGGGAATACTCAGAAGAATTGACGAACTCGGTCGTGTGGTGATCCCAAAGGAGATCCGCAAAACGATGAAGATGCGTGAGGGGGAGGAGCTGGAGATCTTTACCACCGAAGAAGAGGTGGTTTTAAGAAAGTACAGCGAGCTTTCGTCGATGGAAAGCTTGTCGCACGCCCTCGTGACCGCCATTCATAAGGCGTCCGATCGCTCCGTGATGGTGGTGGACGGCGACAACGTGATCGCGGCGGCGGGCAAAGGCGTCTTTAAAGAGGGGGACGGCATTACGGAGGAACTTCGCTTGCTGATCTCCTCTCGCAGGAGAGCGGTGCTCAGCGAGGAAAAATGCCTGCCCATAGGGGAACAAAAGCCGCGCGGCATGGTAGTTCAGCCAATTTTGGCGGCGGGGGACTTGTTTGGCGCGTTGGTGGTGGTTTCCGCTGAACCTTTGTGCAAGGCGGACGAGCAACTTGCGGCGATGGGAGCCATTCTTTTTGAGCAGCAGATCGACAGATAAAAAATACGGCAAGCGCGCCGCCGTTTTGACGGTGGTCAGCTTGGTCGCAAAGGTGCTGGGCGCCTTGTATCGCATTCCGCTCACCAACATCATCGGCGCGGAGGGCGTGGGGCTTTATCAACTGATCTTCAGCATCTACGCCTTGTCCCTTGCCTTGACTTCGGCGTTTTCTTCCACGTTGATCTCGCGCAGGGTGTCGGCTTATCTTGCGGTGGGGGACGCGGAGGGCGCGCGCGGCTACTTTTTCACTGCGGCGGCGGAGAGCGCCGTTTCGGCAACCCTTGTGGGCGCCGTTCTTTTTGTTTTCGGAGGACGCATCGCCGCTTTGCAGGGCGCGGCAGGTGGCTCTCTTGGCTACAAGGTCATCGCGCCCGCGGTGCTGCTTGTCGCGTTGCTTTCCGCATTGAAAGGGTGGTTTAACGGCAATATGGATCTGTTGCCCGGCGCCGTTTCCATCATGATCGAGCAAGCGGTCAAGCTGTCGTTTGGCATCTTGCTTGCCTTTTTGTTTCGTGACCGCGGCGCTTCGGCGGCTTGCGCGGCGGCGCTTGGCGGCGTGACTTTTTCGGAATTTGCGGCAACCTCCGCCATCGGTGTCATTTACTATGTAAAAAACAAAGGCGGCGCGCGAACGCGCATCTCGTTTCGCCGCGTTTTGAAGGAGGGGATCGCTCTTCGCGTCAACGGATTGATCCTCCCTCTTTCGGTGTTTGTGGACGGACTTTTGATCGTGCGGCTTTTGGAACGGTACGGACTGACTCGGACGGAGGGCGTCGCCGCTTACGGCATCTATTCCGGCGCGGTCAATTCGCTCGTTAACTTTCCCGTCGTGCTCGTTTTGTCCCTTGCGGTCGCGGTGATCCCGTTGATCTCAAGGAGTAAGGCAACGCGGGATATCGACACGATCAAAGGTAAGGCGGGGCTGACGTTGAAACTGGCGCTTGTGATCTCGCTCCCCTCCTGTTTCGCGCTGCTTTTGCTTGCGCCGAAGATCATCGATCTTTTGTATCCGGTGTTTTCCGCGGAGCAAAAGGCGGTTGCCGTAAAGCTCCTCATGATCGGGGCGGGGAGCGTGGTGTTCCTTTCGTTGACGCAGATCTATTCCTCTTTGCTGCAAGCCATTGACAGGGCGGATATCGCCGCCGAAAGTTTGGCGATCGCCATTTTGGTCAGGTTGATCCTGCTTGTCGCGCTCGTTCCCGTGATGGGGATCATCGGCATCGCCGTCGCAACGCTTCTTTCGTATGCGCTCTCCACCTTGCTGACGCTCCTCAAGTGGTGGCAGTTTACGGGGCGCAGCGAAAACGCGGTCAAAACCCTTGCGCTGACCACCCTTGCGGGTGGTATAATGATAGTGGCGATCTTGGCACCCGTGCTGCTTGTCGGAAGCGCTTTTTGGAGCTTGCTTCTTTCGGCGCTGATCGGCACGGCGGTTTATTTCGTGGCGGTGCTTCGCTTAAAAGTGTTTTCAAAGGTGGAGTTGGAGGCGATGCCGCTTTCTTCCGTTACCACCAAGATAGGGAGATAGTATGACGGATCAGTATTCAGTATCGGCAACATCGCTGCTTGACAGCAGGGCGTTTTCCGTGCCGGACGGCGCGGCGCTTGTGGTAAACGAGGTCACGGCGGACCATTTCGCCTCGCTCAAAACCAAGCTTTTACATATTTTGGGAGACGCGCGTTGCGTGGCGGACGGGTCGGAGGCTGTTCTTTCCGAGGCGTCTTGCCCAAAGGACGGCGTTCTTTTCTTTCCCGCGGAAGCATTTTTAAACAAACAGCGCTTTGGCTTTTACGATCTGATCTACATCATTCACCGCTTGCGCGACAAGGACGGCTGCGAGTGGGACAAGGCGCAAACGCACGAGAGCATTCGCGAAAACGCGGTGGAAGAGGCGTGCGAACTGGTGGAAGCCATCAACAATCACGACCTTGACAATATGCGTGAAGAAACGGGGGACGTCCTTTTGCAGGGCGCTTTCCACGCCGTCATTGCGGAGGGCGCGGGGGAATACGACGTTTCCGACGTCATTTCGGAGCTTTGCAAAAAGTTGATCTTCCGTCACCCGCACGTTTTCGGCGCGGTCAAGGCAAACAACGCCGAAGAGGCGCTTGCCGCTTGGGAAAAGGCAAAGATGGCGGAAAAAAAGCAAAAGAGCGCGTCGGAAAGGATGGCGCACGTCGCCAAGACGTTGCCGCAGACCATGCGCGCCGCCAAAGTGCAAAAGTATGCCGCGACGGTCGGCTTTGATTTCGCTACGGCGGAAGACAGCGCCGAGAAGGTCACGGAGGAACTGGCGGAGTTTTTGTCTGCGGAGGACAAGGACGCCGAGATGGAGGCGGGCGACCTTTTGTTTGCGGCGATCAACACGATCCGCAAGAGAAAGATCGACCCCGAAATGGCTCTGATGCGTTCGGTGGATAAGTTTATACGACGCTTTACGGCGGTGGAAGGGCGCGTCCGCAACATGGGGCTTGACATCAAAACGGTGGGGCTTGAAAAGCTGGACGAGATCTATAACCAAGTGAAAAATGAAGAGTAAACCCTTAAAGATCGGCAATATCGAGCTTTGCTCGCCTGCGCTTTTTGCGCCGATGGCGGGGTATTCCGACCTGGGTGCCCGTTATCTTGCCCGTCTGTACGGCGCGGGACTTACGACGTCGGAGATGGTCAGCGCGAAAGGTTTGATCTTTGAGAACAAGGAAACGAAAAAACTCTTGGAAAAGGCGGAGAATGAAACGCCCTTTGCGGCGCAGCTGTTTGCTTCCGATCCCGAAGTTTTGTTTAAAGCGGTAAAACTGCTTCCCGACGGGATCGATATAGTGGATATCAACATGGGTTGCCCCGCGCCCAAGATCGTCAAAAACGGCGAGGGCAGCGCGCTTTTGAAGGACCCCGTATTGGCGGGGGAACTTGTCGCGGCGGCAGTCGCGGCGTCTTCAAGACCCGTTACGGTCAAAATGCGCCTTGGCTTTGAGATGGGGGACTTCGCGGCGGATAAGGTCGCGCGCGCCGTAGAGGCGGCGGGAGCCTCGGCAGTGACCGTGCACGGCAGATATCGCGATCAGATGTATGCGGGCTCGGTGGATAAAAAGGGCATTCGCCTTGTCAGGGACGCCGTCAACGTGCCCCTGATCGCAAACGGTGACGTGCGCTCCGTTAAGGACTATGAAAAGATGATGGAAGAAACCGCCGCGGACGGCGTGATGATCGGGCGTGGCGCGCTTGGGAATTATCGCATTTTTGCGGAGATTTCGGGGAAAAAGATCGACAGAACGGAGAGGGAAGACATCTTGTTGCAGGTGGAGTACCTTCAGCGTGAGTATCCCGAGCGCATCGTCGTCAATTTGATGAAGCACCACGTAACGGCGTACGCCTCGGGCAAGGCGGGCGTTGCCAAGGAGATCCGCGACCGCGTTCATCACGCAACAAACTACGTTGAGCTGTTTGCCGTGATCGACGAATATTTCAAATCCTAAATTCGGCATTTTTTCAAAAATCGATCCCTTAAAACGCTGCGCTGCGTAAGCCGGCGTTTGTTTTTTTTGTTGTCACTTGGATTTTTGAGAGTTTTTTTGGCGGGACAAAGTGGGTGATTTTATTTTACAAGCGCGCGCGCGGCGGCGTATAATAAAGGAAAATAAAACTCTATGAGGTGTTTGTATGGATAAACTTACCGTAAAAGACATTGACGTAAAAGGCAAGAGATGTTTGGTCCGCGTGGATTTCAACGTTCCGATGAAGGACGGCGTGATCACCGACGAAAACCGCATCAACGGCGCTCTTCCCACCATCAAGTATTTGGTGGATCAAGGCGCTAAGGTCATTCTTTGCTCGCACCTGGGCAAGCCGCACAACGTCCTTTCCGAAGGTTGGGGTCTCAACAAAAAGGAAAAGGCAAAGTTGGAGGCTCTTCCCGAGTCGGAGCGCGCTGCCGCAGAGGCGGAGATGATGGCAAAGGCGGCAAAGGACAGGACCAAGCTTTCCTTGAAACCCGTTGCCGTTGCGCTCAGCAAAAAGCTCGGGCAGGAAGTGAAGATGAGCGACGATTTCGTGGGTCCCTGCTCCGACAAGCTCGTTGCCGAGATCAAGGACGGCGAAGTGATCCTTCTTGAAAACACCCGTTTTGACAAAGGCGAGGAGAAGAGGGACGAAGCCCTCTGCAAAAAGCTCGCTTCCTACTGCGACGTTTACGTCAACGACGCGTTTGGCACGGCGCACCGCTCTCATGCCACCACGGCGGCGATCGTGGAATACGGTTTTGTAAAAACCGCGGTCTGCGGCTTCCTGATCGAAAAGGAGCTTTCCGTCATGGCGGATACGTTGGAAAACCCCGCTCGTCCCTTTGTGGCGATCCTCGGCGGCGCCAAAGTTGCCGATAAGCTCAACGTCATCGACAACCTTTTGAACAAGTGCGACACCTTGATCATCGGCGGCGGTATGAGCTACACCTTCCTTAAGGCAATGGGCTACGAAGTGGGCACCTCGCTCCTTGATGAGACCAAGATCGATTACTGCAAGGAGATGATGGCAAAGGCGGAGAAACTCGGCAAGAAGTTCCTTCTTCCCATTGACGTGGTCACCACCGCTGAGTTTCCCGATCCGATCGACGCCCCCATTGAGACCATCGTCTTTGATCGCGACAAGATCCCCGCGGATAGGATGGGCATGGACATCGGTCCCAAGACCCGCGAGCTTTATGCTTCCGCCGTGGCTTCCGCAAAGTCCGTCATTTGGAACGGACCGATGGGCGTGTTTGAGAACCCCATTCTTGCGGCGGGCACAATGAGCGTTGCCAAGGCTCTTGCCGAGGCAAAGGACGCCATCACGATCATCGGCGGCGGCGACAGCGCGGCTGCCGTTGCGCAACTTGGCTTTGCCGATAAGATGACGCACATCTCCACGGGCGGCGGCGCAAGCTTGGAGCTCTTTGAAGGAAAAGTGCTTCCGGGCATCGCTTGCTTGAACAACAAATAATCAGCGTTTTACGCAAATAAAAAAAGAGAGGTATTGAAAATGAGAACTCCCATCATTGCCGGAAACTGGAAAATGAACAACACGATCGCCGCTACCAAGGCGCTCGTCACCGAATTGATCCCCCTTGTCAAGGACGCAAAGGCGGAAGTCGTGATCTGCACGCCGTACACCGATCTTGCCACTGCGGTGGAGCTGACCAAGGGCACCAACATCAAGGTTGGCGCAGAAAACGTGCACTGGGCTGAAAAAGGCGCTTTTACGGGCGAGATCTCCGCGGATATGCTTGTGGAACTCGGCGTGACCTACGTCATCATCGGCCACAGCGAGCGCAGACAGTACTTTGGTGAGACGGATCAAACCGTCAACGCACGCGTCAAGGCGGCTCTTGCAAAGGGTCTTAAGCCCATCATCTGCGTGGGTGAGACGCTGGAAGAGCGCGAGGGCGGCAAGGTGGAAGAGGTGCTTGTGCGTCAGACCACCGAGGCGTTTAAAGACATTGCGAAAGAAGAGCTTGAAAACATCGTCGTCGCATACGAGCCCGTTTGGGCGATCGGCACCGGCAAGACCGCCACGGCGGAAGTTGCCAACGACAC
>DFFS01000003.1:14659-19135 GCA_002371075.1 Christensenella sp. UBA3770
GAGAAGGTCCGCATCCAATACGGCGGCTCCATGAATCCCAAGAACGTCAAAGAGCTTATGGCTATGCCCGAGATCGACGGCGGACTTATCGGCGGCGCCAGCCTCAAAGCGGTGGATTTCAGCCTCGTTGTAAACTACTGATATGGCAAAACTTCACGCAATCGTCATTATGGACGGCTTCGGGATCAACCCCGAAGTGAAAGGCAACGCGATCAAAGCCGCAGGCACGCCTTTTATCGACAGCTTGATGAAGACGTATCCGACCACGCAAATCGGCGCAAGCGGGCTTTGCGTAGGTCTCCCCGACGGACAGATGGGCAACAGCGAGGTGGGACACACCAACATCGGCGCGGGCAGGGTGGTTTATCAGGAACTTACCCGCATCACCCTTGCCGTGCAGGACGGCTCCATAAAGGAGAACCCCGCCATCACCGCCGCGATGGAAAACGCCAAGGGCGGCAAGGCGCTCCACTTGATGGGGCTTTTGTCTTCGGGCGGCGTGCACAGCCACATCGACCACTTGATCGGCATCTTGAAAGCCGCCAAGGAAAAGAACGTTGAAAAGATCTTCCTGCATTGCTTTATGGACGGTCGCGACGTTTCCCCCACAAGCGGCATCGGCTTTATGAAGCAGCTCGCCGACTTTTTGAAAGAGAGCGGCAGCAACGCCAAGATCGCAACGATCACCGGCAGGTTTTACGCGATGGACCGCGACAACGCTTGGGACAGGGTGCAAAAGGCGTACGATATGATGACCCTCGGCGAGGGTATCAAGGAGACCGATCCCGTGCTTGCCATGCAGCACAGCTATGACAACGGCGTGACGGATGAATTTGTGCTTCCCACCGTTCTTGTGGATCAAAAGGGCGAGGCAGTCGGCAAGGTCAACAAGGGCGACAGCATCATCTTCTACAACTTCCGTCCCGACCGCGCGCGCCAGATTACGCAGGCGTTTATTTATCCGGACTTTTCGTCCTTTGAAAGAAAGACGGGCTTCCTCTCTCCCAAGTACGTTTCGATGACGTCCTATAAGGCGGAGTTTGAGCCGTATTTGGAAGTTGCCTTTAAGCCCACGGGCTTGGAAAACACCTTTGGCGAGTATATCTCCAAAAAAGGCTTCAAGCAGCTCCGCATTGCGGAAACGCAAAAGTACGCGCACGTAACTTTCTTCTTTAACGGCGGCAACGAGACCCCGTATGAAAACGAGGACAGGGTGCTTATTCCGTCGCCGCAAGTCGCCACCTTTGATATGAAGCCGGAGATGAGCGCTCCCGAGATCACCGACAAGGCGATCGAGCTGATCCATGAGAAAAAGTACGACGTGATGGTGCTCAACTACGCCAACTGCGACATGGTCGGACACACCGGCATTATGGAAGCGGCGATGAAAGCCGTCACCACCGTGGACAACAGCGTCAAAAGACTTATCACCGCCATCTTGGAGGAAGGCGGCATGGCAATCGTCACCGCCGACCACGGCAATGCGGACGTAATGATCGCGGAGGACGGCTCCCCCATGACGGCGCACTCCTTGAACCCCGTACCTTTCATCTTGGTGGATGACAATTACAAGGGCGCCAAACTGATGGACGGCGGCGTGCTGGCGGATATTACGCCGACGCTTCTGGACGTGATGAACGTACCAAAGCCGGCGGAAATGACCGGGCACTCCCTGATCAAGCGCTGATAAAAACGTTATCAAAAAAACGCAGGAACGTACAAGTACGCTCCTGCTTTTTTTTTATTTGTCGCTGCTTTCAAAAAACTGCACCGGATCGATCTTTTCGCCGTCCTTGTCCCACACTTCAAGGTGCAGGTGCGGTCCCTTGTGCTTTTCAAAGGTGCCCGTTTCGGCGATCTTGCCGATCACGTCGCCTTTTTTAACCGACTGACCGATCGTAACGTTGACGTCGCTGCCCAGCAGGCTGTAGATGGTTTTCATGCCGTTTTCGTGCAGTACCACAACTTCGGTTCCCCTCAGGACGCTGGTGGTGATGCTCTCCACCTTACCGCCGTACACGCATTTGACCTCTGTGCCCGCTTCCGCCGCCACGTCGTAGGCCTCGTGCGTCGCCCATTGGTTTAGCGTTGCGTTGTAAACCAACGTATCGTTGGCGAAAACGCCCACCGTCTCGCCCTCAAGGGGTATGGAGAACAACACCTCCTCCACAATAGCCACGGGTTCCGGTTCGATTTCGACAGGTGGGTCGGTGTTTACGGGTGTTTGTTGGGTCGGCTGCTCCTCGAAGGATACGTCCACGATCTCTTCGCCGTTTTTGCGCTTGACTGCGTAGGTCACCGCCACCATCGTCGCAATGGCGATCACGCAGACGATCATAAGTATTAAGTAAAGGTTCTTTTTGATGAAGTTTGAAAACTTCTGATTTTTGGGCTTGTTTGTCTTTTCCATATTTTACCTCCGTCACGTTGATTATGGGACGGCGAAACAAAAGATATACAGGGAGAGGCAAAGTTTTTTAGCGGGGCGGCTCATTGCGGATATCCTTGACTATTTTCAATGGAATATATATAATAAAACTATGAGAAAGATCAGCGTTTCAGGGTACGGTTTTTTTGAGCGTTTGGGTGCGGCAGAAAGCCTCCGTTTGGCAAAAACGGCGGGTTTTGACGCCTTTGACTATCCTCTTTATGACGAGGCAAAGAGGCTTTTTCTTGATCTTGGCGGCGGGAGGACGGATCTTTCTTGGGCAAAAGATCTTTGCCGGTTGGCAACGGACCTTGGCATTGCGGTGGGGCAAACGCACGCGCCTTTTGGCTATCGTGCGGACGACGGCAGCACGAAAGAGGGCATCTTGGACGTTTACAAGCGCGCTGCGGAAGCCACGGCGGCGCTTGGCGCCAAGTATATGGTGCTTCACCCCGTTAAGTTTGAAAACTGCAAGTTTGACTTCTATAGGGAAGAGTGCTTTACGTTCAATTTGGAGTTGTTTTCCCGCCTCGCTCCCTTCTTAAAAGAGGTGGGGGTCACGGGGCTTCTTGAAAACATGTTTATTTCGGAGAGGAAGGACGGCTTTTTGCGTCTGGTGCCCACCATTTATTCTTCGGGGGCGGAGCTTGCCCGCGCGGTTGATCTGTTGGGTGACGCTTACGGCGTCTGTTTGGACAGCGGGCACGCCTTTATCACAAAGGAAAACATCCCCGAGATGGTTGAAAGCATCGGCAAACGGCTCTGTGCTTTGCATTTGCACGACAACACCGGCGACAGGGACGATCACCTTCCCCCTTATTTCGGAAAGATGCCGATGGACAGCTTGCTTGCTTCCTTAAAACAAGCGGGATATCAGGGCAATGTGAATTTTGAGGTGCGTTTCAACGCCGTGCCCGAGAGTGAACTTTTGACGGCGATGCGTTACGTCCGCGATGTGGGCGTGTCGTTCAGACGGTTTTTGGACGGAGAAAACTATGAAAACAATTGAGATCCATGCGTCAACCCCCTATGAAGTTGTGATCGGAAGCGGTGTTTCCGCCAAGATCGGAGAGTATCTTACCGCCCTTGGCAGGTCGGGCAAGGTGATGGTGGTCTCGGACACGCACGTTGCGCCGCTCTATGGAGAGGGCGTTGCGGACGAGCTGGTCTATCACGGCTTTGAACCGAGCATTTTTACCTTTGACGCGGGGGAGGAATCCAAATCCTTAAAGACCTATTCCGAACTGCTCACTTTTTTGGCGGAGGAGGGCTTTACGCGCACCGACACCGTGCTTGCTCTCGGCGGCGGCGTCACGGGGGATCTTGCCGGTTTTGCGGCGGCAACCTATATGCGCGGCATTCATTTTGTCAATATGCCCACCAGTCTTCTTGCGGCGATAGATTCTTCCGTCGGCGGCAAGACCGCGGTCGATCTGCCCGCGGGCAAAAACCTTGTCGGCGCCTTTTATCAGCCGGAACTGGTGCTTTTTGACACCGATTTTATCAAGTCGCTCCCCTATGACGAGATCCGCAACGGGCTGGGCGAAGGGGTCAAGTACGCGGTTTTGGAGGGAGGAGAGATCTTTAACATTCTGTCCTCCGGTTTGACTTCCGAGAATTTGGAGGAGTTTATCGCGCTCTCCGTTGACGCAAAACGCAAGATCGTGGAAGCGGACGAGTGGGAGAGCGGCATGCGCAAACTGCTTAACCTCGGGCACACCGTTGCCCACGCGGTGGAGACGGTCACGGACTTTGTCGTCCCGCACGGCGTTGCTGTTGCGTACGGCGTCCGCGTGATGGCGCGTCTTGCCTTTGACAAAGGGGAACTTTCGGAGGAGGATTTTTACAAGATCGAGGAACTTTTACTTGAAAACGACCTTGCCTTGGAACTCAATCCCATCGAAGAGTTGATCCCGTATTTTTCCGCCGACAAGAAGAAGGCGGGCAACAAGTTGACGCTCGTCACGATCGCAGGGATCGGGGATTGTCGTTTGACCGAGATCGACATCCAAGACGTGTACGCTTATTTCGGGGTATGATATGGCGGA
>DFFS01000066.1:0-33740 GCA_002371075.1 Christensenella sp. UBA3770
TCGGGCAGATGGAAGTTGGTGATCAAGCCGTCCACCATCTTAAACTCATAGGGAGGATAAATGAAAATATCGGTATTGCCGCTCCCGGGCACTACGTGCCCAACCTTATCCGCAGCGGACTCCAACGTCCGCACCGACGTCGTACCGACGGCGATCACACGGCGACCTTCCGCCTTGGCAAGATTGATCTCTTGCGCCGCATTCTCGGAGATCTCGTAATACTCGTCGTGCATCTTGTGATCCTCAATACGCTCCGCTTTAACGGGACGGAACGTGGAGAGCCCGACGTGCAACAGGACCTCAACGATTTTGACGCCCTTTTGCCTGATTTTTTCAAGAAGAGACTCGGTAAAATGCAAGCCTGCGGTGGGCGCCGCGGCAGAGCCGTCTATCTTGCTGTAAACCGTTTGGTATTTGGAGTTGTCGGTCAGTTTTTCTTTGATATACGGCGGGAGGGGCATGGCGCCAACGTTTTGAAGAATGTCCTCAAAAACGCCGTCAAACACAAACTCCACGACACGCTCACCCTCTTCGCCCCGCTCAACGACTTTGGCGGAAAGCTTGTCGGAAAAAACCACTTCCGCACCGACGCCGAGCTTTTTGCCCGGACGTACGATACAGCGCCAATGGGTGTAATCCATCCGTTTTAACAGCAAAAACTCCACTTCTCCCGTAAAGCCTTTGCGGTGCCCGATCAAACGTGCGGGAATAACTTTGGTGTTGTTGACGACCAAAACGTCGCCCGCTTTTAGGTACTCCAACACATCCGTGAAGACTTTGTCTTCATACGCCCCCGTTTTGCGATCGATAACAAGCAAACGAGAAGAATCCCGCGGGTCGGCGGGATGCTGTGCGATCAGTTGTTCGGGAAGGTCATAATAAAAGTCACTTGTTTTCATCGTCAGAATCGACCGTTTTTTCGATTTGTTCCAAAAAAGCCTCTTTTGCGGGCGGAACTTTGAACCCGAGGTGCTTGTATGCCGCAGACAAGCAAACCCTGCCGCGCGGCGTACGCGCGATAAAGCCGAGCTGGATCAAATACGGCTCATAAACGTCCTCAATGGTGGTGGCGTCCTCACCGATGGTGGCGGAGAGCGTTTCCAACCCAACGGGACCGCCGTTGTGCTTTTTGATGATGGTCAAAAGGATCTCCCTATCGACGTGGTCCAAACCGAGGTCGTCGATCTCTAAGAGATCGAGACTGCGCTTTGCCGTTTTGACCGTGATTGTCTTTTCATTTTCGAATTCGGAAAAATCCCTGACCCTTTTGAGCAGTCTATTGGCGATACGAGGGGTCCCGCGGGAACGCCGCGCGATCTCCACCGCCGCCTCCTTTTCAATGCCGATCTCCAACAGCTTTGCGCTGCGGGTCACGATGCGGGCAAGCTCCTCCGGCTTGTAGATCTCCAAACGGCAGATCACGCCAAAGCGATCGCGCAGAGGCGCGGTGAGCATGCCGGCGCGCGTGGTGGCGCCGATCAACGTAAACTTTTTGAGGGGCAAACGAATGCTCTTTGCGCTGGGACCTTTGCCGACGACAAAATCAAGCACAAAATCCTCCATGGCAGGATACAAGATCTCCTCCACGGCGTGGGACAGGCGGTGGATCTCATCGATAAACAAAACGTCGCCGTCGTAAAGGTTGGTCAGCATCGCGGCAAGATCCGCCGCTTTTTCAATGGCGGGACCGGAGGTGACCTTGATTTGCGAATTCATCTCGTTGGCGATGATGTGCGCAAGCGTGGTTTTACCGAGACCGGGAGGCCCGTACAAAAGCACGTGATCCAACGCCTCGTTTCTCTTTTTTGCGGAATGGATAAATACGGAAAGATTTGCCTTGACCTTCTCCTGCCCGACGTATTCGTTCATCGTTTTGGGACGCAAGGTGTTTTCGATCTCTTCGTCGTTTTCTTCCCTATCGCTGCCGATGAGACGATCCCCCATCGCGCTGGTGATAAAATTTTCGTCGTCAAACATCATTTATCCAACCTTTTCAAAACCATCATCACAAGTTCGTTTACGTTTCTCGCATCCTTTTTGCAAGCCGCTACAAGGGAATACGCTTCGGTGCGGCTGACGCCAAGGGACGTTAACAGTTCCAACGCGTCCTCGATCATCGGATCGCTGCCTTGCGCGCCCGCGCCGACGGACAAGAAAGAGGCGCCGTCGTCGCCGATGCTCTCTTTGAGCTCAACAATGATCCTCTCCGCCGTCTTTTTGCCAATGCCTTTGACCTTGGACAGAGCCTTGGTGTCCCCCGAAACGATCGATGTGGCAAGGGTGTTGACGTCTGCTGCGGAAAGAATGCCGATCGCCATTTTGGGACCGACGCCGGAAACCGTGATCAAACGGAGGAACATCCGTTTTTCCTCCAACGAATAGAAGCCGTAAAGGCTCATATCGTCCTCACGAACGGAGAGATAGGTGAAGATCTTGACGACCTCCCCAACCCTGCCAAACCTGGCAACCGTCGTATCGGAAACGTTGATAAAGTAGCCGATGCCTGCCGCCTCGACTACGATAAAGCCCTCTCCGAAACTATCCACTTTCCCAACAATGTAAGCGTACATATTACATCCCAAACAGCGACCCGAACCGATTGGTCTGCGCGTGCGTAAGCGCAACGGCAAGCGCGTCCGCGGCGTCGTCCGGCTTGGGGATCGACTGCAAACGGAGGGTCTGTCTTACGACTTCCTGCATTTGCTTTTTATCCGCGCCGCCCCATCCCGTGATGGCTTGCTTGATCTGGTTCGGTGTGTATTCAAACAATTTGTCCGTATAGTTGATCGCGGTCATCAGTATCACGCCGCGTGCTTCCGCAACGGGGATACCCGTGGTTTTGTTGTTTGAGAAAAACAACTCTTCCACGGCGATCTCTTCCGGATGATATTTTTCAAAAAGGGACAAGAGTCCCTTATGAATCATTTGGAGGCGCAACGGAGTGCGCATTCCCGCCGGCGTATTGATCACGCCGTAATCGATGGGCTTGACCCGCCCTTTGACGGACTCAACAACGCCGTATCCGACGATGGCAAGCCCGGGATCGATGCCTAAAATGATCACTTACGCACCTGTCCTTCGCCAACAATAACGTATTTTTCGCTGGTGAGTTGCTTTAAGCCGAGAGGGCCGCGCGCGTGAAGCTTTTGCGTGCTGATCGCCATCTCCGCCCCAAAGCCGAATTCAAACCCATCGGTGAAACGCGTGCTGGCATTGACGTAGACCGCGGCGGAATCGACGCCCACCTTAAAGGCTTCGATCGCCTCGTTGCTGGTGGAAATGATCGCGTCGCTGTGATGCGTGCCGTACTTGTTGATGCGTTCGATGGCTTCCTTGTAGCCGCTGACCACCTTGACGGAAAGCACCAAACCGAGGTGCTCCTCATAGAAATCCTCCTCCGTGGCAAGCTCCGCCATCGGATAGATTCGGCATGTTTCGTTGCAGCCGAGGATCTTGACGCCCTGCTTGGAAAGCCTGTCAAGGCTCTTGGTAAGGAAAGGCGCTGCGATCGCCCTATCCACGATCAACTGCTCGGTGGCGTTGCAAACGGAGGGACGGCTGACTTTTGCGTTGAAGAGGACGTTATCCGCCATTTTGAGATCGGCGGATTTTTCCACATAGGTGTGGCAGTTGCCGCCTGCGGAGCAGATGACCGGAATGGCGGCGTTTTCAAGTACGAACTTTTTGAGGCCCTCGCCGCCGCGCGGGATCACCACGTCAACGGTGTCGGATTGCTTTAAAAGCTCCGTTGTAACGGCGCGATCGGGATCTGCCAAAAACTGAATGACGTTTGCGTCGTATCCGCCCTTGACCAAGGCGCTTTTCATTGCGTTGAAGATGGCAAGATTGGAGTTGATCGCCTCCCTGCTGCCGCGAAGAACGACCGCATTGCCGCTTTTGACGGCAAGAGCAACGGCGTCGGCGGTAACGTTGGGACGCGCCTCGTAAATGATGGCGACAACGCCAAGGGGCGCGCGTACCTTGGAAATCTGCAGCCCGTTGGGGAGCGTCCATTTGTCGGTGACTTCGCCCACGGGGTCGGGAAGATCCGCCACCTGCATAAGCCCGTCGATCATTTGCTTGATGCGGCTCTTATAAAGGGTGAGGCGGTCGATAAAAGTCTCCTCTTTCTCATTTTGTTTGGCGTTGAAGATGTCGTCGTTGTTGGCAAGGAGGATCTCCTCCGTTTCTTCTCCGATGCCGTTTGCCATGGCGATCAGCATCGCCTTCTTTTCGGCGTCGCTGAAGGTGGCAAGACGATACGAAGCCTCTTTAGCCAAGGCGCAAACTTCTTGCGTGGTCATTTATTCCTCCTCCTCTTCTTCCGGCAAAATCGCGTTGTGGAACACGTTTTGCACGTCATCGTTTTCTTCCAAACGGTCGATCAGATTCAAAATTTTGGGAACGGCGGACTCTTCCGGCGTGATGTAGTTCTCCGGGATCATCGCGATATCGCTGGACAGGATCTTAAGACCCTGCTTTTCCAAATTTTCACGCACGGCGGTGTAGTTTTGCGGCAAGGTGTATACTTCGTATACGCCCTCTTCGCTCTTGACGTCGTCCGCGCCCGCGTCCAAGGCAAGAAGCATCAGATCATCCTCTTCAAGCCCCTCGGCGTCAATGACGATTAAGCCCTTTTTGCTGAACATATACGAGACGCAACCGGTGTTGCCCATGTTGCCGCCGAACTTGTCAAAGGCGCAACGGACGTCGCCCGCAGTGCGGTTTTTGTTGTCGGTCAACGTCTCCACGATGACGGCGACGCCGCCTGCAGCGTACCCTTCATAGGTGATCTCCTCGTAGTTGACGGCGTTGAGCTCGCCCGAAGCCTTTTTGATGGAACGGGAGATGTTGTCGTTGGGCATATTTGCCGCCTTTGCTTTGGCGATCACGTCACGCAAACGGGAGTTGCTGTCCGGATTCGGTCCGCCCTGTTTGACTGCGATGGCAAGCTCCCTGCCGATCTTGGTAAAGACGTTTGCCCTTGCGGCATCGCCCTTTGCTTTTTTGTTTTTGATGTTTGCCCATTTGCTGTGTCCGGACATAGTTGTGCCTCCTGATTATTGCTTAAGTTGATTTCTTTCGAGAAGATACATCGCCACGCCTGCGCTGACCGCCGCGTTTAACGACTCCATTTGTACCATCGGGATGGAAAGTTTTTTGCCGACGGCTTTGATGTCGTCGCTGACGCCGTGCGCCTCGTTGCCCACGACAAGCGCGTATTTGCGTTGCGGAACGTGGGTGAAAATGCTTTCTCCCATCATATCAAGTACCATTATATCATAGTTTACTATGTTTTTACTACACAAAAATGCATTATTGTCGCAAAAACAAAGGTTGATCTTGAAAACGGCGCTCATACTTGCGCGGACCGCCTTGGGTGAATACGGATCGGCACAGCCGATAAGCACCGCGGTTTTAAAGCCCGCAGCCACCGCCGTACGAAGCACGGCGCCCACGTTACCCGCGTCGCGCACCTCGTCCAAGACGATGATCTTATCGTCGTTTATATCGGATAAATCCGCACTTTTCGGAATGGAAAGAACGGCGGCAATACCTGCCGGCGTGACCGTCTCGGAAACGCGGTCAAACAGTTCGTCCGAGAGGAGGAGCGTCTCCGCCGAAAACCGATCCGTCAAACTTTTAAAATCATCCTGCTTGCTTTCTTTGACAAACAAGAGACGGACGGAAGACGGATCGGGGATGTCCTTGACGAGATTTGCCCCCTCCGCGACAAAGAGCCCGAGCTCTTTTCTGTTTTTTGCGTCGGCAAGAGAGCGAAGGAGTTTTACTTTTTCGTTTGAAATGCTTGTGATCACCATAATCAAGAAAAAAATGCTTTCGGCGGACCGAAAGCATTTGATTTTTACAGCGCTGCTTTTGCCTTTTCGCACAAAGCGGTGAACGCCGCCGCATCGTTGACTGCAAGATCGGCGAGGACTTTGCGGTTGAGGTTGATTTGGCTCTTCTTGAGACCGTTCATAAACCTGCTGTAGCTGAGCCCGTTCATTCTTGCCGCAGCGTTGATACGTGCGATCCAAAGCTTGCGGAAATCGCCCTTCTTGTCCTTTCTGCCGATGTAAGCATACATCTGGGACTTCATGACGGCTTCGCGAGAAACCCTGTAAAGCTTGCTCTTAGCGCCGCGATAACCCTTTGCGAGTTTGAATATCTTTCTGCGTTTTTTTACTGCATTGACTGCTCTTTTGATTCTCATACTCCTACCTCCCCGATTACTTCTGAATCATAGTCCTGATGGTCTTGGCTTGCGTCTCGGAAACATAGCCGCCCGCCCTGAGGCCGCGCTTTCTCTTGGTCTCTTTTTTGGTAAGGATATGGTTTTTACCCTGCTTGCTTCTCTTTATCAATCCGTTTTTGGTTACGCGAAATCTCTTTCCTGCACCGCTGTGCGACTTTTGTTTTGGCATTTTGCCTACCTCCGATAGTTTATTTTTTTGCAGGCGCGAGCTGCATCTTGATCGTGTTTCCTTCGATGTTCGGTGCTTGCTCCATAACTGCGCCTTCGATTTTTTGGAAAAATTGTTCCATGACTTTCATGCCAAGCTCGGGACGCTTGTTTTGTCTGCCGCGCATTCTGATCACAACGCGGACTTTGTCCCCATCGGCAATAAAGCCGTTTGCCTTCTTAGCTTTGACGTTGATGTCGCCGACGTCAATGACAATGCTGAGTTGCACCTCTTTGATTTTGATGACTTTTTGGTTCTTTTTGGCTTCCTTTTCCTTCTTGATAGAATCGAAGCGGAACTTATCATAGTCCATTAGTTTGCAGATGGGCGGCGTGGCTTGGGGTGCGATCTTGACAAGGTCAAGCCCTTGTTCGTCGGCGACCTTTTGCGCGTCGTAAGCGCTCATAGTGCCGATGTTCTTCCCCTCCGCGTCAATGAGTGTGACCTGTCTGTCACGGATCTGCTCGTTGATTTGATAGTCTTTGATAAGCGTCATCCTCCTAAAAAGAAATTGGGCAGTAAAACTGCCCAAAAATACCTTACGAGATATTTAAGAAACCCTTTGCAACCGACTGCTTGGGTGAGAAACAGTTCTACTTCGTGTTTAATACTATCACCGACAAACTTCGCTGTCAAGCGTTTTGGCGGTTATTTCAAATTTTTCTCGCGCACGTCCTTGGCAAGCTTTTCGATGAAAGCATCCGTCGTCATCGCGCCGAGATCGCCCTCCTGACGATGTCTGACGGCAACCGTGCCGTTCTCCTTTTCCTTGTCGCCGATGATCAACATATACGGCACCTTTTGGAGTTGCGCTTCGCGGATCTTGTAGCCCACCTTTTCGCTCCTGGTATCCGACTCGGCACGGAAACCGAGGGAATTGAGCTTTTCGGTAAGAGCGACGACGTCCTCCGCCGTCCTGTCCGTCAAGCTGATGACTTTGACCTGTACGGGCGCGATCCAAGCGGGGAATGCGCCTGCATACTTTTCGATCAACATGGCAAGGGTGCGCTCATAGCAACCGATGCTGCTGCGGTGAATGATGTAGGGCGTCTTCTTCGCGCCGTTCTCATCCACGTAAGACATCTCAAAGCGCGCCGCGCTGGCAAAGTCGATTTGAATCGTGATGATCGTGTCTTCCTTGCCGTAAACGTTCTTTGCCTGTACGTCGAGTTTGGGTCCGTAGAAAGCCGCCTCGCCGATCGCCTCGACATAGTCGAGCCCCAAGCGATCGAGGATGTCTTTCATCATCGACTCCGTCCTTTCCCATTCGGCGGGATTGTCAATGTACTTATCGGTGTTTTTCGGATCCCACTTGCTGAAGCGGAAAGTGACGTCATCACGCAAACCGAGACAATTTAGGAAATAATACGAAAGATCCAAGCAGCGCTTGAACTCCCCTTCGATCTGCTCCGGCGTGCAGATGATGTGTCCGTCCGACAACGTAAATTGTCTGACGCGGATCAAGCCGTGCATTTCACCCGAAGCCTCGTTGCGGAACAAGGTTGCGGTCTCGGCAAAGCGATACGGCAGATCGCGGTAGCTCTTGATGCCGTTTTTGTAGATCTGATATTGGAAAGGACACGTCATCGGGCGAAGCGCCAAAACCTCGTCATCCGTCTCCTCGTCGCCGATCACAAACATCTTGTCGCGATAGTGGTCCCAATGACCGGAGATCTTGTAAAGATCGTTTTTTGCCATCGCGGGGGTCTTGGTAAGCATAAAGCCGCGGCGCTCCTCCTCATCCTCCACGAAACGTTGCAGGATCTGAAGCATCTTTGCACCCTTGGGCATCAGGAGGGGAAGCCCCTGCCCGATCGTATCCACGGTCATAAACAGCTCAAGATCACGCCCGAGCTTGTTGTGGTCGCGCTTTTTTGCCTCCTCAAGTTTGACAAGGTACTCATCCAAAGCAGCCTTTTTGTCAAACGCAACGCCGTAGATGCGGGTAAGCATCTTTTTCTTTGCGTCGCCGCGCCAATAAGCGCCGGTGATGCTGGTCAGCTTGACCGCTTTCAACACGCCCGTGCTCTTGAGGTGGGGTCCGACGCACATATCAACGAAATCGCCCTGATGATAGAAGCTGATCTCCGCATTTTTGGGAAGCTCGGAGATCATCTCAAGCTTATAAGGCTCGCCGAGCTTACGCATCAGGCTCGTAGCGCTCTTGCGCGGCAACACTTCCCTGGTGATGGGGAGGTTTGCCTTGATGATGCGCTGCATCTCCTCTTCGATCTTGGCAAGATCCTCCATCGTGGGCGGAGTGATATACTCGATATCATAATAGAACCCCGTGTCGATGGCTGGCCCGATGGCAAGTTTTGCGGTGGGATAGATGCTCTTGACCGCTTGCGCCATCACGTGCGCGGCGGTGTGATTGTAGATGTGCTGACCCTCCTGATCCTTAAAGGTCAGGATCTGCACTTCCGCATCCTTGTCCACCACGTAAGAAAGATCAACGGCTACGCCGTTAACCTTACCGGCAAGAGCGGCGCGATGAAGCCCCTCGCCGATGTCGGCGGCAATTTGGTCCACCGTAACGGGAGCATCGTACTCTTTAATCGAATCTCTTAAAAAAATCTTCATAGTTTCCTCCTTTTAGCCATATGGCTGCAAGTATAAAAAAGCCCTTACGCGTCTAAACGCATAAGGACGACTTTCGCCGCGGTTCCACCTTATTTGAGCGCCGTAATGCGCCCCGCTTTGTATAGAAACTGCTTGTCGAACGGTGGTACCGTCAAGGGGCAAACGCTTCGCTCACAGCAAACGCGAAACTCTCTGAAGAATGCTTGTCCTCGCGACATGTCCGTTCCATGTCATGGTGCCGAAGGCGGGACTCGAACCCGCACGGAGCCAAGCTCCGAGGGATTTTAAGTCCCTTGCGTCTACCATTCCGCCACTTCGGCATTTTTTTGGAGGCACCACCCAGACTCGGACTGGGGAATAAAGGTTTTGCAGACCTCTGCCTTACCACTTGGCTATGGTGCCATAACGCTATATAATATGTTTCGCACGCAATGCGCGCCACATATTGTCGCCAATGTTTGGAGCGGGAGACGGGATGCCCGATTGCTCGGGGACCTACGCTGCGCTCCGGTTCGGCCCCTGCGGGTCCCAACTGCTGTCGCATTTGCTGCTTTGCAGTCGAATCCCTAGGAAGCTTTTCAATGGAGCGGGAGACGGGATGCCCGATTGCTCGGGGACCTACGCTGCGCTCCGGTTCGGCCCCTGCGGGTCACAACTGCTGTCGCATTTGCTGCTTTGCAGTCGAATCCCTAGGAAGATTTTCTATGGAGCGGGAGACGGGATGCCCGATTGCTCGGGGACCTGCGCTGCGCTCCGGTTCGGCCCCTGCGGGTCACAACTGCTGTCGCATTTGCTGCTTTGCAGTCGAATCCCTTGAAAGCCATTTCTATGGAGCGGGAGACGGGATTCGGACCCGCGACATTTGCCTTGGCAAGGCAACGCTCTACCACTGAGCCACTCCCGCGCGAATGCTTTATTACTATACCAAATAATGACGGCTTTGGCAACAGTTTTTTTGAAAAAAATTACTCTGCCGCCAAAATATAAAAGGAATGCGGTTGATTTCCTTCGTATACGATGACTTCCAGATCGGGGCATTCCTCTCCGAGCTTTTCCTGCAAGGCTTCGACCGCTTCTTTTGAAACCCCCTCTCCGTAGTAAACGTTTAACACGTCCATGCCGTCCATCTTCATCTTTTTGACAAGATCGAGCGCCACTTCGTTGAGGTCCGTGCCCTTGGTCAAGATGCTCTTTTCCGAAAGACCGATGTAATCCCCTTTTGTCAAAGACAATCCGTCGATCTTGGTGTTGCGCACCGCCGTGGTGACCTGCGCCGTCGTTACGGCGCGGAACGCGGTGGTCATCGCTTCCGCATTGGCGTCAAGCTCTGCCGTTGGGTCAAACGCAATGACGGCGGCAATGCCCTCGGCAACGTTTTCGGTGTCAAGCACAACGGCATCGCGAGAGGCGATCTCCTTTGCCTTTTGCGCCGCAAGAATGATGTTTTTGTTGTTGGGAAGCACGATCACGTGATCCGCATTGACGCGATTGACGGCGGAAAGGATCTCGTTTACGCTGGGGTTCATCGTTTGCCCGCCCTCCACGATCATATCCACGCCAAGCTGCTTAAAGATGTTTTTGATGCCCTCGCCCGCGCAAACCGCCACGATACCGATGGGTTTTTTGGTGCGCTCAAGCTCCTCTTTTATCTTACGGTTTTGATCCAGCATATTTTCGATCTTTACACGGTCAAGTTCGCCAAGTTCCAACGCGTATTGCAAGGCACGCCCCGGCTGATTGGTGTGAACGTGCACTTTGACAAGGTTTAAGTCACCGATGCAGATCAAACTGTTGCCCAGCTTGCACAGCTTGTCGCGCAACTTGTCGATATCCGCTTCGGTAGCGCGAGGACGAATGTTTTTCACAAAAAACTCGGTGCAGTAGGCAAACTCAATGTCGTCAAGATCGTGCACGTCGGCGGCAAAGACGGGCTCATCGTCGTCTTTGACGACGGAGGGAGATTTGGGCGCCGTCTTGGGGATCTCTTTGCCCTCGATCGCCATCAAAAACGCTTCAAAAACGCGCATCAAGCCCATGCCGCCCGCGTCCACTACGCCGGCTTTTTTGAGAATGGGGAGCATATTGGGCGTATCCTTCAAGACCGCATCCCCCTTTTCAATGAGTTTTTGCAACATTTGCTCAAACGTGGCGTTGCCCTTGCCCGCGCGAGAAGAGGACTCCGCGATCACGCGCATGACGGTCAAAATGGTGCCCTCTTTGGGCTGCTCCACCGCGCCATACGCAATGCGCGCGCCCTCCGAAAGCGCTTTGGAAAAACTTGAGGGGGTCAGTTCGGTCAGCGAAGAAACGACGTCGGCAAAGCCCTTGTAGATCTGTGAAAGGATCACGCCGCTGTTGCCCCTTGCGCCGCGCAAAGAGGCGGACGTCAAAACGGAGGAAAACCTTTCAAAAGAAAGATCCTCATCGGCAACGGCTTGCAGCTCCGTCGCTGCGGTCTGCGCCGTCATGCACATATTTGTGCCCGTATCACCGTCCGGCACGGGGAAAACGTTGTGCGCGTTGATCTCCTCCTCGTGAAGAGCAAGGTTCTCCGCCGCGGCGACAAACATTTTGCGCAGCATTATTACGTCGATCGTCTTAACCATAAATCACCTCGTGCCAAGCACTTTGACGTTTACGTTTTTCACACGCATACCCGTAAAGCGCTCGACGGAATACGTCACCGTAGAGCGAAGAGAATCCACAACGGCCTCTTCGCGCACACCCTCTTTTAAGATCACGAAAAGGTGAATAAAAATACGGTTGTCCACCGTTTCGATCTTCACGCCCCGCGTGTTGTGTCTGCCCTTGAAAAAAGAAAGGATCTTGTCAAAAAGGTTTTTCGCAACGAGGGCGACCACACCGTAACACTCCCTTGCGGCGTGCAAAGCGCACAGCGCAACGGCTTGATCCGAAACGAAGATTTTGCCGTATTTGTTGGAAGTGCTGACAGCCATTTTCCACCCCTCGCCCTGTTTTACTATATAATAAATTATTGGTAAATTATTTGCAACTAATTTTCAAAATTACCTAAAAACTGTTGCAAAGAAAAAAAAATCGTGATATAGTGATATGGTTGTGAAAAAGCAACGCGCTTTTTTCACCCTCAAATGAGATTCGTTACGGGAGGTAATTGAGATATGTCGAGAGTTTGCAGCGTATGCGGTAAGAGTAAAATGGCGGGTAACACGGTCAGCCACAGCAATCGCAAGGCTCCCACGCATTGGAACGCAAATATCCAAAAGATCGCCGTTGTTGATGACAACGGGACTGTTTCCAGAAAGTATGTTTGCACCAGATGCTTGAGAAACGGCGCAGTCAAGAGAAAGAGCGCTAACTGATCTCCCTTTTGTTTGGACAAAAAGGCGTAAGCTTCAACTTACGCCTTTTTTATTTTCTTTTTTGCAAACAACCTCAACACTGCCCTGACAAAAGTCGGCGGACGAAAGCATATCACAAACAAAGGGAACACCTCCTATCTGAAAGTATGGATCAGAAGCGCGCTCCCCTCCGCAAGCGACACAAACACTTTATCCGAAGTGCATTCGTTGGACAGCCCGCGCGTGTCTTTTTTGGTAAGAGTGACGCCATCTGCCGGGTACTTGAGCCCCGTCGCCTTTAGTATATGCAGGTTGCCGTCGAAAGGTACGATCGAGAGCGGGTCCCCTGCCTTTGCCGTAAGAAAAAAGTTGGATTCCGTATAATAGATGTCAAAGTTGTCGCCGCGGATCACCGCTTTCACACCAAGATCGTGGGCGATCTTTAAAAGATGCAAATTAAAAAGAAAGTGATCGGGTCTTCCGCCGACGGCGCCGTAAACGTCCAGTTCCTCCACGCCGCGAAGCGCCGCGACCCTGACGCCGAGCTCCCCATCCGAAAAATCCTTTTTTGCGGGAACGGTCACTACCTCCACGTCCTTGGGGCAAAAGCCGAGGCTGTCATAGTCCCCCACCGAAAGATCGATGGTGATGCCCCTTTCCTTTGCGCGAAGATACCCTGCGTCCGCAACGATCACGTACGGCGCGCCCAAATAGCGCGCAAAATCTTGCGAGAGGATCAGCGCGGCTTTTTTCATCCGCCGATCACCGTGATGGCATTTGCGGGATCCGCTGCCTTAAAGGTGGCGCTGCCCGCAACGAGCACCGTGATGCCGAGGGAGCGGAACCTTGCAGCGTTTTGCTCCGTCACGCCGCCGTCCAGTTCCAGCAAAATATCGCGTCCGCTCTCTTTGATCTTCTCTGCAAACAAAACGATCTTGTCCGAAACGCTTTCGATATAGGACTGCCCGCCGAAGCCGGGGAAAACGCCCATCAAAACGATCATATCCACAATGTCAAAATAGTCTTCAACAAGCGAAAAGTCCTTGTCGGGATTGACGACCAAGCCGCATTTGACCCCCTTTTCCTTGATCTTCAAAAGGGCGGCGCGCGCATCCTTGCTTGCCTCGGGGTGGAAGGTCACGTAATCCGCGCCCGCGTCGCAAAACCTTTCCACGTATTTTTCCGGCTCGGTGATCATAAGGTGCACGTCAAGCGGCAATTTCGTATAAGGACGGATGGCTTTGATCATGGGCATCCCAAACGTGATATTGGGCACAAACACCCCATCCATCACGTCGCAGTGCACAAGATCCGCCCCCCAACGCTCCACGTTGGCGACGGTCTCCCCCATCTTGGCGAAATCTCCCGATAATATGGACGGTGCGACTAAGACTTTTTTCATAAAAACCTCCCCTATTTGTTTTTGACGTATTTTGCGCGGAGCTGTCCGCAAGCCCCCTCGATGTCCGCGCCCATCGTGCGACGAACGGTGGCTTCGACACCCGCTTTTTCCAGTTGACCCAAAAAGCGATACGCGTCCTTTCTGGACGTGCCTTCGAGTCCGCGCTCCTTGACGTAATTGAGCACGATCAGATTGACGAGGCACGGAAATCCTTTGACGCGGCGGATGAGAGCCGCGGCGTCCTCCGCGCCGTCGTTGACCCCTTTGATCAGGGAATACTCAAACACCACGCGGCGCTTGGTGCGGTCAAAGTAGCGTTTGGCGGCGTCGATGACCTTGTCCACGCCGTACTTTTTGTTGACGGGCATGATCTCGGAACGGACTTCGTCCCGCGCAGCGTGCAACGAGAAGGTCATCGTGACAGGAATATCCTCCTCCAAAAAGCGGTCGAACGCATCGATCAAGCCGCATGTTGAGAGCGAGATATTGCGATAACTGACGTTGAGCCCTTTCGGATGGTTGACAAGACGCAGAAACTTTACGACGTTGTCGTAATTGTCCAAAGGCTCCCCGCTGCCCATCAAGACGATGTTGGTGATCTTTCGCTCGTTGAGATCTCCGCCGTCAAAGCGGTTGGCGGCAATGACCTCCCCCAGGATCTCCCCCGCGGTCAAATTGCGTTTTAATCCCTCCAAACCGGAGGCGCAAAAGGCGCAATTCATGCGACACCCCACCTGTGTGGAGATGCACAGCGTGTTGCCGTACTTATAGCGCATCAGCACCCCCTCCACCACGTTGTCGTCCGTCAGTGAAAACAAAAACTTGACGGTGCCGTCCAACTTGGAAAGGTGGCTTTGCAAAACGCGCGCGCCCACCGCGGCATATCCGTCCGCGATCAGGCGATCCTTAAACGTCTTGCCGACGTTTGTCATCTCGTCAAAGTCCTTGCCGGCGTTGACGTTTAGATACAGCTGCTCCGCGCGAAAAGACGGCTCGCCGTAGGACGAGACAAGCGTCTTCAATTCGTCAAGGGAAAGGTCTGTCAGCAGTTTCATTTCTTTCTGAGTACGGCGTAGTAGTAGCACTCGCCGCCGCCCGCACGGGGATCGGTGTAGGCTTGTTTTTCAATGATGAAATCCCGCCTGTTTTCAAGCACGCTGCTTACGACGCGCTCGTCCTCCGACGGGAGGTCGGAACAGGTTGCGTACGTCAACGCGCCGCCCGGCGCAACGTAGTCGCACGCGACGGAAAGCAGTTGTTTTTGCGTTAAAACGATGTCGTCAAGGTCGCTTTCCGTACGGTTTAAAACCACGTCGGGATTGCTTCCCAACGAACCGAAGCCGGAGCACGGCGCGTCCAACAAAACCGATTGAAAAGCCCCCCGTTTCCCCTCCATCGGAAGGCGACTGTCCCAAAGGGTGGGACGTACGGTGTTGACCATCATGCGCGCGGCGTACTTTGCAATGAGCTCCACGCGGTGCTCGTATACGTCGCAGGCAATGACCTCCGCTTTGTACTTTTCCGCAAGGTAGACGCTTTTCCCACCCGGCGCGGCGCATAGGTCAAGGATGGCGCCCCCCGCATACGGCAGGTTCTCGCACACTTCGATGCTGCTGTGGCTCATGACGGTCGCCTTGCCCTCGGAGAGGAGATCGGAGATGGCGCCGACTTCTCCTATAAAGAAGCCGTGATCGGTCTCTTCAAAGCCGACGTTCCTTTCAGACAAAGCAAGCCGCAAAGCGTCTTTGCCAAAGGCAAAAGAGGGTCGAACGTGCGTTTTTACGCTGAGTCGCTCGGTCAGGCGCCCTTCCGCGGCGTCGCCAAGCTCCGCTTTATAACGTTTTACGAGCCACACGGGACGGTTGGAAAGCACGGACAATCTCTGAACGTCATCAGACGGCAAAAGGGTCTTGCCCTCCGTGACATATCGGCGCAACAGCGCGTTGATAAAGCCGCAGACACCGCCTTTCCCCACCTGTTTTGCCGTTTCCACAACGGCGCTGACCACCGCGTGATCGGGAAGATCAAACTCGTCGGATAGGCACATTCCCATCTTTAAGAGCACTTTGACGGCACTCTTGGGCGCTTTTTCCACAAGTTGAGAGATGCGGTATTCGTAAAGGAACTCGTGCTCCACAACAGAGTGCACCAAGCGAAATGCGGTTTTTCCCTGTTGCAAAACGCCGTTCCGCTTGACCGCCTCCCCGATCCAACTGCCTTTCAAATAGACGTCGGACAGCGCGCGATAGGCTTCCACCAATCCTTTCATCAAAGTTTTTTCTCCAAGATCGATCTATGACCGATCAAGTATTCCTTGCCGGACATGCGTTTTTTGTTTTCCGCCTGTACGGACAAAAGACAAAGCGCGCCGTCGGACAAATTGACAAACAGCTCGCCGTTTTCACTGAAAAACGTGCCCTTTTCACCGCATTTTGGCGCAAGGGCGGCTTGGAACACGCGCAGCCTCTCCCCGTTAATGGTCAAAAAAGCAACGGGCCAAGGTGCATACGCACGCACCATGTTGAGGGCGGTTGCGGCGGATAGCTCGGCATTGAGCTCCGCGTCCGACTTGGAGATCATCTTGCAAAACGTGGCTTGCGAGGCATCCTGCGGCGTAAACGTAATGGTGCCGTCCGCCAACCTGTCCAAAGCCTCGACGACGCCCTCCGCGCCGATCTCAGCGATCTTATCAAACAATGTGCCCGCGTTGTCCTCGGGGAGAATGGAGATCTGCTTTTTTAAGATGATATCGCCGCTGTCCACCTCGTACGCCGTGCGCATGATGGTGACGCCGGTCACTTTATCCCCGTTTAACAGACAGGATTGGATGGGGCTTGCGCCGCGATACAGAGGAAGAAGGGACCCGTGCACGTTGAAAACGCCGTATTTGGGAACGGCAAGAAGCTCGCGAGAGAGGATCTGACCAAACGCCGCGGTCACCATAACGTCGGGCGCAAGAGAACGGATCAGATCCACGCCCTCCCTGCTGACTTTTTCAAACTGATAGACGGGAATGCCCAAAGCCTCCGCCTCCACCTTGACGGCGGGCGGGGTCATCACAAGCCGCTTGCCCTCCTTGTCGGGTTGGGTAACGACGCCGATGACGGTGTGCTTTGACTTCACGATCGCACGAAGCGACGGAATGGCAAAATCGGGAGTACCGAGAAACAAAACCCTCATAACTTCTCCTACTTCTTTTTGACTTTGACTTCTTTGTCGTAGAACAGAATGCCGCTTAAGTGGTCTATCTCATGGCTGGCGACAACGGCGTTGAAGCCGCAAAGCACACGTTCCTTCCTTTTACCGTAGCGATCCTGAAAAGCGACGGTGACGCATTCCGGACGGAGCACGTCGCAACGCTTCCCCGGGACGGACAAACACCCCTCGGGACCGATCTGCTTGCCTTTTTTGGACGTAATGACAGGGTTGATCATTTCCAAGATCTCCCCCTCTTCGCTGCCCTCGACTTCGAGTTCGCAGATCACCGCCTGACGAAGAATGCCCACCTGCGGCGCGGCGATGCCCACCCCGTTTGCGGCGACCATCGTCTCCAACATATCGTCCAGCAGCGCGTGCAGCTTGGCGTCAAAGCTTTCTACCGGTCGGGATTTTTTGCGAAGCAAAGGCTCCCCGTCTTTTACGATCTCGCGTAATGCCATAGTTTCTCCTTTCAGTTCATGTTTTGCGGATTGATCTCCACAAAAACCGAAGCGTTCTTTTTGTCCTGTTCGTTTACGATATCATACACCGCAAGGAGGGTATCCGCCTCCTTTTCGCGCGTTAGGCGCATGATGATCTGATAGCGATATTTGTTTTCGATCTTTTTGACCGGCGACTTCATACCCGCGACGGCAACGAAGCGGTCGGGGTGCTCTTTTTGATAGGCGCGGACTTTGGCAAGCATCTCCTTGGTCAAGCCGAGGGCGCGCTCCTCGTCTTCACTGGTGGTCAAGACCCTGACGATCTTGGTGAAAGGCGGGAAACCCGTGACGTCGCGAATGTTGATCTCCTTTTTGTAAAAGCCCTCGTAGTCGTTGACGCGCGCATAGGCAAACACGTAGTGACGCGGCGAATAGGTTTGCAATACGACGACGCCCTCTTTATCCGCTCTTCCTGCCCTGCCGCTCATTTGCGTGACCAGTTGGAACGTGCGTTCCGCGCTGTGGTAGTCCTCGTAATACAGGCTCATATCAGCGTCCAAGATGCCCACCAACGTAACGTTGGGAAAATCGTGCCCTTTGACGATCATCTGCGTGCCGACGAGGATATCCGCTTCGCCCATACGGAAAGCGGAAAGGATCTCGTCGTAACTGCCCTTTTTGCGCGTGGTGTCTCGGTCCATTCTTAGGGTGCGCGCAGCGGGGAAACGGCGCTTGATCTCCTCGATGACCCGCTCGGTGCCCACCCTGCCGAGGCGCATATCGCTCTCGCCGCAGGCGGGACATTTGTCGGGCACGACGTAGGGTCTGCCGCAATAGTGACACTTTAAGAGGTTGTCCTCCTTGTGCCAAGTAAGCGAAACGTCGCAATCGTCGCACTTCATGACCTTACCGCATTTTTTGCAGATCATAAAGGAGGCAAAGCCGCGACGATTTAAAAAGATCATGCTTTGGTTGCCTTCTTTGAGCGTGGCGTCAAGCCGATCGACCAGTTCGGATGAAAGGATGCCGTTGTTGCCGCTCCTAAGCTCCAAACACATATCCACAACTTTGACTTCGGGCATTTTGACGCCGCCTACGCGGTTGCGAAGGGTGATGAGCCCGATCTCCCCATCCCTTGCCCGTTTGAAGGTTTCAAGCGCAGGGGTGGCGCTGCCGAGCACCAGTTTGGCGCCGTTGTAAGCGCGACGCATCTCGGCAACTTCCGACGTGACGTAACGTGGATTGTTTTCGCTGACGTAGCTGCTGTCGTGCTCTTCGTCGATGATGATGATGCCGACGTTTTTAAGCGGCGCAAACACCGCCGAACGCGCGCCGATGGCGATCACTGCCTCGCCGCGAAGCAAACGGAGCCACTCGTCATAGCGCTCCCCATCCGATAAGCCGCTGTGCAAAACCGCGACTTTGTCGCCGAAACGAGCGCGAAAGCGCCCCATCATCTGCGGGGTCAACGAGATCTCCGGCACAAGCATAATGGCGGTTTTCCCCGCCGAAAGCATCTGCTCGATACAACTCAAATAGATCTCCGTCTTGCCGCTACCCGTCACGCCGAAAAGCAGGTTGACGTCCTTGTCCCCGTTGAGGATCGCGTTGACGGCGGCGGTTTGCTCGTCGTTTAACGTGACGGCTTTGTCCGCAACTGCTTTGACGTTGGGTTTGCGACGTTTGGTGACTTCCGAAACGGTGACGAGCCCCTTTTCCGCCAATGCGGCGATCGCCGAGAAGCCGTACTGCTCGCCGAGGATCGCAGCCCATTCGCCGCCGCCCGAAAGCACAGACAAGACGGCGCGTTGATTGACGGCGTTTGGCTTTAAGGAAGAAAGAGCCGTTTCAAAGGTCACGCCATCCGATAGCGTGACGAAATGCCGCGTGATCTCCTTTACCCTGCCGCCGCGCATCATCGCGGGAACAAACAGGCGCAAGACGTCCACGAGCCGCAGGTTGTACTCGCGGCACATGCGATGCATCAGCTCGATCATCTCGGGAAGAATTGCGGTAAACCGATCCAGCTTGGATCGAATGGGTTTGAGGGGGTGTTTGCAATCGGAAGTTTCCTTTAAACAAACGACAAACCCTTCGGTAAACTGTCTGCCGAAGGGAACTTTGACGCGGTCGCCTACGCTGACGTTAAGCTCCGGCGGCGCGATATAATCGAAAATTTTATCAATTTCGCTTGTGGAAATGTCGACGATAACTTCGGCGATCATATTTTCAAAGCGTCAAGGATAACGTCCGCCACCTCGATCTTGGGCATTTTATCATAGCTTTTGACGTTGCCCTCGCGGTCGATCAACGTGACGACGTTGGTGTCGGTGTTGAACCCGGCGCCCTCCTGCGTGACGTCGTTTGCAACGACGAGGTCCGCATTTTTCTTTATCAGTTTACCTTTTGCGTTTTGGAGCAAATTTTCCGTCTCGGCGCTGAAGATGACGAGTTTTGCGGAGGGGGACTTGATCCTCCCCACCGCGGCGGCGATATCCTCCGTCTTTTTGAGGGACAACGTGAGCGTCTCGCTCTTTACCTTTTGGTCAAACTTTGTGACCGGCGTATAATCGGCGGGGGCCGCCGCCATCACGACGATGTCCATTTGCGGCGCACGCTCGGTGACAGCCGTAAACATATCGTGCGTGGAGGAAACGCGGCATACCTCCTTGAGATTGTCGGGGAGCTTTGCCGTGATGCTTCCGGCAACCAAGGTGACCTCGGCACCTCTATCGGCAAAACGCTCGGCGATCGCCACCCCCATCTTGCCGCTGCTGTGATTGGAAAGGAAGCGCACGCCGTCGATATCTTCCACCGTAGCGCCGGCGGTGACAAGCACCCTTTTCCCCTCAAAATCAAGCGTGAGGGCAAGCGCCTTTTTGACTTCTTCCGCAATAACGTCCGGTTCCACCATCTTGCCCACGCCGACGTCGCCGCAAGCAAGAGTGCCGCTGACGGGCGAAAGGATCGTTGCGCCGGAAGAGATGACCTGTTTGAGGTTGCTTTGGAAGACGGCGTCTTCATACATCGCGGTATTCATCGCAGGGCAAATGATCTTGGGCGCTTTGGAAGCAAGATAGGTTGTGGTAAGCATATCGTCGCAGATACCGTGCGCGATCTTACCCACAAAATTCGCCGTCGCAGGGGCGACGACGACGACCTCGCAGCTTTTTGCAAGCGAAACGTGCTCAACCTCCCACTCCCTGTCCCGACGGAACATGTTGGTCACGACGGGGTTGTGTGAAAGGGTCTCAAACGTCATGGCGGACACGAATTCTTTGGCGTGATCCGTCATCAAAACGTGCACGTCGCAGCCCATTTTGACAAGGGCGCTGACAAGGTAACAGGATTTATAGGCGGCGATCCCGCCCGTAACTCCCACAAGGACCTTTTTTTTCATTTTCAGTCTTTGGAAATCTTGACCTTTCCTTCGTAGATCTCTTTTGCAGCGACGGAAATGGGCTTTTGCTTGGTGGCGGCAAGCATGTCGCCCTCCTGTTGCAACAGCTCACGAGCGCGCTTGGCAACGCCGCAAACAAGCAGATAGCGGCATTCTGTCTTTTGGATCAGTTTATCAATAGGCGGATCGATCATCATGGTATTAGTCCCTCCCAAAATAGTTTTGTTTTACGTCCGAAAGGGCGTCTTTGAGCCCCTCCGCAACGATGATTGCTTTTACGTTTTCCACAGCGTCGTCCAAAACGTCGTTGACGACAAAGTACTCGTAAGGCGCGGCTTGGTCAAACTCCTTTTCCACCTGCGCTTGGCGGAGGCGAATCTCGCTTTCCGTCTCGCTCCCCCTCCCCGTGATGCGGGCGGTAAGCGCCTCGAGCGTGGGCGGCAGGATAAAGATCAGCACCGCTTCGGGAATGTGCTTTTTGACGTTGGCGCCGCCGATCATTTCGATCTCAAGGATCACGTTTTTGCCGCCGTCAAGCACCTGTTCCACCTCGGAAAACAGGGTGCCGTAGCGATGGGTGAACTTATCCACCGTTTCCAAAAACAAGCCCTCTTTAAGCATCTTGTCAAACTCCGCTTCGGAACGGAAGTAATAGTGCTTGCCCTCCGTCTCGCCGGGACGCGGCGCGCGCGTTGTGACGGAAACCGTCGTTTGCGCAAGGGAAGGATACTTCCGCATCAGCTCGTGGCAGAGCGTGCCTTTGCCGACGCCGGACGGGCCCGAAATAACAAATACCTTTCCTTTCTTCATACTGCCCTACTCCAAGTTTTGTATTTGCTCGCGGACCTTTTCGATCTCGCATTTTAACAGAACGACGTTTTCGGCGATCTGAGAATCGTTTGCTTTGCTGCCGATCGTGTTTGCTTCGCGATTAAGCTCCTGCGTAAGAAAATCCAACTTGCGACCTGCAGTCGGCTCTTCCTTAAGGATCTTGCGGTAGTGATCGATGTGGGCGTGCAAACGGGCAAGCTCCTCGTCGATCGCGCACTTATCGGCAAACAGCGCGACCTCCGTTAAAAGGCGCGTTTCGTCATAGTCGGCGCCGGAAAGCGCGTCGCGCACGGTTTGCTCCAAGCGGGTCTTATACTCAGACGCAACAAAGGGAGCGCGCGTTTCGATGACGCAAGTCAGTCGCTCGATCTCGTCCAGCTTGGAAAGAATATCCGCCGTGATGGCTTTCCCCTCGGTGTCGCGCATCTTGAGCAAGCTGTCCAAGGCGCGATCCGTCGCCAAACGAACAAGGGAAAGGATCTCCTCTTCCGAAACGGCGACAACGCCCTCTTCCACAACGCCCTGCACGCGAAGAAGGGAAGAAGCGGTAAGATCGTCCCTTACGCCAAACGCGGCGGAAAGCTCTTTGCCGATCTCCAAATAGTTTTCGGCAACGGCTTTGTTGAGGGACAAAACGCCTTGATCCTTAGGGGCAAGATAGGTGGTGAACACGTCGACGTGTCCCCTGCTGAGGCGGGAGGAGATCAGCTTTTTCATCGCGTCTTCCGCAAACAGAAGAGCGCGCGGCAGCTTGATGGAAAGATCAAGGAACCTGTGATTTACGCTTTTTAACTCCACGACGAGGGTGCGTCCGTTGACTTCCGCTTCTCCTCTGCCGTAACCCGTCATGCTAAACATTTTTGCCTCCAAAGCATATCCTGCGTATGCACGAATTAAACTATTATTCTTAACTATAGCATATCCGGCAAAAAAAATACAAGCGTTTCGGAAATGAAACGCCTGTAAAAATCTCTTTTTTTGTAAAAAATGAGATTATTGCTTCAAAAGCTCCAAAAACGCGGCTTCGTCGATGATCTCTATGCCAAGCTTTTTTGCCTTTTCGAGTTTGCTGCCCGCATCCTCGCCGACCACGACGAGGTCCACTTGTTTGCTGACGCTATCCGCAACGTTTCCGCCGCGAGCGCGGATCTCTTCCTGCGCCGCAGAGCGCTTGTAGGAGGAGAGCGTCCCCGTGATGACGACGGTTTTTCCGGAGAAGACACCATCACGTTTTTCCTCTTTGAGGAAAGTGACGCCGTTTGCAAGCAGTTTTTCGATCAAAACGCGGTTTTCTTCCGCGGCAAAGAAGTCCACGACGGAGGAGGCTGTGATCAACCCGAAATCCTCAATGGAGGCGACGTCATCCACCGAAGCCGCCATCAACTTTTCCAAGCTGCCAAAGGTCTGCTCAAGCATTTTTGCCGCCTTCTTGCCTACGTTGGGCACGCCGAGCGCGGTCAAAAACTTTGCGAGCGTGGTCGTCTTGGCTTTTTGAATGCCGGCGACGACGTTCTCTGCCTTTTTTTCCTTAAATCCCTCCAGTGCAAGCAGGTCTTCCTTGGTCAAGGTAAACAGTTCATCTGCGCTCTTGAGACCGAATTCGTTGTAAAACTGTTCGATGGTCTTTTCGGATAACCCGTCGATGTCCATGCCGTCTTTAGAGCAAAAATGCTCTAACTTGGAGATGATCTTGGGCGCGCAGTTCTCGTTGTTGGAACAGAACAGGAAGACGCCCTTTTCCACGACGGGCGAGCCGCAAACGGGACATACGGCGGGCTTTTCCACCTCTTTTGCGTCGGGCATCCGTTCCGCTACGCCGGTGATCTCGGGGATCACGTCGCCCGAGCGGCGCACAAACACCCTGTCGCCGATGCGAATACCCTTACGCCTGATCTCGCTGATGTTGGACAGCGTTGCGCGAGAGACCGTCGCCCCGCCGATATCCACGGGATCCAAGATGGCAAGCGGGTTGAGTTTGCCCGTGCGAGAAACTTGCCAAACTACCTCTTTGACCAAGGTGGAAAGCTCTTCCGCCTTAAACTTAAACGCAAGCGCCCAACGAGGAAATTTCTCGGTAAATCCGAGCATTTCACGCAAAGCGAACGAATCTGCCTTAAAGACCATTCCGTCGATCAAAAAGTCAAGCGTCGGGCGTTTTTCTTCCGCTTCGGCAAGCAAGGTTTTGACCTCTTCAAAGTCTGAAACCACCTTAAAATATTCCCCGACGTTAAAGCCCTGCTCTTTTAAAAATTCGTGCACTTCGTGTTGATAACGGAATTCGATGCCTTTGTGGAAACCCACGTTATAGGCAAAGAAGGAAAGACCTCTTCGCGCCGTTTCCGCGACGTCCAAATTGCGGATCGCCCCCGCCACGCCGTTGCGGGCGTTCTTTAGGGGGACCTTTGCGTCAAGATTGTACTTTTCAAGGGAGGACAAGGGCATCAGTCCCTCGCCGGAAACGTCGATTTCTCCCTTAAACGGAATGGTCAGCGGCACGTTTTTGATGGTTTTCACCTGCTCCGTGACCTCTTCGCCGACCTCGCCGTCGCCGCGCGTGCATGCACGTACGAGGCGCCCGTTTTCATAGCTCAAATTGAGGGTCAAACCGTCGTACTTGTACTCCAAAGTCAGGGCGACGGGAGCGTCTTTGCCGAGCTTTTCCATCCATTCGCCGACACCCTCCACCGTCTTGGTTTTGTCCAAGCTGTACAGGCGTTCTTTGTGCTTGACTTGCTTAAAGCCCTCGTTGGGTTTGCCGCCCACCCTTCTTGTGGGAGAATCGGGCAAGACAAGACCGCCAAACTGCTCAAGCATCACCAGTTCGTCGTATAAGGCGTCATACTCCGCATCGGAAACGGTGGGGTTATCCTGTTCGTAATACTCTTTTGCGTACTTGTTGAGCAGCGCAACGAGTTCTTCCATTCTTCCCATACTTCACCTCTCTCAGCCTTTTTTGAAGGGCGCGATCTTCATGTTGAATTGTTTGATCCCCAGCCCGTCGAAAGCGACGCTGGCGTTGTCGCCGCTGATTTGGATGATCCTGCCCACGCCGTAACGCGGGTGAACGACCTTTTCACCGAGTTTAAAACCGATCTCCCCCGCTTTGACCTTGGAAAGATCCGCCGCCGCGCCGTTGACGTTGCGTAAGATGGCGGAAAGATCTCGCTTGGGCTCTTCAATGCGACGCTCCGGCGCATATCCGTACGAGCTGCGACTTGGCGGGATACGCGTGGGCTGGATCTTTTCCTCCGCCTCTTTCAAGAAGCGACTGCGCGGGTTGTTTTGCGTGGAGCCGTACATAAAGCGCGATCGAGCGCAAGTCAAATAAAGGCGTTTGCGGGCGCGCGTCATCGCAACGTACATCACGCGGCGCTCCTCTTCGATCTCGGAGGTCGTTTTGTTGTAAGACTGCGACGGAAACACGTTTTCCTCAAGCCCCGTCACGAACACCACGTCAAACTCCAAGCCTTTCACCGAATGCACGGTGGACAAAACCAAATAATCGTCGGTTTGGATCTCGTCGGTGTCGGAGATCAGGGAAACCGATTGCAGATACTCCTCCAGCGAAGCGCCGGAGTTTGCCTTTTCAAACTCCTCGATCTCACCAAGGAGCTGATTGATGTTTTCGCGTCTGCTGACGTCCTCTTCCTTTTCCCCCGCAAAGGCAATAAAGAACCCTGCTTCTTCCGCAACGTACCGCGCAAATTCCGAGAGCCCCATCTGCCTGCTTTCGGACAAAAGTTTGTCGTAAAGTTCCTTAAAGGAGCGCAGTTTTTTGGCGTTCTTCGGGGAAACGCCGTAGCTTTCCATATCCCCAAACAATACGTCGGAAACGGAAAGTCCGCATGCGGCGGAAAGAGAGGCAAGTTCTTCCAAAACGGCGTCGCCGATGCCGCGCTTGGGCGTGTTTATGATGCGCAAAAAGGCGTCGTTGTCACGCGGGTTGACGATGGCGCGGAAATAGGCGAGCAGGCTTTTGACCTCCTTTCTTTCATAGAATTTGAAGCCGCCGTAAACCTTGTACGGAATGCGGAAATAGCGCAACTTTTCCTCAAACTTTTTGGTCAGGGCGTTCATACGCACCAAGATCGCAAAATCGCTGGGAGAAAAGCCGCGTTCCCGAATCAAATGAGCGACTTGACCGACGACGTAATCCGCCTCGCCCCTGTCGTCCTGCGCGTTGTAGATCTCCACCCGCACGCCGTTGTCGTGCTCCGTCCACAGTTTTTTGTCAAACCTGCCGCGGTTGTTTTCAATGACGGCGTTTGCCGCGTTTAGGATGTTGGGCGTGCTGCGATAGTTTTGTTCCAACTTGACGATGGTGGCTTGCGGGAAATCCTTTTGGAAATCCAAAATATTGGAGATATCCGCGCCGCGCCATCCGTAAATACTTTGATCCTCGTCGCCCACCGCAAAGATGTTGCCGTGCTTGGAAGCAAGCATCGCCGCGATCTTAAACTGCAAACGGCTGGTGTCCTGATACTCGTCGATATGTATGTAACGGAAGCGTTCGGCATAGTGCTCGAGCACCTCGGGAAAATCCGAAAGCAAGAGATAGGTCTTTATGAGCAAATCGTCGTAATCCATCGCGTTGGCGGCTTGGAGCTCCTCCTCGTAAGCCTCGTACACGTCGCAGATCTGCATTGCGTCGCGGTCGCCGCATTCCTTGCGGTACTCGTCGGGAGAAAACATATAGGTCTTGGCGTTGCCGATGTGATACGCCACTTTTGTTTCAAACCCGGGCTTTTCGATGTGCTTGTTGGAGAGCACGCGTTTGATCACGCGGTCGCAATCCGTCTCGCTGTAGATCGTAAAGTTTTTGTCGTAGCCGAGTTTATCCGCGTGAACGCGTAAAATGCGCGCGCAAAGGGAGTGGAAGGTGGAGACCCACAAACCGGAGTTCTCCCCCACCAAAGATTCAAGGCGCTCCTTCATCTCCTTGGTCGCCTTGTTTGTAAAGGTGATGGCAAGAATATTGTAGGGAGAAACCTTTTTTTCATCGATCAAATACGCAATGCGATAGGTCAGGACGCGGGTTTTGCCGCTTCCCGCCCCAGCAAGGACCAAGACCGCCCCCTCGGTGGCTTGCACCGCTTTCAGTTGTTGTGGATTAAGTGTTGAAAGATCCATGGTTTCCTCACAAGTCGTAACTGTCTGAAGCTGTTTTTCGGAAAAGATCCTCGTCGCGCATCAGATGCGGCAAGATCTCGGAAAGAGTGAGGATCGTTTGATCCACCTGTTCAAAAGTGTTGTCTTTTCCAAACGAGAAGCGCACGGAACAGGCAACTTGCGCCTCGGAAAGCCCCATCGCCGTCAGTACGTGCGAGGGCTCCACGCTGCCGGAAGAACAAGCGCTACCCGCCGAAGCTTCGATGCCCGCCTGATCCAGCGCAGGCAGCAACTCTGTGTTTTTTACACCGTAGAAAAGTACGTTTACGATGCCGGAGCTCGAATATCGGCTGCCGTTGATGCGACAACGACCGAGTTCAAGCAATTTTTTGATAAAATAGGTTTTCAACCCGACAAGATGCTCTCGCGTTTGAAGCAAATTTGCCGTGGCGCGCTCGATGGCGGCGCCGAGCCCCACTATGGCGGGCGTATTGTACGTGCCGCCGCGAAGCGAACGCTCCTGTTCCCCGCCGACGATAAGCCCTTTGATGCGCGTGTCCTTGCGAACGTATAAAGCACCCGCGCCCTTGGGTCCGTAAAACTTGTGCGCGGAGATGCTCAGTGCGTCAACGCCAAGCGTATTTACGTCAAGCGCAAAGACGCCTGCCGCCTGTACGGCGTCCGTGTGTACCAAAATGCCCCTTTGATGCGCTTCTGTTGCGACCGCATGAACGGGCTGGACCGTGCCGACTTCGTTGTTGACAAGCATCAACGTGACGAGAACGGTATCGGGACGGAACGCCTTAACGGCGTCCTCCACGGAAACTTCCCCCTCGGCGTTTACCGGAAGATAGGTGACCTCAAACCCACGTTCGGAAAGGCGTTTTAACGCGCTGAGAACGGCGGGATGTTCCACTGAGGATGCAACGATATGACGCCCTTTATCGGCATTTGCTTCGGCAAGCCCGATAACGGCCCAGTTGTCCGCTTCGGTGCCGCCCGAGGTAAAATAGATCTCGGAAGAAGAGGCGCCGAGGGCTTTTGCCACCATTTCACGCGCATGGTCGATCGCGCCGACTGCCCTTCGCCCATCCTTGTGCAAACTGCTGGCGTTGCCGAAAATCACGGTAAAATACGGCATCATTTCGATAAAAACGTCCAAGTCCGTCGCAGTGGTGGCTGCGTGATCGAGATAGATCCTCTCCTCCGTAGTCATAGCTTACAGAACGTCGTTTTGATAGATCGGATACTTTTCGCAAAGCGCGGCGACCGCCTCCGTCACACGGGGAACGGCTTCTTCGCGATGCTTGATGATGTCCGTGATCAGATCCGCTATGTAAACGCAATCCGCCTCCTTCATGCCGCGTTGCGTAACGGAAGGCGTGCCGATCCTGACGCCGCTTGTCACAAAGGGCTTTTCGGTGTCAAAGGGAATGGCGTTTTTGTTGACGGTGATGTGCGCTTGATCCAAAAGGGTTTCAAGCTCCTTACCCGTGATGTGGTTGCTGGTAAGGTCAAGAAGCATCAGGTGGTTGTCCGTGCCGCCCGAAACGAGGTTCACGCCGTTTGCGAGGAAACGCTCGCTCATTGCCTTGGCGTTTAGGACGATCTGGTGCTGATACGCCTTAAATTCCGGAGTAAGCGCCTCGCCGAACGCCACGGCTTTTGCCGCGATCACGTGCATCAGGGGGCCGCCTTGCGTGCCCGGGAAGATGGCTTTGTTGATCTTTTTTGCGATCTCTTCATCGTTGGTGAGGATCACGCCGCCGCGCGGACCGCGAAGGGTCTTGTGCGTTGTCGTGGTCACGACGTGCGCGTAGCCCATCGGGTTCAAATGTTCCCCTGCGGCAACCAAGCCTGCGATGTGCGCCATATCCACCATCAAATAGGCGCCGACTTCGTCGGCGATGCGGCGGAACTCCTTAAAATCAATGGCGCGGGGATACGCGGAAGCACCCGCGACGATCAGTTTGGGACGGTGCTCTTTTGCCAAGCGCTTCACCTCTTCGTAATCGATCCTACCCGTCTCCTTTTTGACGCCGTAAGGAATGATGTTGTAGTTTTTGCCCGACATATTGACAGGACTGCCGTGCGTCAGGTGACCGCCGTGCGCAAGGTTCATGCCGAGGATCGTATCGCCCACCTCGAGAAGCGCGAAATACACGGCGAGGTTTGCGTTGGCGCCGCTGTGGGGCTGAACGTTGGCGTATGCCGCGCCGAAGATCTTTTTGACGCGTTCGATCGCAATGGTCTCCACCTCGTCCACGTAAACGCAACCGCCGTAATAACGCTTGCCGGGATAACCCTCCGCGTACTTGTTGGTCAAATGGCTGCCCATCGCCGCCATGACCGCGGGGGTAACGATGTTCTCGCTGGCAATCAGCTCAAGGTTGCCCCTCTGACGGGCAAGTTCCCTGTCCATTGCGCCGAATACTTCTTCGTCCTGTTTTTTGATCGTGCTGAAATCTATCATATTTTCTCCTATCCTTTGGGGATAACCCCGTAATTTACTTTATCAAATCCGCAATGATGCCTTCAAGCTCGGAAGACGGTCTGACGCCCACCGTTTTGTTCACCGCCTCCCCCTTTTTCAGGAAGAAAAGCGTGGGGATCACCGAAATGCCGAAGCGAATGGCGATGGCTTCCTCGTCGTCCACGTTGACGGAGCCGAACGCTACCTTATCCCCGTATTTTTCCGAAAGCGCCTCCACCGTGGGGGAAAGCATCCTGCACGGACCGCACCAGCTTGCCCAAAAGTCAAGCACGGCATAGTCGGCAGCCAATAATTCGTCGATGTTTTTTGAAGTAACAGTGATCATAAGATCCTCCTTTTTGTCGATTTCCAAGGTATTTTTGACGTTTAGCGGTCAGTTGAATCATCCTCGTCCGCGCCCTTTTCTTCCGCTTGGGGCGCAGTGGGTTCATCGCCCTCTCGCGCAGCTTCCTCCGCAGGAAAAATCTGGGTCAACGTGGGCGCAAACGTACCCTTTTTTCGCACCATACGATCCACGAAGATGCCGATGCCGACGCCGAGGAGAAGCCCTACGGCAATGACGGCAAGCAGGATCAGATCGTTAAACTTGCGAAAGATGGCAAGCCCTGCGCCGACGAGGACGACGGGGATCACGTACACGACAAAAGCCGCCCGCAAAACGAACTTGTCGCTCATCGAGACGCCCACTTTGTCGCCGACTTTTGCACCGAGGGTGTTTTTGACCTCGACGTACACTTTCATCTTTTCCCCTTTTGAGGTAAGACACATGCCGCACTTGTCGCAGGCGGACTTTCTGTCAAAGACGACTTTGGCGGTGCCGCGCTTTTCGTTTACGCTTTCAACCAGCCCGACTTCCAGCATTATTTGTTCTCTTTCGCCACCTGAATGGCAAGGTCGGAAAGTTGCTTGGGCTCCACGGGGGACGGCGCGTCGCTCATCAAGCAACACGCATTTTGCATCTTGGGGAACGCAATGACGTCCTTGATGCTCTCCGCACCCGTAAGCAGCATGACCAAGCGATCCAGCCCAAAGGCAAGACCACCGTGCGGCGGCGCGCCGTAACGGAACGCCTCCACAAAGAAGCCAAAGCGATCGACGATGTCCTGATCGGAAAAGCCGAGCAAATTGAAGATCTTACTTTGCATCTCCGGCGTGTGGATCCTGATGGAGCCGCCGCCTGCCTCCTCACCGTTGATGACAAGGTCGTAGGCTTTGCTGCGCACTTTCAAAGGATCGGTGTCCAAGAGAGGGAGGTCCTCATCCATCGCCGCCGTAAACGGGTGGTGGATGGCAACGTATCTGCCCTCTTCCTCGCTGTACTCAAGAAGCGGGAATTCGGTGACCCACAAGAAGTCAAAGGACCCTGCGGGGATCAAACCGTGGTCTTTGGCGATCTTTAAACGCAGCGCGCCGAGCGCAGCGGAAACGACGGAGTATTTATCCGCAACGAAGAAGACAACGTCCCCTTTCTCCGCACCCACGGCAGTCAAAACTGCATCCAAAACGCCCTCCTTTAAGAACTTGGCAAAGGAGGATGTCACGCCCTCGTCCTTTAGGGCGACCCAAGCGAGACCCTTTGCGCCGTAATCCTTGACGAATTCCGCCAGTTTGTCAATTTCCTTTCTGCTATAATGAGAAGCAAGTCCCTTTGCGTTGACGCACTTGACCTTGTTGCCGGCGGCGACGGTGGACTCAAACACGGAGAACCCGCAATCTTGCACGAGGTCGGATACGTCCAAGAGCTCCAAGCCGAAACGGGTGTCCGGCTTGTCCGAACCAAAGCGATCCATCGCCTCGGCGTAAGGCATGCGACGGAGCTTTTCAGGCAGTTTGACGCCGATGAGCTTGTCAAATACTTCGCGGATCAAGCCCTCCGCCACGCCCATCACGTCCTCGCAGTCGGCATAGCTCATTTCCATATCGATCTGCGTAAACTCGGGCTGACGATTGGCGCGAAGATCCTCGTCGCGGAAGCACTTTGCGATCTGGTAATAGCGGTCGAAGCCGGCGATCATCAAGAGTTGCTTGTAGATCTGCGGTGACTGCGGCAAAGCGTAAAACTCGCCGTGGTGCACCCTGCTGGGCACGAGATAATCGCGCGCGCCCTCCGGTGTGGAACGACCGAGGCAAGGGGTGTCAATGTCCAAAAAGCCCTGCTTGTCCATATACGAATGCACGAGATGGCAAAGCTTGGATCTCATTTGAATGTTTGCCTGCAAGCTGCCGCGGCGGAGGTCCAAGTAGCGATACTTCAGGCGGGTGACCTCACCCACTTCGGCAAGCTCGGAGATCACAAAGGGCGGCACGTCCGCCTCGGACAAGATGTCCAAGGCGTCGGCGGCAAGCTCCACTTCACCCGACGGAAGATTGCGATTGATGTTCTTTTCCCCGCGGGAACGAATGACGCCCGTCACCGCCACGACGAATTCGTTGCGCAATTTGACGGCTTTTTGGAAAACTTCCTCGCCGCAAGACGCCTCCTCAAAGGAGATCTGCAGAATGCCGGTCCTGTCCCTGAGGTCGGTGAAGATCAAGTTTCCGAGGTTTCTGTACTTGCCGATAAAGCCAAGCACGGTGACCTTTGCGCCGATATCTTTTGCGGAAAACTCCGCGCACATTTTTGTCCTTTTGCTGAGATAATCCATAAGTCAACCCTTCTTTACGTTTATATAATTTGCCAGTTCGGAAAGAGAAACTTCCTCCTCCGTTCCGTCCGACATTCTTTTTACTTTTGCTTTGCCTTCCTTAAGCTCCGTTTCGCCGATCACGACGGTAAATTTGGAAAGTAATTTATCCGACAACTTCATTTGCGCCTTTAAGCCGCGCCCCATCGTGTCGCACTCGGCGTTAACGCCCTGCTCGCGCAACGCGCAAGTGAGCAAAAACGCGTCGTCCGCCGACCCGACGTTTGCGATAAACAAGTCGGGCGAAGGCACCTCGCCAAAGGAAGCACCGACGTTGGTCATCGTAAGCACCAACCTTTCGATGCCCATGCCGAAACCGACGGCGGGACAAGGCTTGCCCCCCATCTGCTCCACCAAATTGTTGTATCTGCCGCCGCCGCAAACGGTGGATTTGGCGCCGATGTTGTCCACGACAAACTCAAACACCGTCTTGGTGTAGTAGTCAAGCCCGCGCACGATCCTGTCGTCCACGGAATACGGGATCCCCGCCTTGGTAAGGAGGTTTTTGACGCCCTCGTGATGGGCGGCGCAATCGGCGCACAAGTAGTCCAAAACGGACGGCGCGTCCGCCGCGATCGCGGCGCACTTTTCCTCTTTACAATCCAAAATGCGCAGCGGGTTCTTTTGAAGCCTCTCGCGGCAAGTGGGACAAAGCTCCTCCTGCTTTGCGGCAAAATAAGCTTTCAGGGCTTGGTTGTAGCTTTTTCTGCACGTGGGGCAGCCGATGCTGTTGATGTGAAGCTCGGGCGCCGTGATGCCTAGGCGATGAAAGAGCGTCCGTGCGATCAAGATGACCTCAACGTCCTGCTGCGGCGTATCCGCGCCGTAGATCTCCACGCCGAATTGGTGGTGTTCGCGCAGTCTGCCCGCTTGCGGTCTTTCATAACGGAAAACCGGCGTTTCATAATACATTTTAAGGGGTTGCGGCAACTGGGAAAGCCCGTTTTCTATGTAGCTTCTGACCACGCCCGCCGTACCTTCCGGCTTTAAGGTGACGCTCCTGCCGCCCTTGTCCTCAAAGGTGTACATTTCCTTGTTGACGATGTCCGTCGTATCTCCCACGCCGCGAAGGAAAAGCTCGGTATGCTCAAAGGTGGGCGTTGCGATCTTGTGCAGATTAAAGAGCCTTGCGACTTCCTTGATCTCGCGTTCGATCATATCCCACTTGTAGCTTTCCTGCGGAAGAAGATCCTTTGTGCCTTTCATTATGTTGATCATGCTCGTTCCACCTTAAATGATATATCTTTTCAAATCGATGTCCATATACTCTTTTGCGAGGTGACCGTCCACGTAAGCGCGATCCACCAAAAGTTCGATGGGCTCGCCGTGCGCTTCAAAGGAAACCTCCGTCAACAGTTTTTCGATCAGCGAATGCAAGCGACGCGCGCCGATGTTTTCGCTGTTGGTGTTTTCAAAGGAGGCAAGCTCGGCAATGCGATCGATCGCGTCCTTGGTAAACTTAAGATCCACGCCGTCCACTTTGAGAAGGGCGCTGTACATCTTCAAAAGCGCGTTGGACGGCTCGGTCAAAATGCGCACGAAGTCCTCCTTGGTCAAGCTGTCAAGGGTGACGACGACGGGAAACCTGCCTTGCAGCTCGGGGATCAGATCTTTGACCTCCGAAACGTGGAAAGCGCCCGCTGCGATAAACAGGATGAAATCGGTGCGGATGCTGCCGTACTTTGTGGAGACGGTCGAACCCTCCACGATCGGAAGGATATCGCGCTGCACGCCCTCACGCGAGACGTCGGGACCGCCGTGCGACGAGCCTACGCCCGCCCCCGCGATCTTGTCGATCTCGTCGATGAA
>DFFS01000066.1:33800-35531 GCA_002371075.1 Christensenella sp. UBA3770
ATGATGCCCTCTTGCTCGGCGCGACGAAGCGCTTCGGCGTTGACGCTGTCCGAATCAATGAGTTTATCCGACTCTTCCATCACAAGCATACGCATCGCGTCTTTGACGTACAGCTTACGCTTTTTCTTGTGCCCGCCGCTCATCTGCTTGAAGATGTCGCCGATGTTGATCTCCGCGCCCTGCCCGCTGCTGGTCATTTGCAGCGACTTGGGCGGCTCGGTGACCTCGATCTCAACCTGCATTTCGTCCAGTTTGCCGTCCATAAGCTCCTCCGAGATAGACTCGGCAAGTTGCGCCTCCGGTACGTCGGGCGAAAGCTCCTTCCTGATGGGCATAATGACCTTGACAAGCTTGTCCACCGCCGCTTGCGTGGCGCGGGGCTTCAGCTCTTCGTAGCGCTCCTCTTTGACCAAGCGGATCGCCGCCTCGACAAGATCCCTGACCATGGATTCCACGTCGCGTCCGACGTAGCCGACTTCGGTAAACTTGGTTGCTTCCACCTTGACGAGGGGCGCTTTGACCAATTTTGCCAAACGACGAGCGATCTCCGTCTTGCCCACGCCGGTGGGACCCTTCATGATGATGTTTTTGGGAGTGATCTCCTCCCTTGCCGCATCGTCCAAACGACTGCGGCGATAGCGATTGCGCAGGGCGACGGCAACGCTCTTTTTCGCTTCCGCCTGCCCGATGATGTATTTGTCAAGTTCCTCTACGATCTCACGCGGGGTAAACAGTTCCATCACAGCACCTCCACCGTCAAATTCTCGTTGGTAAACACGCAAAGTTCGGATGCGATCTTCATCGCCCTCCTTGCGATCTCCTCCGCACCGATGCCCGGGATGTCGTAAAGGGCGCGCGCCGCCGCCAAAGCGTAATTTCCGCCGCTGCCGATCGCGCATACGCCGGAATCGGGATCGATGACTTCGCCCGTGCCGGAAAGAACCAAAAGGTTGTCCTTATCCGCCGCGATCAACATTGCCTGCAGTTGACGGGGCATTTTGTCGTTGCGCCACAGTTCCGCAAGTTCCACGGCGCTGCGCATCAGATTACCGCTGAATTTTTGCAACATTTTCTCAAACTTTTCGCTCAAAGAAAAGGCGTCGGAAACGCTTCCCGCAAACCCGACGACGACCTTGCCGCCGTAAATGCGCTTGACTTTGACCGCATTGGCTTTGAAGACCACGCTCTCACCCATCGTGACCTGACCGTCTCCGGCGATCACCGTGACGCCGTCCTTTTTGACGGCGCAGATCGTTGTGCCTTTAAATTCCATAATTCACTCCTTTAACGCACGCTCGTAGGAAGCGGCGTATGCTTTCATATCCGTGACCGCGCGCTCGGCATAGGCGTTTTTGCGCGCGACTTTGTCCCTGATCCTCTTCTCTAGAGGAGGCAAAACGCCGAAGTTGGCGTTCATCGGTTGGAAAGAGTCGTTTTGGGCGGAGACGTACGCCGTCAGCGCCCCCATGATGGTGGTTTCGGGCAGTTTGACAAAGTCCTTACCCTTCAGTCGCGCCGCCAAGGACAGCCCCGCGACCATGCCGCTCATTGCGCTTTCCATATATCCTTCGACCCCCGAAAGTTGCCCCGCTATGTAAAGGTTTTCTCTGCCCTTTACGCGAAACTCCCCGTCAATGACCTTGGGGGCGTTGATAAACGTGTTTCGATGCATCACGCCGTAGCGCACGAATTCGGCATCCCTAAGCGCGGGGATCAAGCCGAACACCCGCC
>DFFS01000066.1:35641-44269 GCA_002371075.1 Christensenella sp. UBA3770
GAGACGTTTTCCTTCCTGAGCTGTAAAACGGCGTAATACTTTTCACCCGTTTCGGGGTGACGAAGCCCCACCGGACGCAAGGGACCGAAGCGCAGGGAATCCACCCCGCCCTCGGCGATCACTTCAACGGGCATACAGCCGTCGAAATAATTGCCCTCCACCTCCTGCCTCGCGCGCTCCGCGTGGACAAGCGCGTCGTAAAAGGCAAGATACTCCTCCTTGTTCATCGGCGCGTTGAGGTAGTCCACGTCGCCGCTCTTGTAGCGGGAGGCGAAGAACGCCTTGTCGTAATCGATGCTTTCCGCCGTTACGATGGGCGCCGCCGCGTCGAAGAAATTGAGATACTCCTCTCCCGTGATCTCTTTCAAACAACCCGCCATCGCGTCGCTTGTCAAAGGACCGGTGGCGATCACAAGGGGACCCTCGGTGATCTCCGTGACTTCCTCCCTGACCAAGAAGAAGCCGGGAAAGGAGGTCAAAATGCGTTCGACCGCTTGGGAAAAGGCTTCCCTTTCCACCCCGAGAGCGCCGCCGCAGGGGACGCGCGCCTCTTCCGCCGCCTGTAAGACGACGCTGCCGAAGCACTTCATTTCATTTTTCAAGGTGCCGCTTGCGGTGGACGCTACCTCGCTCTTTAAGCTGTTGGAACAGACCAACTCCGCAAGACGACCCGTTTTGTGCGCCGGCGTGCTCTTTTGGGGACGCATTTCATACATCTCCACCTCGTACCCGCGCGTAAGGAGGGCGTACGCCGCTTCCGCGCCGGCAAGACCACCGCCGACAACTTTTACTTTCATTTTTCCTCTTCGTACTTGCAAGAGGTGCAAACGTACTTCGTTTTGCCTCTGCTCTTTTTGACGATCATCGTATTTTTGCAGTTGGGACAAAGGTGCGGCGCGGGAATATCCCAGCTGGCGAATTTACAGCTCGGATAGCCCGTGCAACCATAAAACAGTTTGCCCGCCTTGGAATGCTTTTTGACGACGTTTTTGCCGCAGATCGGACAGGTGCCGACCACCTCTTCCACATCCACGGACAGGATGTTTTTGCAGGACGGATAATTGGGGCAAGCGAGGAATTTGCCGTAGCGCCCCTCCTTGACCACCATCATCGCGCCGCATTTGTCGCACTTTACGTTTGAAACTTCCTCCGCCTTTTTCTCCGTGGAGCTGCCGTCGTTATAGGCTCTTTTGACTTCACCGATAAAGCCGGGATAGAAGGAACCGATCAGATCCTGCCATTTCCTGCCCTCTTCCACTTCGTCAAGTTCCTTTTCCATCTTGGCGGTGAACTTGAGGTCCATAATGTCGGGGAAATACTTTACGATGGCGTCGCAAACGGTCTCACCGAGCTCGGTGGCTTTGAGGTTTTTTCCCTCCTTTTCGGTGTAGGCGCGCTTGGCGATCACACTGATGATCGAAGCGTAGGTACTCGGTCTGCCGATGCCGTTTTCTTCCATTGCCTTGATCAAGGAGCTTTCGGTGTAGCGCTGCGGGGGCTTGGTGAACTTTTGCTCGTATTTGACTTCTTTGAAGTCAAGCACGTCGCCCTCGTTGAGGGACGGCAGCAAAGTGCTCTCCTCCCCGTCGTCCTCGTTGCTGTGCGTGCGGAAATCCGCATACGCGGCGGTAAATCCGGCAAACTTCAGCGTCCTGCCCTGCACCTTAAAGCCGAATTTGTGGCTGTCGCCGAGAGCGTTCAGATGCACTTTTAAGGTGTCGTATTGCGCGGGCGCCATTTGGCTGGCGACAAAACGATCGTAGATCAACTTGTAAACCAAGTAATGGTTTTTGGAAAGTTTGCTCTTCAAAGACTCCGGATCCTTTTCAAGCGAAATGGGACGGATCGCTTCGTGAGCGTCCTGCGCCTCCGCCTTGACGGCAAACTTATTGGGGAACTTGGGATAAAACTCCGCCCCGTAATGAGAAACGATGTGGTTTTTGGCAGCCCAAACGGCGTCGTCCGCAACGCGCACCGAGTCGGTACGGATATAGGTGACGAGAGCGACGTGCCCCTCCCCCTCGATCTCAAAGCCCTCGTAAAGTTGCTGAGCGATCTGCATAACTTGCGGCGCGCTCATCGAGAACTTTGTGGTGGCATCCTGTTGCAGGGTGCTTGTGGTAAACGGCGGCATGGGCATGACCTTTTGGACGCTGCGCTTTACCTCGTCCACGACGTACTGCTTGCCGTCGATCTGTGAAAGCAGTTTGTCAAGGGCGGCTTTGTTGGGGATCTTAAACTTTTTGCCATCCACGTCGGTAAACAGTGCCTTAAAGGACTGCTTGCCCTTAAACAAAGCGTGCAACGTCCAATATTCCTCCGGCTTGAACGCACGGATCTCGCGCTCCCTGTCCACGACCATGCGAAGCGCCGCCGATTGCACGCGCCCTGCCGAAAGACCCTTTTTGATCTTTCTGGAAATGACGGGAGAGATCTTGTAACCCACGATGCGGTCAAGCACGCGGCGCGCCTGTTGCGCGTCCACCAAACTGCGATTGATCTTGCGCGGCTTGGTCAAGGCGTTTTGCACAGCCTTTTTGGAGATCTCGTTAAACTCAATGCGGATCTCGTCGTCCGGAAGGGACAGCACGTTTTGCAGGTGCCAACTGATCGCCTCGCCCTCGCGGTCAGGGTCGGTTGCGAGATAAACTTTCTCGCTGTTTTTGAGCGTGGACTTCAAATTTGCGATCACGCGCTGCTTATCGTCCGAAATAACGTACTCCGGCTCGAACTGGTTTTCCACGTCGATGCCGAGACGCTTCTCGGGAAGATCACACACGTGCCCGCCCGACGCGAGTACGCGGTAGCCCTGCCCGAGGTACTTTCCGATTGTCTTTGCCTTAGATGGTGATTCTACGATAACTAACTTCATTGCTGCTCCATTTATTTCGCGTTGTCGCGTATTATATGCCGTAATAGTTGCCGGGATAACTTTTGATGACGCCCAAAACCTCAAGTTTGGTCAGGGTTGCCATCAGTTCCCCCATTCCGAGCCCGGTCAAAGCCAAGAGCTCTTCAAAGTGTTTGTCATCATCCTGCAAGGCGGAGTAGATAATGACCTCTTCCGTCGTCAGTTGATGAGGTTCGACCTCTTTGGACGTTTTGTCCTTGCCGTAAAAGCCAAGGATGTCCGAAGGATCGGTTGCGATCAGGCATTGCGGGTTGTGCAACATCTCGTTTGCTCCCTTGCTTGCCTGACTGAAAATGTTGCCGGGGACGATAAACACGTCCTTGCCCTGCTCCAAGGCGTCCGTCACCGTGATCAAGGTGCCGCTTTTGACGCCCGCCTCCGTGACGAGCACCCCTTTGGAGAGTGCGCTGATCACACGGTTGCGGTGCGGAAAGTGAAACGCGAGGGGTTCCGACCCCGGGAAGAACTCCGACACCAACAAGCCCTTTTCCGCAATGCGGTGATATAGGTCCATGTTTTCGGACGGATAAACTTTGTCCACCCCGCAACCAAGCACCGCGATCGTGGGTGCGCCTGCGTCAAGCGCCGCGCGATGAGCGATGGCGTCCACGCCGCGGGCAAGCCCGCTGACGATCGGAAAGCCCGCCTCCGCGATCTCTTTGGAAAACAGCTCCGTCACGTCCCTGCCGTAGCGCGTGGGCGCTCTGGTGCCGACGACGGCAAAGCAGTCCTCCCTTTTTAAAAGGGACACGTCCCCGATGCAAAACAGAGCGAGCGGGCTGTCGTCCAAGATCATAAGGGAATCCGGATATTCCTCCTCCCCCTGAAAGACGACGACGGCGCCGATCCTTTCCATATACAGCAGGAAGCGCTGCTCGTCAAAACTTTCCTGCAAATCGGTCAGTTTGTCAAAGAGCCCCTCCCCCAATGATGCTATCTCCGAGCGATAAGCCGCCAAATGATCAAACAGCTCCGCGGGACTATGGGCAAGTTGTGTCAAAGCAAGCCTTTGACGGTAGCCCATCTCCTCAACGGAAAGCAGCTTTATGATGGCGATCTGATCCCTCGTGTACGCTTTCATTAACTGAAGTACTTCCTATCCAAACTGCGATACTGGATCGCTTCCGCTACGTGCGCGGTCTCGATGTTCTTTTTGCCCTCCAGATCCGCAATGGTACGCGCGACCTTGAGGATGCGGAAGCTTGCCCTCGCGGAAAGGGACAACTTGCGGAAAGCGTTTTCCATCATTTCCTCCGCTTCGTGCGGGATCTTGCAATATTGCTTGATCAAGCGGTTGTTCATGTCGGAATTGGTGTAGATGGTCTTTTTGTCAAAGCGCTCTCGCTGAATTTCGCGGGCGCGCATAACGCGCTCTTTCACGACGGCGCTCGTTTCCTCCTCCGCCGTAGAGCGAAGGTCGGCAAATTCCACCGAATCCACCTCCACCTGAATGTCGATCCTGTCAAGCAACGGACCGGAAAGACGGTTCAAATAGCGGCGGATCGCCTGCGGCGTGCAGGTGCAGATCTGCTTTTTGGAGCCGTAGTTGCCGCACGGGCAAGGGTTCATGCTGCCGATCAACATAAAGTTTGCTGGATATTTGATGGTCTGCTTGACGCGGGTGACGGTGATCTCCCCATCTTCAAGCGGTTGACGCAAGGTTTCCAAGGCATCGCGCTTGTACTCCGGCACCTCGTCCAAAAACAACACGCCGTGGTTGGCAAGAGAAACCTCGCCCGGCTTTGCCTTATGTCCGCCGCCGACAAGCGCCGGAACGGTCGTTGTGTGGTGCGGTGTGCGGAAGGGACGCTGCGTGATGATCCCCATCTTTTCATCCAAAAGCCCTGCGATGCTGTACACCTTGGTGACCTCGATCGCTTCGTCAAAGGTCAGGTCGGGCATGATGCCCACAACGCACTTTGCAAGCATACTTTTGCCGGCGCCGGGAGGACCGATCAACAAGATGTTGTGCCCACCCGCAACGGCGATCTCCATCGCGCGCTTGGCGGTGCGTTGCCCCTTTACGTCGGAAAAGTCCAAATCGTACTTGTCGTTTTTGACCGCCTCGGAAAAGGTGCGGTACGGCACGGGGGAAATGGGCTTTTCCCCATCGAGAAACTCGCAAACGTCCTTAAGGGTATGTGCGCAGTAAGCCTCGATGCCCTGAATGAAACTTGCTTCCGCGGCGTTTTCCTCGGGAATGATAAACTTTTTGTAGCCCTCCTGCAAGCCGGAGATCAAGATGGCGATCAAGCCGTTGATCGGGCGAAGCACGCCGTCCAGCGAAAGCTCGCCGAGGATCACGTAATCCTTATAAGCGGCGGTAAACAGCTGCCCCGAAGCCGCAAGAATGCCCACCGCAATGGGCAGATCAAACAGCGAACCTTCCTTTTTGGTATCTGCCGGCGCGAGATTTACGATCACGCGCTTGACGGGAAAGTGATATCCGCTGTTTTTGATGGAAGAGGTCACCCTTTCCGCCGATTCCTTGATGGCGGCATCAGGCAGACCGATGATCTCCACTTTGGGCAAACCTGCGTTGATGTCAATTTCAATGTCTACCTTATAGCCGGTGAGCCCGTCCAAAGAAAAACTATTGACCTTTGACAGCATTGTTATCCTCCGAAGACTTCTTTTTGAACCAGCCCGGGACCGTCTTGGTGAAGAAGGTCGGGACCGTCTTGGTGCAGAAGCCCGCAACGGCAAACGCGGCGGTCTTCATGATGCCCCAAACGTAGAGGAAGTAATTGCCCTCCACGATCACGACGCCTTTGACGTCCTCCTTGATGCAAATCGAATATACGAGATAGCCAAAGTAACCGAGTAACAGCACGTTTGCAACGGAGAAGATGATCATAACGGGATCCGCCGCGGTCATCAAAACCAAAGCGCTGTTTTCGCCCGAGCCGAAATAGCCGCCGATCGTCATCGCATAGGAGGTGTTGATCAAGGTCGTCAAAGACAAACCGCCAAACAACTTGAGCACCCTGCGATCACCCGTGATCATGCCGTACACCAAAAGGAGCACGAGCGCCGGATAAATGAGGAGGGTATCCACCGCGGAAGTCATCACGAAGGTGAAGACAAAGACGAATGCGGCAAGCAGGAACAGATCCAACCTACTTCTGGACTTAAAGAACGCAAGGATCGTGGCGACAGCCATCAAACCGACCAAGATGCCGTTGAACACATAGGAAGCAACGTTTGCCTTGGCGGCGCCCAAACCAAACAGACCGTAGATCGTAAACGCATTCTCGGTGAAGCCGGTGTGCGCAAGGAACGCCTGGCAATATCTCTTTACGACGATAAACGGATGACCCGCCGTAAAGTGCGAGAGAATGAACGGAATGCTGACGAGGTACAAGACGATGATGGCGGAAGTAAGGGTGATGGAGATCGCCATCTTGTCATCATCCGACTTGAAGAAGACGTACACGAGATAAGCGAGGAAAAGCGGCGCCAACAGAAGCGCTTCCGTAAAGAACAACAGCGAAACCGCATAGTAGATGATGCAGGCAACGTACTTTTTGTCCAAAACGGAGATCAAGGACAACAGCAGGAACAACACGCCGATGGACGCATATGCACCCCACCCCGCAGAGAGGAAGAAGAACACGGGGAACACGGCAAACACACCCGCAAACAAGGCGGAGATGTATTGGTTGTACTTGCGGTTGGCAAGATAGTAAACGAGGAAGACGATCACAAGATCGGCAAGGACCGCGGGGATCTTAAGGAAGATGGCGAAGCCCATGCTGCCCATGACCAATTTGAGCGGCGAGGCAAGCAGCCCCATCACCCACAGGACATAAAGCGAACCGATCGGGGTAAGCACCTTTTCGTCAAAGTAATACTTTGCGGCGCCGAGGTCGGCAAGTTTGGTGGCGTCCGTCACGTAGCCGCCCAAGGTGGAGCCGCCGTACACGAAGTTGATCAAGATCAAGCGAACGGCGAAAGCCACAAGCTCGCAGATGATCAGGATGAATGCGGAGCTCTTAAAGAAGGAAACCTTTTGATCCTGCATGTCGGGGGTAAGGAACGCGCCCTTTCTGCCCATCATCGTGCGGAACGCCGCATATGCCGCAAACAGGCACGCCGCGCCAAGCACAACGGAAAGGATCATAAAAAGCTTGCCCTCTTTGTTGGTGCGATAGAGCGCGTTGAAAGCAACGTCCTCTTCACCGCCCTGCAGATCGGTCACGATCACGCCCTCCGGCGCGACCTTTTCCTTGGTCAGGGAGATGCCGTCAAACTCCGCAGTGCCGCTTGCGTGATGGTTTTCCGTACCGACACCGAAGCGAACGGTGACGGAAGTGCGGTCACCGCTGTTGAAGTAGGTCTCGACGGTCTTCCACCCGTCGGTCTTGGACTTTTCGATCGCGTTGACAAGGGCAAAATCGGAGTCGATGGCAACGAATGCGCCGGCAAGCGTCTCCTCCGAAGAGATGGACGACGCGATGCGCACCTTTGCGGAAAGGCGATACAAGGAGTTCTTTTCCACCGATACGGTTTGGGTGTAGGTGTTGTACTCATTCGCTTTGACGCTCAGGTAGTACTTGCCGACGACCTCGGAATAATCCGATGAGTCAAGCGTCGTTTTGACGCTTGCGGCAGTCTCATCCTCAGCGGCGACTGCAGTCCAACCGGTGATCTCGTTGAGCTCAAAACCGGTGTTGGACAAGATCTCTTCGCCGTAATCGGAAGAGAACGTCGTCTTACAGGCGGTGAAGCACACCGCAACCAAAATCAAACAAGCGATAATCAATAGAAACTTTTTCATGCTAATACCTCGCATAGTTAGTCAATCTTATTCTAAATACTTTAGCGGATAATAATCAAGCGTTTGAGAGAATTTATCATTAAAATAATTTAGTATAATAAAAAAATAACCCGCGCACGCCCATTTCAATATATGGGCGAATGCGCGTGGCGGCTTGCCGAGCGGCAACGCATACCACGTCATTGTGAAATTACGGATTGCAATTATGCGCAATGAATTGATCCTTGCGGATCATGAATTGGCAGCGCCGCAACACCCCCAAAAAAAATCTATCGGATTTTTCGGGGACTCCAACGCGGTTCTTTGCCATGAATTGAGCCTATGGCTCATGAATTGCAATCTAAGATTGCATTGCGGATCATTTTAATTGGAAATCAGGTGCGGTGAAGTTTTGATTGCAAAGCGATCAAAAGCGCATAAAAAAAGTTGCTGCACGAATGCAGCAACGTTTTTTATTTGCCTATTACTTGGCTGCTTTGACCTTAGCCGCCTTACCGGTGCGCCCTCTCATATAGTAGAGCTTGGAGCGACGGACGGAGCCCTTACGGACGACCTGAATGCTCTCGATCTGCGGAGAGTGGAGCATAAACGTCTTTTCCACGCCGACGCCGTAGGAGATCTTACGAACGGTAAAGGTCTCGCTGATGCCGCCGCCGCGACGTGCGATCACAAGGCCCTCGAAGGTTTGGGACTTGATCTCTTCCTTAACGGACTTGTCGGTACGAGCGTTCTTGGATTTGTTGGCATCCGTGCCACCACGGGTGATCTCTTTGAACTTGATGTTCACCTTGACGGTGTCGCCGATGTTGAAAGAAGAAACGTTCTCTTTCATTGCCTCTTTGCCAATGGTTTCGATAACAGTATTCATTTTGACTTTTCCTCCTAAATATACTAAGTGTTCATACCGTTCCTTGACGCAGAGGACCACCCGAAGTCT
>DFFS01000087.1:0-1535 GCA_002371075.1 Christensenella sp. UBA3770
ACATCAACTGCCTGTCGGTGGACGCTCCGTTTAAGGTGTTTGAGGACTTTGGCTTCCGCAGCGGCAGGACGGTGGACAAGTTTGAGGGCTGGGAAAAACTTCGCAGCGACAACGGATTGGTCTTTTTGCCCAAGTATATCAACAGCTTTATGTCCCTCTCCGTCGACAGCTACGTGGACCTTGATACGCACGGCATGTTTATCTGCTCCGTCACCGAGGCGCGCGTGATCACCGAGCAGGAGACCATGACCTACACCTATTATCAAAAGAACGTCAAGCCCAAGCCGCAAACGGAGGGCAAAAAAGGCTACGTTTGCAAGGTGTGCGGTTACGTTTACGAGGGCGACACTTTGCCCGACGACATCGTTTGCCCGCTTTGCAAACACGGCGCGGCGGACTTTGAACCGATCAAGTAGCGGTATGAAAGTTTTAAAGATCCGTTGCGCGTGCAATACCCCTTTTACGGGAGAGGAACCCCTTGTTTCGCTGACAGAAGGCTGCTATTTTTCGTTTTTGGAATACGTGACGGACAAAAACGGCAGACAGGGCGCAAAATTTTTGGCGCAAGGATCGTCCGGCTATGACTTTCATTACGACGAGGAGGAGTTTACCCTTTTCCCCGGGGATACGTACAAGGGCATTTGGAGTTATGAAGAGTGCGAGGGCCCCACGGATTGGGAGGAAGTGTCATTTCGTTACACCGTGCAACTTGTCGAGGTAGAGGAATAAAAAAGCAAGGCAAAGCCTTGCCGGAATAAATTATAAGGAGGGATCACAATGAAATACGTTTGCAATCTTTGCGGATGGGAGTACGATGAGGCGCTTGGAGATCCGGATAACGGCATTGCCCCGGGCACCAAGTTTGAGGATCTGCCGGAGGATTTTGCTTGTCCTCTGTGCGGCGCAGGAAAGTCCGAGTTCTCCGCCGAGTAGTAACACATCTGCTTTGTCCAACTTAAAAACCCGCAGGCGCGTAGTTTACGTAACTGCGGGTTTTTAATTTGCGCATCGCAAATCGTTAAGGATTATAAAAAAATAAAAACCATCCATAATGCAATCTTTGATTGCAATTCATGAAGCAGAGCTTCAATTCATGGCAGAGAGCCGCGTTGGGGTCCCCAAAAAATCAACAGATTTTTAGGGGTGTTGCGGCGTAGCCAATTCATGACTGAAGGTCAATTCATCGTCTAATATAGGAGCAAGGAAAGAACGCCCAAGCACGCGGCAAGCGACGGGATGGCGACCGCCGAGCCGTATTTGACAAAATCGACGTAGCGCATTTTGACGTCGTGGCGCTTTAAGAGCGACATCCACATGATGCCGGCAAGGGCGCCGATGGGGGTCAGGAAGGCGCCGATGTTGGAGCCCGCCACCGTGGCGTACACACCGCGCAACACCTCCCCTTGCGGCAGGGTGCCCACGATGGGACAGAACAGCACGCTCATCGGAATGTTGTTGATGAGGTTTGCCGAAAGCATGGAGAGGGCGCCGTACTTCCAAACCGTAGCGCCGCTGCCGAGCGCCGCGCCGAGCTT
>DFFS01000087.1:1664-2999 GCA_002371075.1 Christensenella sp. UBA3770
GCTCCAGGGGGCGCGCTTTAGCGTCCTGCCAAGTTCAACGGGCGGGCGCTTGCGGAAAAGGGAGAGCAAGAGTACCAGGACAAACAGCACGCCGACCGCTGAGATCGCCACCAGCCACATATTGACGCCAAAGTAGGGGCCGACCACCAACAGGGCGGTTGCCAAAACAAGCACGACAAGCCCCAAAACAAGCAAGGTTTTATCCTTTACGCGCACCGTTTCCGGCGTAGCCAAGACGGGTTCGCGCAAGCTCTTGCGGAAAAGCAGGTACAACACGCCAAACGAAACCACCGCCGAGGCAAGGGTAGGCAGCGCCATCACCAAAAAGTAATCGATGAAGCCGACGCCGTAGGTCGTGGCGATATAGATGTTGGTGGGGTTGCCGATGACAAACAGCATGCTCATCGTGTTTGCCGCCACAAACTCCGCCACCAAATAGGGTTTGGGGTCCACGTGCGCGTTTTTGGCAAAATAGCAGATGAATGGGGTAAAGGTAAGCACCACGATATCGTTGGAGGTAAACGCCGTCAGGACGGAAACCGTCCAGTAAAGCACGGTAAACATCTTTACTTGGCTTTTTCCGGCAAGCCGCAGCGCCTCGTTGGCAAGATACTTAAAAAACCCCACCTCGTCCAAAAAGATCGAGAGCAGGGTCATCGAAACGAAAAGAAGCAGTATTTTGAGGGGATTGACGGCGGAGTTGTCCGTAAACGCCGCCCACAGCGAGGGGAGGTTTATCCGCCTTGTCGCAATGACGACGAGGGCGCCGAGGAGCGCCGCGATCCAATAGGTTTCCACCGAAACGTGCTTGGTTTTGATGCGCGGAAAGAACAAGATGCAGCAGATCATCAAGACGCAGGTTCCGACGGAGATCAAAACGGACGAAAGCATGTTTTTCCCCTTGCGAGAGGCGCGCCTCAAGGGCGGTTTCTCACGCAACAGTTATACACAAAAATCGTCGCTTTGTCAACTGACTTTCGGCGCGGATGGGGCGAGCTGCGCCGCCGCAGTTTACGCGCATTCGATCAGCATTTTGTCCGCAACCAAGGCAATAAACTCTCCGTTGGTGGGTTTCTCGTTGCCGGAATAGACCTTTACGCCGAAGATCTGGTTGATGTTTTCGATCTTGCCCTTATTCCAAGCCACCTCTATCGCGTGGCGAATGGCACGTTCCACCTTGCTTGCCGAGGTGTCAAAGCGCGCCGCCACTTCGGGATACAGCCGCTTGGTGATGCTGTTGATGATCTCGGGGTTGGCAACCGCCATTTTGATCGCTTCGCGCAAAAACTGATAGCCCTTGATGTGCGCGGGGATGCCCACCGAGATAAAGATGTT